>DASZYY010000150.1:0-2111 GCA_035545175.1 Mycobacteriales bacterium
CGTGCCTCATAGGGGCACGACATTGCTCGTGAGCCAGCGGTCGCCGACCTTGCTGAGTGAGATCTGCATCCGGAACAGCTGCTGAGTTCCGAGCTTGGTCTTCGTGTTGGTCGCGACGCCCTTGAGCGCGACGAGCACGACGGCGCTCGTCGGCGTGATCGAAGAGACGCCGGCGAGGTCGACCGACGTGGTCTGCACGACCTGCCCCTTCGTGTACAGCGGGGCGAAGACCTGGACGGTCGCGAGGTACTTCTTGGAGAAGTCCGGCGTCGCGTTCTTCGCGGCGGCATCGAAGTCGGCTTGCAGGTGCCGGTAGTCCACCGAGGTGAAGTCGACGGCGTACTTGCCTGCCAGCAGCGCGACCTTCGTGCGCTCGTCATCCAGCGACGAGGCGTGCGAGGCGTGGCGCACGCCGATGCCCGCCAGCACCCCGGTGCCGATCAGCACCAGGACGACAGCGATGAGAAGAGGAACCCCGCGTTTCACTTAACGCATCGTAGGGGCGAGCAGTAACCAGGTGTACGACGACGAGCCGAAGACCGGCGCGAGGGGTCCGGAAAGGCCGAGCTGGTAGAGCTTGCCGTCTAGCCCCTGCAGGATGCCGGTCTTCGGGTCGTACGGAGCCGCAAAGGTCGGCGTCTGCTGGTACGCCGCGTCCGAGGCCTTGGCCCGCTTCGCCTTCGACGTGTTCGCCTTCGGACACGTCGGGGTACCGCAGGTCCCGACCTTGCCGGAGCCCGGGAACGGCTGCCCGTAGTGCGGGCCGTCGTACGGCGTGGCGTTCGAGACGTTCGCGTTGTCACCCTTGGGGCGCGGCGCGAACCGCGCGCCACGCTGGTCGTTCGTCCCGTCCTGGGTGCAGTAGGCGGACAGGTTCGCCGCCCCACCCCAGTCCTTCGGCTTGTTCGAGCGCGTCTTCGTGCTCTGGTAGCCGTTGCTGCAGAAGGAGCCGGTGTCGGTGATGTTGCCGAATCGGGCCGTGGAGATGCCGTCCTTGCCCGGCGGCGGCAGCGCGTAGAAGGAGTCGGCCACGATCGCGGGGTAGAGCTCCAGCACGGCGCGCACCTGCGGCAGCCGCACGCTCTGGATCTGGCTGAACGTGTTGAGGTTCGTGAGCAGCTCCGGCACGACGTCCTGGTTGTCCTGGATCAACAGCTTGAGCTGCTGCGCCGCCGCAGACCCGTTCTGGAGGATGGTGCGAAGTGCCGCGTCCTTCGCGCTGACCTCGCCGCTGAACTGGTTGAAGGTCGCGGCGAAGGCCTTCAGCTCGGCGGACACCTCACGCTGGGTGTCGAGCACGGTCTTGCCGTCGTTGATCAGCTGTTCGGTCGCCGGCAGCGCGTTCTGGGCGGCCTGGGTCAGCTTGTCTCCCCCGTCGATGAGCTTCTGCAGGCTCGGCCCCAGGTCGGCGAAGCTCTTGCCGAGCTCGGTGACCGTAGTCGACAGGTCGTGCACGTTGACGCTGGCAAACAGCTGCTCGAGGTTGCGCAGGATCACCGCGTCGTCCACCGGGATCGTCCCGGTGATGACGGAGTCCCTGGACAGGTACGGCGCGCCCGTGGCGACCGGTTCGAGCTCGACGTACTGCTCGCCGACGGCGGAGAGATTGGTGACCTTGGCGGTGATGCCGGCCGCCGGGATCTTCTGACCGTTGTTGATCTTCAGGTCGACCGTGATGGGGTCGCCCGCCGCATCCGGCAGGTGAATCGCACCAACCCGTCCGACCACGACACCGCGCTCGTCGACGTCGGCGTTGGTGAAGATCCCGCCCGAGGACGGCAGCCGAAGCTTGACGGTGAACGGGCCGTGGAGCGGGTTCACGCCGACGTAGCTCGCGCCGACGTAGATGACCCCGGCGATCGAAAGGATGAGGAAGATCACGAGCTGGACCTTCACGGCACGGCGGATCACTGGGAGCCTCCAAGTCCGACGAGCAGCCGCGCGAGATCGGAGCCGCCACCGGGAACCGACGCCCCTCGACCCGCCGGGGTGCTGACCGGGCTCGACACGCTGCCGGCCGTCGGGCAGGCCTCGGTGCCGCCGGACAGCAGCTGGACCAGCTGGGCCTCGACCGGCCCCAGCGTCGCGACGAGCTGCGCAGGCGTCACGCC
>DASZYY010000151.1:0-3428 GCA_035545175.1 Mycobacteriales bacterium
TGGGTCGCCGTCGCCAAGGAAGCCGCGGCGGACCTGGTGGTCATCGGGCCGGAGGCTCCGCTGGTTGCCGGTGCGGCGGACGAGCTGCGGGCGGCGGGGTTCGACGTGTTCGGACCGAGTGCGGCCGCGGCTCAGCTCGAGGGCAGCAAGGCGTTTGCCAAAGAGGTCATGGTGGCCGCGGGCGTGCCGACGGCCGGGTATCGGCGATGCACCACATCCGAGGAGGTGGCGGCGGCGCTCGACGAGTTCGGGGCGCCGTACGTCGTGAAGCACGACGAGCTGGCGGCGGGCAAGGGAGTGGTGGTCACGGCGGACCGGGACGTCGCTCTCGCGCACGCCGAAGGACACACCGTGGTGGTCGAGGAGTATCTCGACGGGCCGGAGGTCTCGCTGTTCTGCGTGACGGACGGCGCGGCCGTCGTCCCGCTGATCCCCGCGCAGGACTTCAAGCGGGTCGGCGACGGTGACACCGGTCCGAACACCGGCGGGATGGGCGCCTACGCACCGTTGCCCTGGGCGGCGGCGGGACTCGTCGACGAGGTCGTCGAGACGGTGGTCCGGCCGACGATCGCGGAGATGGCGAAGCGGGGGACCCCGTTCTCGGGGCTGTTGTACGCCGGACTCGCCCTCACTTCGCGTGGCGTGCGGGTTGTCGAGTTCAACGCCCGGTTCGGTGACCCGGAGACCCAGTCGGTGCTGGCGATGCTGGACTCACCGCTGTCGGATCTGCTGGCGGCGTCGGCAACCGGGACGCTGGCAGACCACCCGCCGCTTCGCTGGAAAGCGGGTGCGTCGGTGACGGTGGTGGTGGCGGCTGCCGGCTACCCGGCGAACCCGCGAACCGGCGACCCGATCGAGGGCCTCGACGAGATCACCACCGCCGATGTCCTGCACGCCGGCACCGCTCGTGAAGGTGATCAGCTCGTCACAAGCGGTGGACGGGTGCTCGCCGTCACGTCGGTCGGCGCCGATCTTCGCAGTGCGAGAGAATCGGCGTACGAAGCCGTCAAGCACGTCCGGATCGACGGCGGTCACTACCGCAGCGACATAGCCCGCAGGGCTGCCGAGGAGAGCTGATGATCGAGCGCTACACCCTTCCCGAGATGGGACAGGTGTGGAGTGAGGCGCACAAGTACGAGCTGTGGTGCAAGGTCGAGGCCCTCGTGCTGCAAGCGCACGCGGATGCCGGCACCGTCCCGGCTGACGCGGTCGCGCCGGTGCTGGCCGCACCCGCGCCGACTCCCGAAGCGGTCGCTGCCGTCGAGGCGGTGACCCAGCACGACGTCATCGCCTTCCTCACGGCGTGGGCCGACAACACGAACCCGCGCGAGGCCGCGGCGTGGGTCCACCACGGCATGACCTCGTCGGATCTTCTCGACACCGCCCTCGCGATCCAGCTGACCGAGGCGACCGACTTGCTCGTCGCGCGTGCCACCGAGCTCGTCGCTGCGCTGCGCGACCACGCGCTGACCCACCGTGCGACGCTGCGGGTCGGCCGTACCCATGGGGTGCACGCCGAGCCGGACACCTGGGGGCACCGGGTCGCCGACTTCGCCTTCGCGATGGCGCGTTCGCGCGATCGGCTGAAGGCGGCGCGCGAGGGTGTCGGCGTCATCAAGATCTCCGGTGCGGTCGGGACGTACTCGAACATCGACCCGTCGATCGAGCAGCACGTCGCCTCCGCCCTCGGGCTGCGCGCTGCGGAAGTCGCGACGCAGGTCGTCATCCGCGACAGCATCAGCGAATGGGTGTCCGCCCTCGCCGTGATGGCGACGGTCTGCGAGGCGATCGCGCTCGAGGTAAGACACGGTCAGCGGACGGAGGTGCGCGAAGTCGCCGAGCCGTTCGGCTCGGGCCAGAAAGGCTCGAGCGCGATGCCGCACAAGCGCAACCCGATCATGTGCGAGCGGATCTGCGGTCTGGCGCGCATCGTGCGCGCGCAGGTGGTGCCCGTGATGGAGGGGATCCCGCTCTGGCACGAGCGCGACATCTCGCACTCGTCGGTCGAGCGGATCGCGCTGCCCGACGCCGCGATCGGGACGGACTACCTGCTGCACCTGACGTCACGGCTGGTCAACGGGCTCGTCGTCGACGCCGACCGGATGCGGGCGAACCTCGATGCGACCGGCGGCCTCATCTACTCGAGCACCGTCTTGCTGGAGCTGGTCGACTCGGGCCTTTCGCGGGAGGACGCCTACGCGCTGACGCAGGCCGCCGCCATGGAGACCTGGTCGTCCGGCGTGCCGTTCCGGGAGACGTTGCGCAAGCACGCGGCCGATGCCGACCAGACGCTGGATGAAGCGCGGCTGGACGCGGTCTGCCGGCCCGAGCGCTACCTCGAGCGGCTGGCTCCGGTCTTCGACCGGGTCGCGCAGCTGTCATGAGTGCGCTGCCCGGGCTCGAGGCGCGGCACCTCTACACCGGCAAGGTCCGCGACCTGTACGACGCGGGTGACGGCCTGTTGCTGATGGTCGCCAGCGACAAGATGTCGGCGTTCGACTACGACCTCGCGACCACGATCCCCGACAAGGGCGCGATCCTCACCCAGATGTCGTTGTGGTGGTTCGAGCAGCTCGCCGACATCATTCCCAACCATCTGGTCTCGGCCGATGTTGCGGACTACCCGGCAGCGTTCGCGCCGTACGCCGAGGAGCTGCGCGGCCGCTCCGTGCTCTGCCGCAAGCTCGAGATGGTCAGCGTCGAGTGCGTCGCGCGCGGCTATCTCGCCGGCAGCGGCGTCATCGACTACGAGGCCAACGGCTCGGTGTGCGGGGTTGCCCTGCCGCCCGGGTTGCTGGACGGGTCGAAGCTGCCCGAGCCGATCTTCACGCCGACCACCAAGGCGCCGGTCGGCGAGCACGACGAGGCGATGACGTTCGATGAGGTGGTGGCCCAGGTCGGGGCGGAGGTCGCGGAGCAGCTACGGACGCTCACCCTCGCCGTCTACTCGCGCGGTCGCGATCTCGCGGAGCGAGCCGGGATCCTGCTTGCCGACACGAAGGTCGAGCTCGGCTGGCTCGACGGCGTGCTCGTACTCGGCGACGAGGTGCTCACCCCGGACTCCTCGCGGTTCTGGCCGAAGGAGACGTGGCAGCCCGGCGGCGCCCAGCCGTCGTACGACAAGCAGTACGTCCGGGACTGGCTGAGGTACGAGTCGGGCTGGGATCGCGCTGCCGGTGGCCCGCCGCCGCCGCTTCCGGAGGACGTGGTGGCCCGCACCCGCGAGAAGTACGTCGAGGCCTACGAGCGCCTCACCGGCCGGCCGTTCTCGCTTGGATAGGGTGAGTCGCGTGGTCAGGGTCGTCGTCGATGTCATGCCGAAGCCGGAGATCCTCGACCCGCAAGGGCAGGCGATCGTTCGGGCGCTGCCCGGTCTCGGGTTCGACGGCGTCGCGTCGGTCCGCCAAGGCAAGCGGTTCGAGCTCGAG
>DASZYY010000152.1:0-3800 GCA_035545175.1 Mycobacteriales bacterium
TTGGCGTTCCATTCGCTCTCGCCGTGGCGGAGCAGCACGAGCCGACCTGCGACAGTCATGACTAGGGATTGTCGTCGGTCAGTCGCGGCGGCCGGTTGGCGGGTTCCGCGAAGTGCGCGAACGCCTGCAGGTTGGCGAGCGACTCGCCTCGCTTCACCCGCCAGTCCCACTCCTTCTCGATGGACGTCCGGAACCCGATCTCGAGCGCAGCGTCGAACGACTCGTCGGAGGCCGTGAGGACGGCGCCGAGGACGCGGTCGAGCTCGTCGGGTTCCACAGCAGACAACGGCAAGCGGCCGGTGAGGTAGACGTCACCGAGTACGTCGACGGAGAACGCCACGGCGTACAGCTTGGCGTTGCGCTCCAGCAGCCAACGCCAGAAGCGCTCCTCGTTCTCGTCCGGCTTGCGGCAGAAGAACGCCTCGATCTGCAGCGAGTGCTCACCGATCACCAGCCACGTCATCGTCGCGAGCTTGCGGGTGCCCGGCAGCTTCACGAAGAACGCGCCGAGCGACTGCTCGTCGAACTCGAGCTCCCGATCGGTCAGCACCTCGCGCAGCACCTGCGCGAGCGCCGCCTTGTCCGCAGTGCTCACAGCTGCGAATAGACCTCGAGCACGCGCTCGACCGTGGCGTCCCAGCCGAAACCGGCCGCGTGCGCGACCGCACCTTCGGCGAGCGCCGCCCGGCGAGCCGGGGCGTCGATGACGGAGCCGATCACGGCGGCGTAGTCGGCCGGATCATGCCCGTCGACCAGCACCCCAGACACGCCGTCGCGCACCGCGGTCGCCAGCCCGCCGACCCGGGCAGCGACCACCGGCGTGCCACACGCTTGCGACTCGAGCGCGACCAGGCCGAACGACTCGTTGTACGACGGGACCATCGTGAGGTCCGCGGCCCGGTAGTAGTCCGCGAGCAGGTCCTGCGGCGCCGGCCGCTCGAAGCGGACCAGGTCGGAGATGCCCAGGGTGCCGGCGAGCTTCGCCAGGTGCTCGGGCTCCTCGAGCCCGGTGCCCGACGGCCCGCCGACGACCACGACGACAAGCCGCTCACGCAGCGCCGGGTCGGTCTCGATGAGGCTCGCCGCGGCCCGCAGCACGACGTCGGGTGCCTTCAACGGCTGGATCCGGCCGACGAACAACAGCACGACGGCGTCGGCGGGCAACCCCAGCCGAAGCCGAGACGCGACCCGCTCGCCGGGAGAGAACACGGACAGGTCGACGCCGGGGGCGACGACCTCGACCCGGTTCGGGTCCGCGGCGTAGAGCTCGACGAGCTGAGTGGCCTCCTCGGCGGTCGAGGCGATCAGCCGGTCGGCGGCCTCGACGACCTGGGCTTCGCCGATCGCACGCAACGGCGGCTCGGGTGAGTCCCCCTCGGCGAGGAGCAGGTTCTTCACCTTCGCCATGGTGTGCATCGTGTGCACCAGCGGCACGCCCCACCGCTCCTTGGCCAGCCAGCCGACCTGCCCCGACAACCAGTAGTGCGAGTGCACCAGGTCGTACCAACCCGGCTCGTGCGCAGCCTCCTCGCGCAGCACCCCGCTGGTGAAGGCGCACAGCTGCGCCGGCAGGTCGTTCTTGTCGAGCCCCTCGTAAGGGCCCGCCGTGATGTGGCGGACCGTGACGCCGGGGTGGACCTCAACCGTCGGCGGCACGTCACTGCTGGTCGACCGGGTGAAGATCTCCACGGCGATGTCGTGCTCGGCCAGCCGGCGCGCCACCTCGGTGACGTAGACGTTCATGCCGCCCGCATCCCCGCAGCCGGGCTGGTCCAGCGGCGAGGTGTGGACGGACAGCGTCGCAATGCGCCGCGGCAAGGCAGAGCGCCGCGGCTGTCCCATGCCATCAATCCTGCCCGAAGTGGTCAAAACGCATACCCCCGTAGCCTCGGAGCGTGGATCAAGGGCGCCGTACGGCCGTCGTGACGGGCGCGAGCAGCGGGATCGGTGCCGCGACGGCTCGCCGGCTCGCCGCGGAGGGGTACGACATCGTCGCCGCCGCCCGTCGTACGGATCGGCTGGCGGCGCTGGCCGCCGAGTGTGGGGCCCGGCCGGTCACGCTCGACGTCACCGACGAGGCCTCCGTCGCCGCGCTGGCGGCCGCTCTCGACAGCTGTCACGTCCTGGTCAACAACGCCGGCGGGGCATTCGGTCTCGAACCGGTCGAGAAAGCTGACGAGGACGCCTGGCGGCGGATGTGGGAGGTCAACGTCCTCGGCATGATGCGCGTCACCCGGGCCTTGCTCCCGAAGCTGGAGGCGAGCGGTGACGGGGTGATCGTGACCGTCACCTCGACCGCCGGGCACGGCGTCTACGAGGGCGGCGCCGGATACGCCGCCGCCAAGCACGCCGAGACCGCGATCTCCGAGACGCTGCGGCTCGAGCTGTGCGGGCGGCCGGTGCGGGTGGTCGAGGTCGCACCGGGCATGGTGGCGACCGAGGAGTTCTCGCTAAACCGCTTGGGGGGAGACCGAGCAAGGGCCGATGCTGTCTACGCCGGGGTCCCCGGCCCACTCAGCGCCGACGACGTCGCCGACTGCATCGCGTGGGCAGCAACCCGGCCCTGGAACGTCAACGTCGACCTCCTCGTTGTTCGCCCTCGGGCACAAGCCGCGCAGTACAAGATCCACCGGGAGACGACCTCTTGAGCACGTCCGACTCCAGCTCGCGACCCACGCCGGTTTCGACTGACCACACGCACGCCGTGCACAACGGCAAGCGCGAGCTCACGATCGACGAGCTGGCGATGATGCAGCCCGGTATGGACCGCCTGATGGCCGAGGTGGGCGTGCGCGTGCATCGCCTCTACTACGCCGCGAAGGCCGGCAACTGGAAGCTGGCCGAGTACTTCTACACCTCGACCGTCAAGCAGCTACGGCTGTGCGCGACGAGCCGGCCGAAGTACGCCGAGCACATGGCCGCCTACCTCGAGCAGGACTGCGCCCCCGTCCGCGAGGCGTTGCGGGAGCGCAACCAGGACGCCTTCGACGCGGCGTACGAGAAGTTCATCGACCGCGCGAACCACTACCACGACGTCTACAAGAAGCCATGGCTCCACTGGAAGACGCCGGACACCCCACCGAACGATCTCGACCTCACGGCGGGGATCGAAGAGTGACCTCGCCGGGACCGCGCACACCGTCGTACTCCGAGCTCGTCATCGCGGTACGTCGCGAGGGCGAAGGGCTGGTCGCGGCCGCCCGCAGTGGCGCCGACGCCCCGGTCACGACCTGCGGTGACTGGACCGTCGCCGATCTCGCCCGTCACGTCTGGCAGGTGTACGCGAACGTGACGCTCTACGTCTCCACGCGAGCAAGCGCACGACCGCAGAATCTTCCGGAGCCGCCGGACGGCGATCCCGTGGAGCTCCTCGCCGACCAGCTCGACCACCTGGTCGCCGCCCTGTCGGACTGCTCGGCGGACACCCCCATCTGGACCTGGGCATCCGACGAGCCGCAAGGGGCGATCTTCTGGGCGCGGCGGATGGCGCACGAGTCAGCCGTGCACCGCTTCGACGCGCAGAACGCCCACGGCATCCGCCAGCCGATCGACGCCGAGATCGCCGCCGACGGCATCGACGAGCTGATCGACGTCATCATTCCGCGGGTCTATCACCGCGACGACGTCTCCGGTCCAACCGGAACGGTCGCACTTCGCGCCACCGACGGCGACACCTGGCTCCTCGAGCTGTCGCCCGACGGCGTCCGGCGCAGCGACCTGATCGAGTCACCGCAAGTCACCGCATCCGGCACGAGCAGCGCGTTGTTGCTCGCGCTCTACAGCCGCGTGCCCTGGACCTC
>DASZYY010000153.1:0-32769 GCA_035545175.1 Mycobacteriales bacterium
GCGGTGCCGAGTCCGCACACGCGGGCGATCACCTCGTGGTCGAGCAGGTCGGTGGCCGAGAGGTCATCGAGGTCGTCGAGGACCTGTTCGACCGTCCGCGGCTTGCGACCCTGGGGGGTCGGGATGTAGTCACGAATGACGAGCTCGCGTTCCTGGATCACGCCGGCCATCAGCTCGTCGCGCTGCAAGGCGAGCAGCCGGCCGTCGGTACCCAGCTCCACGACGTACCCGTCGATCTCGGAGGCGATGCGCAGCACCATCTCGAGTCGCTGGGTGACGACGACCGCATCGCGGACCGTGACGAGGTCCTCGATCTCGAGAGCGGACAGCGTGCCGCTCACCTCGTCGAGGCGGAGCTTGTAGCGCTCGAGGGTGGCGAGCGCCTGGTTGGCGCGCGACAGGATCGCGGCGGAGTCGTCGAGGACGTAGCGCCGGCCGTCGACGTAGAGAGCGATGATCCGCATCGACTGGCTGACGCTGACGACCGGGTAGCCGGTCTGGCGCGCCACGCGCTCGGCGGTGCGGTGCCTGGTGCCGGACTCCTCGGTGGGGATCGACGGGTCCGGGACGAGGTGCGTTGCCGCCCGCACGATCTTGGTGAGGTCGTTGTCGAGGACGATCGCGCCGTCCATCTTCGCCAGCTCACGCAGCCGCGTCGCGGCGAACTCCACGTCCAGCGGAAAGCCACCGGTGCACAGCGCCTCGACGTTCTTGTCGTGACCGAGGACGATCAGTGCGCCGGTGTGGCCGCGGAGGATTCGCTCGAGACCGTCGCGCAGCTGCGTGCCGGGCGCAACCTTGGCAAGCGTCGCCCGCAGCAGGTCGATCTCCGCGCGTTCGGGTGCCACCTGACTCCTCGCCTCGCTCGATGATCGAGTCTACGGACGAGGTGAGAGTAGGCCAGTGATTCAGAGCTCCGCTTGTTTCACAGCGGGGGGATGGCTCTTCGTGATGCGTCCGTGATGTCGTCGACCTCGACGATGCGGATCGGCACGGACTCGACGCGGCACCGAGGCGGGACCAGCGCGGTGGTGAAGCCGAGCCGCGCCGCCTCCGCGAGCCGGGCTCGCATCGAGGACACCGGGCGGATCTCACCCGCCAGGCCGACCTCGCCGATCGCGACCAGCCCCGGAACGACGGCGTGGTTGCGGGCGGTGCTGGCGATCGCCAGGGCGAGGGCGAGATCCGAAGCGGGCTCGGCGAGGCGGACGCCGCCGACGGTCGCGGCGTAGACCTCGTGCTTCGAAAGCGCGATCCCCAGCGCACGCTGCAGGACTGCGAGCAGCATCGCCGTCCGGGCGGAGTCGACGCCGCTGGTCGCCCGCCGTGGGTTGGCCTGCTCCGAGGAGGTGACCAGCGCCTGCACCTCGGTGACCAGCGCGCGCCGCCCCTCCATCGTGACGGTCACGCAGGTGCCGGGCACCGGCCGGCTGCCGTGCGCGAGAAACAGCCCGGACGGGTCCGGCAAGCCGATGATGCCGTCATCGGTCAGGTCGAAGCAGCCGACCTCGTCGGCGGGACCGAAGCGGTTCTTCACCGTGCGCACCAGGCGAAGCCGGGAGTGGCGGTCGCCTTCGAAGGACAGGACGACGTCGACGAGGTGCTCGAGGGTTCGCGGACCGGCGACCGTCCCGTCCTTGGTGACATGGCCGACCAGGATCGTGGCCATCCCGCGCGCCTTGGCGAGCCGGATGATCGCGCTCGCGACCTCGCGCACCTGAGAGACCCCGCCGGCGGCGCCGTCGATCTCGGCCGAGCCGATGGTCTGCACCGAGTCGACGATCAGTACGTCGGGACCGACAGCCTCGACGTGACCGAGCACCGCCGACAGCTCGGTTTCGGCGGCGAGGAACAGCTCGGTGGCCAGCGCGCCGATCCGGCCGGCCCGAAGCCGAACCTGTGCGGCGGACTCCTCACCGGTGACCACGAGGCAGCGGCGGCCGGTCTCGGCGATCTTCGCGGCGGCGCTGATGAGCAGGGTTGACTTGCCGACGCCGGGCTCGCCGGCGAGCAGGACGACCGAACCGGGAACGAGCCCGCCGCCGAGCACCCGATCGAGCTCGTCTTCGCCCGTCGGGCGGTGTCGAGCCGCCTGTTCTTCCACCTCGCCGATGGGCCTTGCGGGCGCCGAGACGGGACCGGCGACCACGGAGAGACCTGGCCGGGCGCCGGCCTCAGCGATGGTGCCCCAGGCCTGGCACTCCGGGCAGCGGCCGACCCACTTGGCGACCTCGAGGCCGCAGTCGTCGCACCGGTACGCCGGCCGCGCGGCCGCTTTCGTCGCCATGCCGGTGACGGTAGGGCCGACGTACGACGCTTCCGGGCAGCGACGCGCGTCTTCAGTTCGGGAGCGCGCCGAGTCCGGTCACAAGCGTGAAACGTTCCGCATCGCTGAGGACGGCATAGGGCGGCGCCGACAGGCGATTGGTCTCGTCCTCGATCCGCTGTCGCTGCGGTCCGGCTGGAAGCTGCAGGATTGCCGCCACCGTGAGCCCCTCCGCCCGCCATGCCGCTGCGTAGGCGTCGAAGCGGTGAAAGCGCAGGGGCGTCAGCGACTCCGCAAGCAGCAAGGCAGGCGAGGAATCGGGAGCCTGGTAAGGAGGCGCCATGATCCGCGTTGCTGCACCACCCGACGCCGTGACCGCAGCGCAGGCGCGCTGGGCGATCGGCAGCAGCCGTGCGACGAGTTCTGCCTGGTCGGACCACAGCTCCTCGAGGACCGTCTGCATCCGTCCGAGCACCTCGTGGACGAGAACCTGGGCGGACTTGGCCAGGCGAAGGTCCTCATCGCCGATCATCTCCGCCAACCCGGCGCGGACCAACCCGTCGATGGCCGCCCTGATCTGCTCGGGTGGCTGGTAGAGGAAGACCTCGAGGACGTCGGCGATGCTGACGATCCGGTCGGGCGTGGTGTTGCGCAACATCCCGAGCAGTCGAAGCACGGGCGCCGGGACGCCGAGCCGCTCCGCGACCTCCGATTCCATCGGCCCGACCGCTCTGACGATCGCGATTCGCAGGCGGTCGATGATCGGCGCGATCGCTGCGGCAACACCAGGCGGGTCCAGCGGCTCCCCCGTTTGCATGTCGCAACGATAGGGGAGGTGACCGACCCGGCGGAGATCGATGTCGAGCTTGTCGATGCTGCGGTCGACTCGGCGCTAGCTCGCGGGGTGGGCGGTGAAGCGCCCGGCGAGGTTCGCCTCGCAGATCTCGGCAAGGACGTCGTAGGACGCCTGGCCCATCAGCTCGACGAGCTCGGGCTTGTAGGAGATGTAGAGCGGCTCGGGGCTGACGTGAGCCTCGGTGGCGCCGGTGCACCACCAGTTCAGGTCATGGCCGCCGGGACCCCACCCGCGGCGGTCGTACTCGGCGATCGTCGTGACGAGCACCTTGGTGTCGTCCTGCCGCTTCACCTTGTCGTAGCTGCGGCGGACCGGCAGCTGCCAGCACACGTCGGGCTTCGTCTCCAGCGGGTGCCGCCCGGTGTTCAGCGCGTGCAGGTGCAGAGCGCATCCTTGCCCGGCTTTGAACCCGGGGCGGTTGAGGAAGATGCAGGCGCCCTTGTAGCGGCGGGTCTTCGGGTCGCCGTCCTCGAGCTCGGTGACGCCGTTGGCAAGACCCTCGTCACGGAACTGCCACTCCTCGGCCGTCAGCTCCTGGGCGAACTTCTTCGTCTTCTTCTCGTCTTTCTTGTCCGAGAAGTGCGCGCCGTGGGAGCAGCACCCGTCGTTGGGCCGGCCCTTCACGATGCCCTTGCAGCCGCTGCCGTAGACGCAGGTCCAGCGAGACAACAGCCAGGTCAGATCACAGCGAAAGATCTGCTCGTCGTCCTCCGGATTGACGAACTCGACCCACTGTCTCGGGAAGTTGAGATCGACCTCAGGCACCCGGCAACACTACGCGGCACAGCCCTGAGCGAGACCGGGTTCACCCCTTGTTCATTCATCCACCCGGTTCGGCGGCTCGGCGACCGGCCCCGGCCGGCTGGCTCACGCGCGTGGCGGCGCGCGTGATTGCTCACGGCCGAACCGTAACGCGGGGAATAGGCGACCAGACGCCCTACGCTTTGAGGTCGTGACGGTTGTACAGGTGCCAGATGCCAAGGTGGCGCTGTCGACCGCCTCGGTCTATCCCGAGTCGACGGCGGCGGCGTTCGAGATGGCCGCCCGCCTCGGGTACGACGGCGTCGAGGTCATGGTCACGCCGGACCCGGTCAGCCAGGACATCGATGCGCTCCGCAAGCTGTCCGACTACCACGGCATCGCGATCCTCGCGATCCACGCACCGTGCTTGATCATCACGCGGTCGGTCTGGGGGACCGAACCGTGGGGGAAGCTCATCAAGGCACGCGATGTGGCGGAGAAGCTCGGCTCCCCGACCGTCGTCGTACACCCGCCGTTCCGCTGGCAGCGGGAGTACGCCAGGGAGTTCATCGCGGGCATCGAACGGATGGCCAACGAGACCTCGGTCCGATTCGCCGTGGAGAACATGTTCCCGCTGCGGGCCCGCGGCCGAGCGGTCGTTCCCTACTCGCCGGACTACGACCCGAGCGAGGAGGAGTTCCGTCACTTCACCCTCGACCTCTCACACACCGCGGTCTCGCAGAGTGACGCGCTTGCCATGGCGAGCCGGATGGGTGAGCGGTTGACGCACATCCACATCGCGGACGGCACGGGTACGGCGCGCGACGAGCACCTGGTCCCGGGCCGCGGAACCCAGCCGTGCGCCGAGCTCCTCGAGACCCTCGCCGCGGATCACTTCGACGGCACCGTCGTCGTCGAGATCAACACGCGGCGCAGCGAGGACCGCGCTGAGCGCGAGGCCGACGTGGCGGAGGCGCTCGCCTTCACCCGACTCCATCTCGCCGCCCCGATCGCCCCGGTCAGCTCGAAGTAGCTCATGGTGCTGCGGGGCGGGCTGCGGACAGCGCTGCTGCACGCATCGCGACGCGACAGCGTGCGGTACGCCGTCGAGCACGCTCCGGTCTCGCGCGGCGTCGTCAAGCGATTCGTCGCGGGGGATGTGGTCGGCGACGCGGTCCGGGTCAGCAGCGAGCTCGTCGCGTCGGGTCTGTCGGTCTCGCTCGACCATCTCGGTGAGGACACGTCCGAGCCCGAACACGCGGAAGCTGCCGCCGCGGCGTACGTCACCTTGCTCGGCCTGCTGCAGGAGGCCGGACTCGCCCCGCACGTCGAGGTGTCGGTGAAGCTGTCCGCGGTCGGGCAGGCGCTCGACCGCTCACTCGCCACCGATCTCGTACGGCGGATCTGCGTCGCCGCCGCTGATGCCGGGACGACGGTGACCCTCGACATGGAGGACCACACCACGACCGACTCGACGCTGGAGACGATGCGCGAGCTGCGTGCCGACTTCCCCTGGGTCGGGGCGGTGGTGCAGTCCTACCTGCGGCGCACGGAGGGTGACTGCCGGGACCTCGCGGTCGCCGGATCGCGGGTGCGGCTGTGCAAGGGTGCGTACGACGAGCCTGAGTCCGTCGCGTTCACCCGAAGCCGCGATGTCGACGACTCCTACAAGCGGTGCCTCGCGATCCTGATGGCAGGCAACGGCTACCCGATGGTCGCCACCCACGACCCGGCGATGGTCAAGGAAGCCGAGCGCCTCGTCACGGAGTGCCGGCGCACGCCGGACAGCTACGAGTACCAGATGCTCTACGGCGTGCGGCCGGACGAGCAGCTCAGGCTCAGCGGCGAGGGCGCCTGCGTCCGCGTCTACGTGCCCTACGGCAGCGACTGGTACGGCTACTTGATGCGGCGCCTCGCGGAGCGACCAGCGAACATGCGCTTCTTCCTGCGCTCGCTGGTAACCCGCAAGTAGTCGTGAGGTATTCGCGGAGCGACGTAAACGGCGAGCCGGCGAAGTCGGGGAGCCTTAGTCGCGGAGCGGATGCCTCACGACAACTGCGGTGACCTTGCCTTCGACATCTGGGAGACTCGAAGCATGGGAGAGACGGTCGCGATCCTTGGCGCCGGGAAGATGGGCGAGGCGCTCATGTCCGGGCTGCTGCGCTCCGGGCGCCCGGCAGCCGAGCTGCTGTTCACCGAGCGTCACGAGGATCGCGCGAAGGCGCTGACCGCCGAGTACGGCGTCGAGGCGGTGAGTGCAGCCGAGGCCGCGAAGCGCGCAGACACGCTCGTGGTCGCGGTGAAGCCGCAGGAGATCAACCTGCTCCTCGACGAGCTCGCCGACGTCGTGACTCCGGCCAACCTCGTCATCTCGATCGCCGCCGGCATCCCGACCGCGACGTTCGAGAAGCGGCTCGCCGACGGCACCCCGGTCGTCCGCGTGATGAGCAACACCCCCGTGTTCGTCGATGAGGCGATGAGTGCGGTCGCGGCGGGCGCGCACGCGAGTGAGGACCACCTCGCCCACGCCGAAGACCTGCTGCGCCCGGTCGGCAAGGTGATCCGGGTTCCCGAGTACCAGCTCGACGCCGTGACCGCACTGTCCGGCAGCGGCCCGGCGTACTTCTTCTATCTCGTCGAGGCGATGATCGAGGCAGGCATCCTGCTCGGCTTGCCGCGCAACGTCGCGCAGGAGCTGATCGTGCAGACCGCGATCGGCTCGGCGATCATGCTGCGCGACTCGGGCGAGCATCCGGTGCAGCTGCGGGAGGCTGTGACGAGCCCAGGGGGTACGACGATCGCCGCGATCCGCACGCTCGAGGACCACGGCGTGCGGGCGGCGCTGCTCGCGGCACTCGAGGCAGCTCGCGACCGCTCGAGAGAGCTTGCCGCCGGTTCGTCGTGATCTGTTCCGTCACCGCCGCGTGGGACGAGCGTCTGCTCGGATACGACTTCGGCGACGGTCACCCGCTCAACCCGGTCCGGGTCGAGCTGACGATGGCGCTCGCCCGCTCGCTCGGCGTCCTGGATCGCATGACGGTCATCGGGTTCGAGCCGGCCGCCGACGACCTGCTCGGGCTGGTGCACGCCCGGAGCTACATCGACGCCGTGCGATCTGCCAGCCAGACGTTGCGGCCGAATCCGGCCCACGGTCTCGGTACGCCGGACGACCCGGTGTTCCCCGGGATGCACGAGGCGAGCGCGATGGTCGTGGGTGCGACCGTCGCCGCGGCGCGCGCAGTGGTGTCGGGTGCAAGCGACCACGGCGTGAGCATCTCCGGTGGCCTGCACCACGCGATGACGTCGAGCGCGTCGGGGTTCTGCATCTACAACGACCCCGCGGTTGCGATCGCCTGGCTGCTCGAGCAGGGTTTCGAGCGGATCGCGTATGTCGACATCGACGTGCACCATGGCGACGGCGTCCAAGCGATCTTCTGGGACGACCCAAGGGTCCTGACGATCAGCCTTCACGAGTCGGGACGCACTCTGTTTCCCGGGACGGGCTTCGCCGACGAGATCGGTGGGCCGCACGCGCGGGGCACGGCCCTCAACATCGCCTTCGCGCCGGCAGTGCGCGACCGTTGGTGGCACGAGGAGTTCGACGCCGCGGTGCCCGCTGCACTCCGTGACTTCCAGCCGGAGTTCCTCGTGAGCCAGCACGGGTGCGACACCCACCGGCTCGACCCGCTCGCGAACCTCGAGCTCACCGTCGACGGCCAGCTGGCCGCACACGAGAAGCTGCACGAGCTTGCGCACGAGTTCTGCGACGGTCGCTGGCTCGCGACCGGCGGTGGTGGCTACGAGCTCGTGCAGGTCGTGCCGCGCAGCTGGACCCACCTGCTCGCGGTCGCGACCGGTGAACCGATCGAGCCTGCGACGCCCACCCCGGAGGAGTGGCGAGAGTTCGTCCGCAGTCGTACCGGCCGGACCGCGCCGATCCTGATGACCGACCTGACCCCAGAGGGAGCCTTCGAATGATCCGTCGTATCCGTGCCGTGGCCGCCATCGCGGCGATCGCGGGCGCCGCGACTATCGGATCCACGAGTGCGGGCGGAGCCGCCCCGACCCGCGCTGCGCTGCCGCAGCTCGAACCGGCGCCGGAGATCACGATCTCCGCGGTCGGCGACATGATCTTCGGCGACACTCCGAGCCTGCCACCGCAGCCGGCCCACTACCTCGACCCGGTGGACCAGGCGATCACGGCGGGTGCCCAGATCAGGTTCGCGAACCTGGAGGGCACTCTTACTACGCAGACGACGGACAAGTGCCCGCCGAACTCGACGCAGTGCTACTCGTTCCGCAACCCGCCGCACTATGCGCGGATCTTCGCGGCCGACGGGTTCACAATCCTCAACGACGCGAACAACCACTTCAACGACTTCGGGGCGGGTGGGCGTGAGCAGACCGTCCGCGCGATCCACAACGCGGGCATGGCGCAGACCGGCCAGCCCGGGCAGGTCACCGTCGTCCACGCCGCGGGCCACAAGGTCGCCTTCGTGGGGTTCGCGCCGTACACGTATGACGCGAGCCTGCTCGACCTCGACGCGGCCAAGTCGCTGATCGCCAAGGCACGCAGCGAGGCGCGCGTGGTCGTCGTCTACATGCACGCCGGCGCTGAGGGCTCCGACAAGACCCACGTCACCGGTAGCGAGGAGTACGCGTTCGGCGAGGACCGGGGCAACCCGAAGAAGTTCGCGCACACGGCGATCCGCAATGGCGCCAGTCTCGTCATCGCCAGCGGGCCACATGTGCTGCGCGGCATGCAGTTCTACCGCGGTCACCTCATCGCCTACAGCCTCGGCAACTTCGCCAACTTCCACAACTTCGGCGGCGGCGGGATCTTGTCGGAGTCGGCCATCCTGCACGTGTCCCTCAGCCCGACGGGCCGGTTCATCACCGGGCAGCTGCGCAGCGTCGTACTCGACGGCGAGGGCCGGGCCTCGCTCGGCGGATCATCGGTCGCGACCGTGCGATCGCTGTCCAAGCAGGACTTCGGAGCGCACGCCGCACGCCTGAGTCACACCGGTGTGATCCGTAAACCGGCTCAATAACGCACTAAGCCGAACGGGTCAACGCCTCAACAGTCACAGTGACGCGGTGCTGTCTCAGCCGATACAGTCAGTGCCGAGCATGTGAGCGGTGCCAGCGCCGGAGGGGAAGCCGGCGCGCCGCCCGCGTGGAAGGGCGGTTTGTCGCATGGCCACGGATGCCGAGCGGCTCGGCGAGTTGCGCTTTCTGACTGTCGCGGAGGTTGCGACGGTCATGCGTGTCTCCAAGATGACGGTGTACCGGCTCGTGAACGCCGGGACGCTGCCGGCAGTCCGCGTGGGCCGGTCCGTCCGGGTTCCGGAGCAGGCGGTGCATAACTACCTTCAACATTCGTTTGTCGAGGCCGGGTAGCCTCGACCCCAAGACCGGACGAGACAACACCCCGCCGGTTCTCGAGAAGCAGTAGCCGGTAGCAGAAGGGTCTGTCGTGGGTTCGGTCATCAAGAAGCGGCGCAAGCGAATGGCCAAGAAGAAGCACCGAAAGCTGCTCAAGAAGACCCGCGTTCAGCGTCGTAACAAGAAGTAGCGCGCCGAGCCCGAGATGCCGAAGCCGTCGAAGCCGAGCCGCTACGACTGGCTGACGTTCACCTCGGACTACGGGCTCGACGACGTCTTCGTCGGCGTTTGCAAGGGCGTCATCGCGCAGCTCGCGCCGCACGTCCACATCATCGACGTCACCCACCAGATCAACGCGCAGGACGTCGAGCAGGGTGCGGCGAGCCTCGCCGCTGCCATGCCCTACCTGCCGGTCGGGGTGCACCTCGCGCTGGTCGACCCGATGCGTGGCGGCTCGTCGCGTGGCGTCGTCGTGGAGACCGGTGACGGATCGCTGCTGGTCGGCCCCGACAACGGGCTGCTCTCGCTCGCCTGGGGCGAGCGCGGCGGGGTCAAGTCGGCGCACGAGCTGGTCAACCCCGCGTTGTGGCGGGAGTCGGTGCACCGGACGTTCCGCGGCCGCGACGTCTTCGCTCCGGTCGCGGCCCACCTTGCGGCCGGTACGTCGATCGGCGACGTCGGGCCCCAGCTCAAGACCGACTCGCTCACCGTCCTTCCACAGCGCGGGGTCGAGGTCGACGACGACCACGTCCACGCCGAGGTCAGCCTGGTCGACCACTTCGGCAACGTCTCGCTCAACGTGGACCGGGCGGCGCTCGAGGCGGCCGGGATGCGCTTCGGGGACGTCGTCGAGGTGCGCTGCAGCGGCCGCACCCTCGAGGTGCCGTTCACGGCGACGTACGGCGATGTGGCGCGCGGGCGGCTGACGTTGTGCGAGGACTCCTTCCGGGCCGTCATGCTCGCCGTCAACGCCGGCCACGCCAGCCATGAGCTCCGGGTCAGCCGAGGTGAGCCGATCGTCATCGCCCGGCTACCTCAGACGGCATAGCCGCCCCGTAGGCTTGGCCCGTGAGCGCCCGGGTTGTTCTCGTCACCGGCGTCTCCCGATACCTCGGGGGTCGGCTGGCGGCCGAGCTGTCCGCGGACTCCTCCATCGAGCGGCTGATCGGCGTCGACGTCGTCCCGCCGCGCACCGATGTCGGCCGGACCGAGTTCGTGCGGGCCGACATCCGCAACCCGATCATCGCCAAGGTCATCGCGTCGGCGCAGGTCGACACCGTGGTGCACATGAGTGTCATCGCGACGCCGTTCGGCGCCGGGGGCCGGACCGCGATGAAAGAGATCAACGTGATCGGGACCATGCAGCTGCTCGCGGCGTGCCAGAAGGCACCGAGCATGAAGAAGCTGGTGGTGAAGTCCACCACGGCGGTGTACGGCTCGTCCTCGCGCGACCCGGCGCTGTTCACCGAGAACATGGAGCCGCGCGGCCTGCCCCGCACCGGCTACGCGAAGGACTCGGTCGAGGTCGAGGGCTACGTACGCGGCCTGGGTCGCCGGCGGCCCGACGTCGACGTGACACTGCTGCGGTTCGCCAACTTCATCGGACCGACGATCGACACCCCGCTCACCCGCTACTTCTCGCTGCCGGTCGTTCCGACCGTCCTCGGCTTCGACCCGCGGGTGCAGTTCCTGCACGAGAACGACGGGCTCGAAGTGCTGCGCCGCGCGGTCATCGAGGACCATCGAGGCACCTTCAACGTGGCTGGCGACGGCGTGCTGCTGCTTTCGCAGGCGATCCGCCGCGCCGGCCGGACCAGCTTCGGGTTCCCGTCGCCCGCGGTGTCGATGGTCGGTTCGCTGTTCCGGCGCACCGGGCTGGTCGACTTCTCACCCGAGCAGCTGCGCTTCCTGCAGTTCGGCCGGGGCGTGGACACCACCCGGCTGCGTGACGACTTCGGGTATCAGCCCCGCTACGACACGGTCCAGGCTTTCGACGACTTCGTCTCCGGCATCGGACTGACGCCCATCATCGACGCCGATCGCATCGAGGCGGCCGGCCGGACTGCGATGGCGCTTGCCGGGGGAGTGATCTCACGTGCCTGAGGCCCGGGTCATCCCGCTCGACGGCGGTCGCTCGGAGTCCACGCCGCGCCGGCGCAAGGCCGACAAGACGCCGCCGCCCGGCGACGCCGTGCTCGACGCCGCGCCGCCGCCCGCTGAGGCCTCGGAACTCGAGCGGAAGCTGGCCGGAGCGCTCGCGTTCATGCGACGCCGGATCACCGGCGAGTACCCGGTCGATGACTTCGGGTTCGACCCGGACCTCACCGACTCGGTCGTGCTCCCCTTGCTGCGGCCGCTATATGAGAAGTACTTCCGGATCGAGGTCCGGGGCATGGAGAACGTGCCCTCGGTCGGCGGCGCGCTGATCGTGGCGAACCACTCCGGGACGATCCCGGTCGACTCGACGATGACCGGCGTCGCGCTGCACGACCACCACCCGGCGAAGCGACACCTGCGGATGCTCGCCGCGGATCTCGTGTTCACGCTTCCGGTCGTCGCGCCCATGGCGCGCAAGTCCGGCGCGACGCTTGCTTGCAACGAGGACGCCGAGCGGCTGATGAAGGCCGGTGAGCTCGTCGGTGTGTGGCCCGAGGGGTTCAAGGGGATCGGCAAGCCGTTCCGCGAGCGCTACAAGCTGCAGCGCTTCGGCCGCGGCGGGTTCGTGTCCGCGGCGCTGCGAGCCGGCGTACCGATCATTCCGTGCTCGATCGTCGGCGCGGAGGAGATCTATCCGCTGGTCGGCAACATCCCTGCGTTGGCGCGGGCGCTCGGCCTGCCGTACATCCCGATCACGCCGTTCTTTCCGCTGCTCGGCCCGCTCGGCCTGCTGCCGCTGCCGTCGAAGTGGATCATCGAGTTCGGCGAGCCGATCGAGACCGACAAGATCGGGCCCGAGGGTGCCGACGACCCGATGCTCGTGTTCAACCTCACCGACCAGGTGCGCGAGACGATCCAGCAGACCCTGTACAAGCTGCTGCTTGCCCGCCGCAGCGTCTTCTTCTGATGGTCGCGGCCGACTACCTGTTCGCCGGCGTGGTCGTGCGCGAGATCGACGCCGCGACCGAGTGGTACACGAGGTTCTTCGGCCGGGATCCCTCGTTCCGCCCGAACGACTACGAGTCGGTGTGGCAGGCCGTGCCGACCGGTTCGGTCTACGTGAAGGCCGATCCGCCGCACGCCGGCCACAGCGCCGTCACGTTCGCGGTCGCGAGCATCGAGTCCGAGCTCGCCGGGCTGGCCGAACGGGGCATCGCAGCGGGTCCGGTCGAGAAGGTCGGCAACGTCGGCCTCGAGGCCAAGCTCAACGACCCCGACGGCAACGAGATCACCCTGGTGGAGATCCGCGCCGGCTGAGTGCCGTCACGGAATCAGGTAGCAGACTGCGGTCATGACGACGCTCTACGAGGCGGCTGGCGGCGACGCCGGACTGCTCCGACTCGCTCACGCCTGGCACGAGCGGGTGATGGCCGACGAGGTGGTGAGCCATGCGTTCAGCCACGGGTATCACCCGGACCACTCGGCGCGCCTCGCGGCGTACTGGGCGCAGGCGCTCGGTGGGCCCAGTGAGTTCACGAAGTCTTGCGGCGACGAGACGTCCGTGGTCCGCGCGCACAGTGGACACGGGCCGCATCACGAGATGGATCGGCGCGCCATCGATTGCTTCGATCTGGCGCTTGCCGACGTTGGCATCACCGAGCCGAAGCTGCGCGACGCGTTGCACGACTACTTCGCGTGGGCCACGAACACGACCATGTCGAGATACGCGGACTCAGCCGATGACGTGCCGGATGGGCTGACCATCCCGAAGTGGTCCTGGGACGGCCTGCAGGACTGAGGGCCGGGAGTCCGGCTACGTGCGCTTGCGGCGCATGGACAGGCCGACGGCAATGCCGCCCGCTACCGCTCCGGCGCTTGCCGCGGCAGGTACGCCGATCTTCGCCGCCTTGCGACCGGTGCGGAAGTCGCGGATCTCCCACTCGTTCTCACGTGCGATCCGCTTCAGCGTCGCATCGGGGTTGACGGCGACCGGGTGGCCGACCTCCGACAACATCGGCAGGTCGTTGGCGGAGTCGGAGTAGGCGTAGCACTGGGAGAGGTCGAGGCCCTCCTGCTCGGCGAGGGCGATGATCGCCTCGGCCTTCGCGGGCCCGTGCAGCGGCTCACCGACCAGCCGTCCGGTGTAGTAGCCGTCCTTCACCTCTGACACGGTTCCCAGCGCGCCGGTGAGGCCGAGCTTGCGGGCGAGGAGGGAGGCGAGCTCGACCGGCGCGGCGGTGACGAGCCAGACCCGCTGGCCGGCATCGAGGTGCAGCTGGGCGAGCGCCCGGGTGCCGGGCCAGATCCGCTCGGCCATGAGCTCGTCGTAGATCTCCTCGCCCAGCCCGACGACCTCGGCGACGCTGTGCCCGGCGACGAAGCTGAGCGCTGCCTGCTTCGCCTCTTCCATGTGCGCTGGGTCCTCGACGCCCTTGAGGCGGAACGCGACCTGCTTCCAGGCGAACGTGGCGAGGTCGCGCCAGGTGAAGAAGTCGCGGGCGGCGAGCCCGCGCGCGAAGTGGTAGATCGATGCGCCCTGCATCATCGTGTTGTCGACGTCGAAGAAGCCGGCAACGTGCGGGTCCATCGGGACGGCCAGCGAGGCCTCGACCTCGGCGGCGGCCGCCGAGGCCATCCCCGCCTCGACCGCGCTCGCGCGTGACCGTGATCGCCCCGCCATGTCCATCAGCCTAGGCATTGCGGCTCCCTCCCACGCTGAATCCAGGAGGCATACCCAGGATCTGCCCGGCATATGACGAAGGGCCCCCGGCGCTATCAGCGCCGGGGGCCCTTCGCAGGAGTCTCTTAGTGAGACATCAGGCGGCGGCGAACCACCGCGGCGATCCCGAGGAGGGACATTGCCAGAACGCCCATCAGCGCGTAGTTCGAGCCCGTGTTGGGCAGCGCGTTCGGGGTGTTCTCCGGGTTGTTGAACACGACGACCTTCGACGGCTTGTTCTGCAGAGCCGCGGCGGAAGCCGAAACCCCGTTGCCGAGGGTCACGGTCAGCAGGTGGCCGACCGAGATGTTGTACGACGGGGCGATCGCGGTAGCGCTCTTGCCGTCCTTCGACACGTGGGTGGAGCCCGCGGTCTCACTGATCAGCGGAACACCGCTGAGGATCTTCGAGGTGATCTGGTTGATCACGCCGGAGAGGGTCTTCAGCAGGCCGTTGACCTGAGCGGTGATCGACGCCGGCAGGCCCAGACCGTCAACGTTGCACAGGCTGATGCCGTTGGTGTCGAGCTGAGCGCAGAGCGCGTCGGCCGCGTTGATCTTGATCAGCGGCTTGGTGCCCGAGGTCGTCGCCCGCGCGTCACCGGCGATGCCGTTGGCGAACGCGGTCGCCGAGTTGTGGAAGCCCTCGATCGAGAGCAGGCCACCGAGCACGTTGACGTCGACCAGGCCCATGCTGCTGTTCGACTGGACACCGTTCGCGAACGGCGCGACGTGCTGCGCAGTGTCGTGAACGACCAGGCTCACCAGCGGCGTGGTGCCGAGGTGGTTGACGAGGTTCGTCACCTTCGCCAGCACGGCGTTGACCGTGTTGGTGACCGTGGTGACGGCGTCGCCGACCACCGGGGTGTTCTGGGTGACGTTCTGCAGCGTCGACAGGACCTGGTTGACCGTGTTCTGGAGCGTGGTCGTGAGGTTCGTCGAGTCGAGCAGGTTCTGGATCTGCGCGACGGTCTGAGCGCCGAGCAGGTCGTTGCCGGTGCCGATGTTCGCCGAGATCGTCTTCGCCGCCGAGTCCGTCGCGTCGGTGGACTTCACGAGGTTGGCGACGAGGTCACCGATCGAGAGGTCCGCGAGGGGCTTGGCCGGGATGTCGAGCAGCGAGGTCTCGGCGTGGGACACGGTGTCGAGTGCAACGGACACCGTGCGGTTCAGGTTGACGTTGAGCGTCTTCTCGAGCGTGTCGACGAGGCTGCCCGTGATGAGGCTGGCCGTGGACGTCGCGATCGCCGAGGTGTTGCCCGCGAGGTGCAGCGGGTCGTGCACAGCCTTGCCCTGAAGGTGGATCAGGTTGAGGCTGAGCGGGTTCGGGAGCAGGGGCAGCTTGACCGGCAGGTCAATGTTCAGCCCGAGTGCGTTCCCCTGTGCCTGACCGGCGTAGTACGCCGGTGCCTTGTGGGTGGCCGCTGCCGCCGGCGAGGCGGCGGCCACAGCCGCCAACGTTGTGGTGCTGGCGAGAGCGAAAGCGCCAAGGGCGAGTCCGCGGCGCCGCTTCATGCTGGGCATGCCATTACCTCCATAAGTCCGGCGGTTACCGGAACAACTGCTGCAGCAGCGAACGAAGCGCTTGTCCGATCCATGCGCTGCGGCGGACGGCCGTCGCCGTCAATGGCGTACAACGAGCAACCCCCGAGGGGGTAACGCGTCCCGTTTGTGCGCTTCATGCGGCGATCTTCGGCAGATTACCGGGAGAACTGGACAAATTTCCCGAAATCGGTTTTAGACACCCGTACACCGGGTATTTGATCTTGTTCTGCGGACTTCCGTGCCCAACCGGCCCGAAAAGGGCTCGGCCGGCCGGAACAGGTCCGGCCGGCCGAGGATGGGCCGCTACAGGGGCGTGTAAGCGGCCCGTTCGGGACGTCTGAGCGGTCGGGGTGTCAGCGGTCGGTCAGCAGGTTGGTCAGCGAGCTCAGCAACGGCAGCGGGGACAGCGTCGGGACGAGCTTGCCGGGCTTGGTCGCCTTCCCGTTGTGGTCGCCCAGCCCGGGTAGCAGCGAGGGAAGCTTCGTCGGGACCTTCGTGGGCAGCTGGGTGGGCAGCTGGGTCGGCAGCAGGTTCGTGGGCAGCAGGCTGGTCGGCGTCTGCCGCGGTGTGCCGGATGGGCTGCTCCCCGGGCTCGACGTGCTGGGCACCGGGCTGGGCGAGTGGCTGACGCCGGGCGTCGGCTTGCCCGTGGGATTGCCGGTGACGAGGCAGCTGAGGCAGGTCGTGCCGCTCACGGACTCGACCTCCTGTGCGACGCCGGTGAGCAGGGTCAGTGAGTAGAAGGCCTGGGCCTGGACCTTGGTGCCTGCCGAGTCGCTGAACCGGGCGAGGTCGGCGTACTGCCGCCGGGTGAACGTCACCAGCGTCGCGAGCGGGTCGTTGTCGCCGCTGGTGCGGTAGGCCTTGATCAGGTCGGCGCTGCCTTCGCGCGTCTCCTGGTTCATCGCGGTGAGCGTGGATGCGACGTGCGAGGAGTCCGCGCCGAGCGCTCGGGCCTCAGCCAGCCGGGTACGAGCGAACTCGAGGTGCCGCTCGCCCTTCGCGGCCGAGCCGTGGGCCAGCCAGAGCTGGACACCTTCGGTGGCGCGCTTGATGTCGTAGAACGGGCTGCCGGGCAGCGACCGAGCGGCGGCGACGCCGACGCCGGACACCGACGTGAGGATGACGATCGAGCCGACGAGCGCGGATGCCCGCCGGCCGAGGTGACGCGAGGCGTCTTTGGCGCGCGCCGCGGTCTCACCGACGCGGGTGGCGAGCGTCGGCGCGAGCAGGGAAGCCTCCGCCGACGTGCTCGCCGCCGCGACGAGCCGCTCCCGCATCGCGAGCCGGGCCGCTGCGGACAGCGGAGCCGGAGCCGCCGTACGGCCGGCCGAGCGCAGCGCCGAGGTCAGGGCGACCGCGGGCTGCATTTCCCGGTCGCCGCCGTCGAGGAACAGCGGCGGTACGTCGAGCTCGATCAGTCGCGAGAAGCGCTCCGCGGCACGGCGGGAGGTCAGGGTGTTCATCACGCCACCAGATCCGACGGGAGCAGCCGGCCGAGAGCCTTGACCGCTCGATATTGGAGGGCTTTGACGGCACCCTCGTTCTTGCCGAGGATCGCGGCCGTCTCGGCGACCGAGAGCCCCTGGAGGAAGCGGAGCACGATGCACTCCTGCTGTTCCTGTCCGAGCTGGCGGACTGCGGCGAGCAGGGCCGAGTTCGTGATGCCGGCGAGGACCTCGTTCTCCGGGCCTTCTGCCTTGCCGTCGCCCCCCGCCTCGGCCACGTCGGGCGTGTAGTGCTCGAGCTTGTAGCGGCTGGACTTGAAGTGGTCGGCGATCAGGTTGCGCGCGATCGTCACGAGCCAGGCGCCGAAGTCACGGCCCTGCCAGGTGAAGGTGCCGATGCGGCGCAGGGCCCGCAGGAACGTCTCGCTGGTGAGGTCCTCGGCGAGCGCGTGGTTGCCGACGCGGTGAGAGATGTAGCGGTGGACGAGGTCGACGTAGTTGTCGTAGAGCTCGCCGAACGCCTCGCCGTCACCCTGCTGGGCACGACGGACGGCCGACATGATCACGGCCTGCTGGCTCGTGGGCTCGGCCGGCGGCGACGGGCTCGGGATGCGCGGCGGCGCCTCCGGTGCGCCGTGGCTGGGCGCCAGCGCGCCTTGGCTGCCGGCCAGCGCCTCGCGGTGCATGGCACCGATCTGGCTGGCGGCACGAGACGTGCCACGGGGCTGCGGGATCGACCGCCGGTAGGCCCGCTGGTCGTGAAGGAACGCCGACTGCGGGTCGCGGGCCACCGCAACCGCAAGCCTCAGCGCCGCAAGGCCGTCCGGATGGACGGACTGGCGCACTCCCACCAGGCACGGCTGCACGATTCGCCCCTTTTGTCATCGCCACGGCGCCGAGATCGTCGCGACGAGATCAACGCCTGTCATGACACACCGGGCGAAGTGGACGCGACCATGGCGAATCCGGGCTATTTCTGACTAGTCATCGGCCTAGTCATTCGAGCGCGGAGCCGGCTGCGGAGCCATAAGGTCGAGGGATGCCCGACGGCGCCCAAACCCGGTCCCCGGCCGGGTCGCGGGCGCAGTCCCGGCGCAGCGCCGCAGCCGCGATCGCGGCTCGCCGTAGCCGCGCTGCGCACGTCCGCCGCCGCCGTCGCCAGGTGCTCGGTTGGCTCAGCCTGGCGATCGTGGTCGGGCTGTCGAGCTTCGCCGCGGGGCTGCTCGCCGCGCCGCTCAACTACAACTTCCAGCCGGTCCCACCCAAGTCGGTTCTGCTGGTCGACACGAACGGACACGCCTTCGCGACCATCCACTCGCCGCAGATCGAGCATCCGGTGCCGGCCTCGGACATCCCGCTCGTCATGCGGCAGGCGATCGTGGCTGCGGAGGACAAGAGCTTCTACTCGAACTCCGGCGTGGACCCCATCGCGATCCTGCGGGCCGCCTGGCGCGACATCACCGGGGCCAACCTGCAGGGCGGCTCGACCATCACCCAGCAGTACGTCAAGAACGTCTACACCGGTAGCGAGCGCACGCCGCTGCGCAAGCTGCGCGAGGCCTCGCTCGCGGTGCGGCTCGAGCACCACCTGTCGAAGGCGGCCATCCTCACCCGCTACCTGAACACGCTGTACCTGGGGAACGGCACGGCCGGGGTCGACGCGGCGAGCCGCTTCTACTACGGGCTTCCGATCGACCGCATCAACTACAACAAGAAGACGGGTGCCGACGATCCGTCGCTGGGCCTCGCCCGCGCCGCAACGCTCGCCGGGATAGCGCCGGCGCCGTCGGTGTGGAACCCGGTCAACGACCCGAAGCAGGCCCGCGTCCGCGAGCTGTATGTCCTCAACCAGATGCTGATCGCCGGCTACATCACCTCGCAGCAGGCCGGCGACGCGTACGGCGACTCGCTTCCGCCGATTGTCGCTGCGTCCGAGCCCGACGCGCAGACCATCGCACCGGAGTTTCGCGACCTGGTCGCGCAGAGCCTGAGCCACTACGGCGACTCGACGCTGTTCGAGTCCGGCGGCATGCGGGTCAAGACGACCCTCGACCTGGATCTGCAGCAGGCGGCTGTCCAGGCACTCCACGAGGTGCTGCCGAAGTCGAAGGGACTCGACGCGGCGATCGTCGCGGTCGATCCGCGCAACGGGGACCTGCGGGCGATCACCGAGAAGAAGGTCGGCGGGTACGTGGAGAACGGTGAGGACCTCGCTGACCCGCCGGCCGGCAGCATCAACCGATCGTCAGGCTCGACGATCAAGCCGTTCACCCTCGCGGTTGCGTTGATGCACGGCCACACGTTGAGCGAGACGCGCTACGCGCCGGAGTGCATCCAGGTCGCGGTGGGCTACCGGCCGTGCAACGCGGAGGGGGGCGCCGGCAGCTACAGCCTCGAGAGCGCGCTCGTGCGCTCGATCAACACCGTGTTCGCTCCGCTGGGTGTCGAGCTCGGACTGAACAAGATCGTGCGGTTCGCGCAGCGCACCGGGCTCGAGGTGGGGCACATCGACTCCGGCGCGACCTGCGGTGTCCGCAAGGGCAAGATCTGTCCGTCGTACGCACTCGGCATCCCCATCAGCCCGCTGTCGGAGGCGTCGGCGTACGGCACCTTCGTCAACCACGGCGTCCGTCACGCGGTGCGGACGGTGTTGTCCGTCCGGACGCCGGCGCAGGGGCAGCTGTTCCGCGCCGCGACGAAGCCGGTGGGGCAGCGGGTGATGCCGGCCACGGTCGCCGACCAGGTGACGGCCGCGATGGGGCAGGTCGTGGAGTACGGCACCGGGCATGCCGCACGGCAGCCGTTCCCGATCTACGGCAAGACGGGTACGACGGACGACTTCACCAACGCGTGGTTCACCGGGTGCTCGAAGGCGATCTGCATCACGGTGTGGATGGGCTACGACCGTCCGTACCACCGCGTCGGCGGCAAGATCGTCGCGCACGAGCTGCGTGATGCTTACGGATCTCCGGTGTACGGCGGCACGGTTCCGGCTCAGATCTTTGCGCGCATCTTCAGCAACTACCGCGAGCTGCAGGGCCCGCCGGGGTTGGTCGGCGCCTCTCCGTACCCGACCGCACCGGTGGTGACGTCGACTCCGGACAACTCTCCGTCACCCGAGGTGACGCCGACCCGTCGTGCGCCGTCGCAGTCACCGTCACCGCAGGTCAGCCAGACGCCGGCCACCACGCCGAGCCCGACAAGACGACCACTGCTGTAGGTAGGTTCACCCCGTGCCGTCGGACGAGCTGCTCAGCCTGATTGCTGCCGGATTCGAGCCGGTGATGGCCGCGCTCGACAACTTCGATCTTGCCGAGTTCCCGCTCGAACCCGATCTCGATCCGGGTCGCGCACCGCGGCCGAGCAACGCAGCATCGGCCGAGCGCTCGTGACCCACCCGCAGGATCTACCGTTGCGCGACCAGGCGAAGGCGGTCGCCGCTGGTGAGCTGTCGGCCGGCGACCTGCTCGATGCGACGCTGGCGAGAATCGACGAGCTCAACCCGACCTACAACGCAGTCGCCGAGACCTTCCCCGACGAGTCGCGCGCGATGCTGGCCGAGGCGCCGGCGGGCCGGCTGTCGGGAGTGCCGGTCACGGTGAAGGACATGTTCTCGCTGCCGTGGCGCGGCTACCGGAACGGAACGCCGCAGCAGCTGAATCCGGCAAGCGCATCCGGAGTGTTTCGTCGCCTGCGCGACGCCGGCGCGGTGATTGTCGGCGTCGACAACCAGCACGAGCTCGGCCTCGGCACCACCGGCTTGGTGTCGGCGCATGGACCGTCACGAAACCCGGTCAATCCCGAGCACTGCACCGGCGGGTCGTCGGGTGGGTCGGCCGCGGTGGTCGGGGCCCGGATGGTTGGCGGGTCGGTCGGCAGCGACAGCGGCGGCTCGATGCGGCTGCCCGCCGGGTGGAGCGGGGTCGTCGGCCTGAAGTTCACCTTCGGTGCCTTGCCGTACGACGGGTACTCGGGGGCCAACTCGACCCTGTCGGCGCCGGGCGTCTTCGGTCGTGACGGTGCGGACACGCGGTTGATGGCCGAGGTGCTCCTCGCGCGATCGCTGGATCGCGGCGACGGTTCGTCGTTGCGGATCGGAATCGTGCGTGACCCGTTCTGGGCCGACGTCGATCCTGAGGTCGAGGCCGTCTGTGAAGCGGCCATCACCGCCTCCGGTTGTCAGGTCGAGGAGATCGCCATCCCGTACGCCGAACTGGCGGCGCCTGCCGGTGGCGTCCGGGCGAGCGTCGAGCTGACGGCCGCCGTCCCGCGCGAGCTGCTGCCCGACCTCGACCAGCTGACCCAGGGGATGATCGCCTACTCCGCGCGCGTGCCCGCGCTTCGTCTGGTGCGCGCCGACCGGGTGCGGGCGCGCATGCGCCGCGAGATGGCTGCGGCGTTCGAGCGGGTCGACGTCCTCGCCTGGCCGTCGAACCCGGCGCCCGCGCCGCCGATCGCGAATCCGGTGCTGGCGCTTCCGTCCGGTCCCGCGCTGCCGGACATGGCGAACCTGCGGCAGGCGGTCATCGGGAACCTCGCCGGCGTACCGGGGATTTCGATTCCGGCCGGCCGGCACAGCAGCGGACTTCCGATCGGCTTGCAGCTGCTCGGCGCCTGGGGTCGTGAGGCGACGCTGCTCGATGCCGCCGAGCACTTCGAGACGGTCACCGCGACCCCCTGAGGGTGCTTGCAAGTGTGAAACACTCGGCTCATGGCCGCCTCGAACCTCTCGGACCTGGTCCGGGAGGCTGCGACGACCACGCCGGACAAGGCGGCGCTTGTCGCGGGGTCCACGGAAGTCACCTGGTCCGAGCTCGACCGTGACGTCGATCGTTGCGCGGCCGGCTTGCTGGCCGCCGGCCACGCCACCGGCTCCCGGATCGGGTTGCTGCTCCCGAACTCCGTGGCCTTCGCGGTCGCGTACTTCGGGATTCTGCGCGCCGGCCTGGTCGCCGTACCGCTGAACACCGGCTATACCGCGATCGAGCTCGGCTACCAGCTGTCCGACTCCGACGTGAAAGTCGTCATCACCGATCAGGAGCGCGCCGCAACGCTTCGTGACGCCGGTGAGGTGACGGCGATCGTCGTCGACGCCGCGGACGGCGGGTGGGAGCAGCTGCTCGCCGCCGGTGACGGTGTCGAGGTCGTTACGCCGCCGACTGCGGGCGAGGACCTCGCCGTACTTCTCTACACCTCGGGTACCTCGGGCCGGCCTCGTGGCGCGATGTTGAGCCACCGCGCGCTGCTCGCCAACCTCGAGCAGATGGCGACCATCGATCCGCCGGTCATGGCCGCGGATGACCGGGTGCTGCTGGTGCTTCCGCTGTTCCACGTCTACGGGCTCAACGCCGGCCTCGGCATGGTCGCCAAGACCGGCGCGACGGGCGTGCTCGCCGAACGGTTCGATCCGGTGGAGACGTTGGCGCTCGTGCGCGATCAACACGTGAGCGGCATCGTCGGCGCACCACCGATGTACGTCGCGTGGTCGATGCTGCCGGACCTCGGCGACTCGCTGTCGTCCGTCCGGATCGCGCTGTCGGGCGCCGCGCCGCTGCCGGCCGCGGTGTTGTCGGCGGTGCTCGACGCCAGCGGTCACCACATCTTCGAGGGCTACGGCCTCACCGAGACCGCGCCGGTGCTGACGACAACGCTGTGCAGCCAGGTCGCGAAGCCGTCGAGCGTCGGACGGCCGGTGCCCGGCGTCGAGCTTCGGATCGACGTTGAGGTCGACAGCGACGACGAGGACGACTCCGCCCACGACCCGGGCGAAGTCGTCGTACGCGGAGCGAACCTGTTCTCCGGCTACTGGCCCGATGGGGCGGGCGGGCCGGACGAAGACGGCTGGTTCCGCACCGGCGACATCGGCTACCTCGACGACGACGGCGACCTGTTCCTCGTCGACCGGGCACGTGACCTGATCATCGTCAGCGGCTTCAACGTCTACCCGCGCGAGGTCGAGGAAGCGCTGCTCGAGCACCCCGACGTCGCCGAGGTCGCGGCAATCGGGGTCGCGCATCCGTACACGGGCGAGACCGTCAAGGTCCTCGTCGTCCCTCGCGAGGGGTCCTCGCCCACCGCGGAGGACCTCATCGACTATGCCGCGGGCCGCATCGCACGATTCAAGTGCCCCACCGCGGTCGAGTTCGTCGACGAGCTGCCGCACTCGCTGGTCGGCAAGGTTGCCCGCGGACGGCTCCGCGACTCGACTCCGTCGCTGGGCTGATGCCGCACCGCGTCACCGTCGTCGTGACCCCGGGCTGCCATCTGTGCGAGGACGCGGTCGCGCGGGTCGGTGAGGTGTGCGACCCCCTCGGCATCGTGTGGGAGTCGGTGGAGCTGTCGACGCTGGACGAGAAGCGGCAGGCGGAATGGCGCGAGATGGTGCCGGTCACGCTGGTCGACGGTGCGGTGCACGACATCTTCCGGGTCAACCCGGATCGCCTGCGTAGTGCGGTTGCCGGCTGACGCCGGTGCGCTAGCTGGCTGATTCAGCCTGGGCGAGCCACTGCTGCTGGGTGGACAGCGCTTCCTCGGTCTCGGCCGCGAGCTTGTCGTCGCCGGCGTTGCGGGCGCGCTCGAGCCGGGCCTGCAGCTTGTCGACCGATTCGCGGAGCCGGATCACCAGTGGCGACTCGGTGACCTCGATCTGGCGCGCCGCGCTCGCTGCGTCGCGAATCGCGCGTTCGATGTCGCCGAGCTCCCGCTCGAGCTTGTCCTTCTCGTCGCGCGGGACGTGCCCGATCTTCTCCCAGCGGTCGTGGATCGACTTCAGCCGCTTGCGGGCGCCGTCGGGATCCTTCTCGGCGTCGAGCCGGCTCGCCTCGGCGACGAGCTCACGCTTGGCGGCGAGGTTGGCTGCCTCTTCCTCGCTGCGGGCGCTGAACGCCTCCGACCGTCGGGCGAAGAACGCGTCCTGCGCGGCTTTGAACCGTTGCCACAGCTCGTCGTCCTTCTCCCGGGTGGCGCGGCCGGCCGACTTCCATTCCGCCATCAGGTCGCGGAAGCGCTTGGCGGTTGACGCCCACTCGGTGGAGCTGACGAGCTTCTCGGCTTCGCCGGCGAGCTTCGCCTTGCGGGATGCCGCTTCCTCGCGCGCCGCGTCGAGCTCGGCGAAGTGTGCCCGTCGCCGGGTGTCGAAGGCCCGCCGCGCCTTGGCGAACTCGTCCCAGAGGGCGGAGTCGGTCTTGCGGTCGATGCGGATCGTCTTCCACTCCTCGACGATCGCCCGGAACCGCTCTGCGCTGGCCTTCCAGTGCTCGCCGGCCGCCATCGACTGCGCTTCGGCGACGAGTGCGCGCTTGCGCTCGACGTTCGCTTCGGCGGCGCGAGCCCGTTCCTCGGCCTTCTCGGCAAGCCGTTCGTCGGTCTTCGCGACCACGCCGTCGAGGCGTTCGCAGAGGCTGTTGAGGTCACCCATCGCGGCCGCCTCGGTGACGGTCGCCTTCATCTTGGTGGCGGCTTCGCGCACCGCGGCGGGATCTGCGCTGGGCACCTTCGCGCGCGCCTCGAGCAGCGCCACGTCGGCCGCCAGGTCGTCGTAGCGCTTCGTGTAGAAGGCGAGGCCCTCTTCGGGCGAGCCGGCCTGCCACGAGCCGATCTGCCGCTCCCCGTCCGCGGTGCGGACGAAGACCGACCCGTCGGCGTCGATGCGGCCCCAGTCGCTGCTCATCGCAATCGATCCTAGGAGTTGGTCCGGACCTGTCCCTCGTTGACCCGATCTCGCGCTTCACAAGCGCACTACCGCTTTGTGCACGAGTTCACAAAGGGGTTATCGTCGATTTCTCGCACTACCCGCCCGGAGTGCAGAGGCGTTCTTGGAGGTCGGGTCTTGTCGGTGGCCGTGTCGGGTGGGCATTCCGCACCTGACGGCCTGCCCCGCCACAGCGCGCGCCGCGCCGCGATCTCCGAGGCAACCGTGGCCCGGCTCCCGGTCTACCTCCGCGTCCTGAACACCTTCGCCGACAGCGGCATCGCCACCGTCTCCTCCGAGCAGCTGGCTAACGCGGCGGGCGTCGGCCCGGCAAAGCTGCGCAAGGACCTGTCGCACCTGGGCTCCTACGGCACGCGCGGGGTGGGGTACGACGTCGAGTACCTCGTCTACCAGATCTCCCGCGTGCTCGGACTCACTCAGCACTACAGCGTCGTGATCGTCGGAGTCGGCAACCTCGGCCATGCCCTCGCCGGTTACGCCGGGTTCGGGACTCGCGGCTTCCGGGTTGTCGCGTTGGTCGACGCCGATCCGGCGCGGGTGGGCGAGACGATCGCCGGTCTCGAGGTCCGTCACTCCGACGAGCTCGAGATGATCGTCAAGGAGCACGAGGTGTCGATCGGCGTCATCGCGACGCCCGGGTCGGCCGCGCAGGATGTCTGCGACCGGCTCGTGTCCTGCGGCGTGACGAGCGTCCTGAACTTCGCGCCGGTCGTGCTCAACGTCCCGGACGAGGTCGACGTCCGGAAGGTCGACCTGTCCATCGAGCTGCAGATCCTCGCCTTCCACGAGCAGCGCAAGTCGCTCGCGACGAGGGGCGCCTCATGAGCCTGCTGGCGGTTGGCCTGTCGCACCGCTCGACTCCGGTTGAGCTGCTCGAACGGGTCGCGCTCGCCGACGACGAGCTGCGCAAGCTGCTGCACGACCTCGTCGGCTCCGATCACATCGGTGAGGCGCTCGTACTGGCGACCTGCAACCGGCTGGAGATCCACGCCGACGTCACGAAGTTCCACGGCGGCGTCAAAGAGATCGGTGAGCAGCTGGCGGCCCACACCGGCGTCGACATGGATACCCTCACCGATCACCTGTACGTCCACTACGAAGACCGTGCGGTGCAGCACGTCTTCGAGGTTGCGGCTGGGCTCGACTCGATGGTCGTCGGCGAGCAGCAGATCCTCGGCCAGCTTCGGGCCGCGCTGAACAACGCCCGCGACGAGGGAACCATCGGACGGTCGCTGGGTTCCGTGGTCGACAACGCCTTGCGGATCGGGCGGCGCGCGCACTCGGAGACCGGCATCGACAAGGCCGGCCGCTCGATCGTGAGCGCCGCCGTTGATCATGCATCCGCATCGCTCGGGGAGCTCGGCGCCGCACGAGCCGTCGTCGTCGGTGCGGGCTCGATGAGCACACTCGCCGCGACCGAGCTCGTCGCGCGCGGCGTCGGCTCCATCACTGTTGTCAACCGCACGCTCGAGCGCGGCCGGCGGCTGGCCGACCAGGTCGGCGCGACGGCGGTCGAGATCGGTGAACTCGGGGCTGCGGTCGCCCACGCGGACATCGTCGTGTCGTGCACCGGAGCGCTCGGCATCGTCGTCGGTGCCGACGTGCTCGCCTCCTGCGCCGGGCGCAACGTCGTCGTGCTTGACCTCGCGATGCCACGCGACGTCGACCCGACCGCGCGAGAGGTGCCTGGGGTGACGGTTGTCGACCTCGACGTCCTCGGCGCCGCCCTCGAAGGTGCACAGGTTGCGCTCGAAGTCGATGCGGTGCGCCGGATCGTGCATGAAGAGGTCGGCGGCTATCTCGCGCGGCAGCGCGCGGATCGGGTGGCGCCGACGGTCGTCGCGCTTCGCGAGCGTGCCCGACAGGTGGTCGACGCAGAGATGGGCCGGCTGCTCGGGCGCCTCCCAAGCGCGGACGAGCGAACCGTCCGTGAGCTGCGCCAGACCGTTGAGCGCGTGGTCGACAAGCTGCTTCACGCGCCGACCGTGCGGGTGAAGGAGCTCGCCGAGGCGCCGGGCGGCGATTCTTATGCCGAGGTGCTGCGCGAGCTGTTCGCGCTGAACCCGGAGGCCACCGAAGCAGTCGCGCGCGCCGCCGTCGTCGTCGAAGAGGAGTCGTCGTGATGACGGCGCTGACGACGGACACGTTGCGTCTCGGCACCCGCCGATCCGCGCTCGCCCTCGCCCAGTCCGGCTTGGTCGCGCAGGCGTTGCGCGATGCCGGTCACAACGTCGAGCTCGTCGAGCTGACAACGCAGGGCGACACCTCGCAGGGCGCGGTCGCCGATCTCGGCACCGGCGTCTTCGTCAACGAGCTGCGACGGGCGCTCGCCGCCGGCGAGGTCGACCTGGCCGTTCACTCGCTCAAGGACTTGCCGACCGCACCGTCGAGTGACGTCGTGCTGGCCGCGGTTCCGCGACGTGCTGATCCGCGCGACGCGCTCGTCGCGCGCGACGGCGCAACCCTCGGCGAGCTGCCCAGCGGGGCGCGCATCGGGACCGGGTCACCGCGCAGAGCGGCGCAGCTGCGAGCTCTCGGCTACGGACTGGAGATCGTGCCGATCCGCGGCAACGTCGACACTCGTATCGGCAAGGTGACCGCCGGGGAGCTCGACGGCGTCGTGGTCGCGATGGCAGGGCTCGACCGCCTTGACCGTCGCGACGCGGTGACCGAGGTGCTCGACCCGGTGCAGGTGCTGCCGGCACCGGGCCAGGGCGCGTTGGCGGTCGAATGCAGAGCAGCTGAGGCCGACTTCGCCGCGGCGCTCGGTGCGGCGCTTGATGATCCGACGAGCCGCGCCGCAGTCAGCGCCGAGCGGGCGTTGTTGGCGCGGCTCGAAGCGGGATGTACGGCTCCAGTGGGAGCACTCGCCGATGTTGCCATGGGCGATGAAGGGGAAGAGGAGATCTACCTGCGGGCGGTCGTCGCCAACATCGACGGAGCCCGTGCCATCCGGTTGTCCATCACCGGCGGTCTCGATGATCCCGAGAGCGTCGGAAATCGTTTGGCGGCAAGCCTGCTCGAAGCGGGTGCAGCCGACCTGATCGGGGAGTCCAGAACGTGACCACTCGCACCAAGGCCAAGACCGGCGTCGTCGTATTCATCGGCGCTGGACCGGGCGACCCGGGGCTGCTGACGCTTCGCGCGGCGGACCTCCTTGCGGCCGCCGACGCCGTCGCCGTACCCGACGTACTGCGCGCCGCGATCCTGCTGCGCTGCCGGGAGGACGTCGAGATCCTCGACGTTGGCGGCTGCGACGGCGCGGTCTCCGGCAAGGCGCTCGCGACCGCCGCGAAGAGCGGCAAGCTCGTCGCCCGGGTGCTGCCCGGTGACCCGACGGTGCTGTGCGACTTCGCGGAGGAGGCTGACGTCTGCGCCAAGGCGAAGGTGGCGTTCGAGCTGGTGCCTGGCGTGAGCTCGGCGTTCGCGGTTCCGGCGTATGCCGGCGTGCCGGTGACCGACAAGCGACACCGTGCCGTGCACGTAATCGATGTCAGCGCGCACGCCGAGGAGCCGGACTGGGCATCGCTCGCGGGATCGCGACGCACGCTCGTGCTGCTCAACTGCGCCGACGTCCTCGGCAAGGTAGCCGCCTCACTCGTCGAGCACGGTTGGAAGGGTGACACCCCCGTCGCGGTGACCGCCGCCGGCACCACGACCGCGCAGCACACGATCGTGTCGACGCTCGACACGGTAGAGCGCGACAGCGCGCCACTGGACGGTCCGACGGTCGCGGTCGTCGGCGAGGTCGTGAAGCTTCGCGAGCGGCTGTCGTGGTGGGAGAGCAAGCCGCTGTTCGGCTGGAAGGTGCTCGTTCCGCGGACCAAGGACCAGGCGGGCGTCCTGTCCGATCGGCTGGTCGGCTATGGCGCGGTGCCCGTCGAGGTTCCGACGATCGCGGTCGAGCCCCCGCGCACTCCGCAGGCTGTCGACCGGGCGATCCGCGGTCTCGTCCAGGGCCGCTACGCGTGGGTGGCGTTGACGTCGGTCAACGCCGTCAAGGCGATCCGCGAGAAGATCGAGGAGCTCGGCCTCGACGCGCGTGCCCTTGCCGGGGTCAAGGTCGCCTGTGTCGGCGAGCAGACCGCCGCGGCGATGGTTGCGTGGGGCATCCGTCCCGACCTCGTACCGTCGGCGGACCAGTCGAGTGAGGGGCTCGTCGCGGACTGGCCGGAGTACGACGCGGCCTACGACGCGCTGGACCGCGTGCTGCTCCCGCGTGCCGACATCGCCACCGAGACGCTCGCCGCGGGGCTGCTCGAGAAGGGCTGGCAGATCGACGACGTCACGGCCTACCGGACGGTGCGCGCCGCTCCGCCGCCCGCCGAGACCCGCGAGGCGATCAAGTCGGGTGGGTTTGACGCAGTGGTCTTCACCTCGTCGTCGACAGTGCGAAACCTGGTCGGCATCGCGGGCAAGCCGCACGCGTCGAGCATCATCGCGGTGATCGGACCCCAGACCGCCAAGGCCGCTGAGGAACTCGGGCTTCGCGTCGATGTGACGGCGTCCTCGCCGTCGGCGGCTGTCCTCGTCGATGCCCTCGCGGCCTTCGGTCGGGAGCGGCGTGAGGGTGGCGAGCTGTTCCCGCCGGGCAAGGCGAACAAGGCCAAGATCGTCGCCAGGAACAAGCGGAAGTAAGCAGTTCCGATGCCTGCGTCCTTCCCTGCGTCAAGACCACGCCGGCTGCGCCGTACGGCGGCGCTGCGCCGGCTGGTCGCGCAGGTGGACGTTGCGGCCTGCGATCTCATCCTTCCGTTGTTCGTGAAGGAAGGCGTGGCCGAGCCGGTGCCGATCGCATCGATGCCTGGCGTGGTCCAGCACACGCGTGACTCGGCGCGGAAGGCTGCCGCCGAGGCAGCCGAAGCCGGCGTCGGCGGCGTGATCCTCTTCGGCATCCCGGCCGTGAAAGACGCGCGAGGCAGCGCGGCGGACGACCCGAACGGGATCGTGCAGCTCGCCTTGGCCGATGTCGTCAGTGAGGTCGGTGACGCAACGGTCGTGATGGCGGACCTGTGTCTCGACGAGTACACCGATCACGGTCATTGCGGACTGCTGACGGCCGACGGAGACGTCGACAACGACGCGACGCTCGAGCGCTACGCATCAATCGCGCTGGCTCAGGCGGCCGCGGGCGTTCAGGTCGTCGGGCCGAGCGGGATGATGGACGGGCAGGTCGCAGCGATCCGCGCCGCACTCGACGGCGGCGGCTACACCGACGTCGCGATCATGGCCTACTCGGCGAAGTTCGCGTCCGCGTTCTACGGGCCGTTCCGCGATGCGGCCGAGTGCGCACCGCAGTTCGGTGACCGCTCGTCGTACCAGCAGGACCCGGCACGAGCGGCGGCGGAGTCCGTGGCCGAGGCACGGCTCGACATCGCCGAGGGTGCCGACATCGTGATGGTCAAGCCGGCGATCGGCTATCTCGACATCGTCCGCGCGGTTGCCGACGCCGTCGACGTTCCGGTTGCGGCCTACAACGTGTCGGGCGAGTACGCGATGGTCGAGGCGGCTGCTGCGAACGGCTGGCTCGATCGCGACCGCGCGATCCACGAGACGGTCACGTCGATCAAGCGGGCCGGTGCCGGAATCGTGCTGACCTACTGGGCCACGGAGCTAGCGCAGCGACTGCGGTGAAGCTCAGCTGACCGGCCGGTAGCCGGAGCACATGATGCGCATCCAGGCGATCTTGCCGTCCTGCAGTGTCAGGTAGGCCTGCTGCTCGACCAGGTGCTCGCCGTCAGGGTTGTTGATCCGCAGCCGGTAACCCACTCGCTCGCGGTCGGCGAACGAGTCGGTCTCGACTGCCTCGAGTCGCTCGATGTCGTCCGTGTCGCCGAACCAGACCTTCACGGCGTCGATCACGCCCTCGGCGTCTGACGCCTCCCAGATCTTCCGCGGCGTCATTGCGCGCCAGTCCAGGTCCGGACCCATCAGCTCTCGGATCCGGTCGTGGTCCTTCGCGGCAACTGCTTGCGCGAATGCTTCGGCGACGCTCTGGCTCATGCCTCAGTCCACCAGGGCTTGGTAGACGAGCTGTCGCAGCTGCGGGCGGATCGGATAGGTGCTCGAGGGCATCAGCTGAGTCATGAACACCACCGTGATGTCCTCAACCGGGTCGACCCAGAACGCGGTGCTCGCCATCCCGCCCCAGTACGACTCGCCAGGACTCGCCAGCACCTTGTGTGCGACCGGGCTCTCGGTGACGGCAAGCCCCAGCCCGAAGCCGACACCGTCATAGCGGGTCTCGGCGAACAGCGGCCGGCCGAAGCTCTCGAGGTCGGCACCACCGGGAAGGTGGTTCTGGCTCATGTACCGGACGGTTCGCGGCGACAGCAGGCGTGCGCCGTCGAGCTCGCCGCCGCGCAACAGCATCTGCGCGAAGTGCGTGTAGTCGCGGCTGGTCGAGACCAGCCCCCCGCCGCCCGACAACCACTTCGGCGGGTGCTTGAACGCCTCGCCGAAGACGTCGTGGCGAACCTTCTCTTTCAATGTCGGCGCCATCGCGTAGAGCGCGGCAAGCCGGCCGTGCTCGCTCTCCGGCACGTAGAAGCCGGTGTCGGTCATGTCGAGCGGGCCGAAGATCTCGGTCGCGAAGAAGTCGTCGAGAGTCTGCCCGGACCAGATCTCGACCAGCCGGCCGAGAACATCGGTCGCGACCGAATAGAGCCACTCGGTGCCCGGGTTGAACGCCAGCGGAAGCGAGGCCCAACCGGCGACGGCACCGGCGAGGTCGAGCCCCTTTGACACGCCGAACTCGAAGCCGGCGTTGCGATAGATCTCATCGGTGACGTCCACGTGGTGGAAGCCATACGTCAGGCCGGCCGTATGCGTGAGCAGATGCCAGACCCGGATCGGCTCGGTGGCGGGAACCGTCACCGCCTTGGCGGCCGAGCCGCTGACGTAGACCCTGGGCTCGGCGAACTCCGGGATCCAGCGGCTGATCGGATCGGTGAGCTCGAACGCGCCGCGTTCGTAGAGCATCATCACGGCGACCGACGTGATCGGCTTCGTCATCGAGTAGATCCGCCAGAGCGTGTCGGTCTCGACGGCGCGGCCGGCCTCGATGTCGGCCTGCCCGTAGGACGACAAGTGCGCCACCTCGCCGTGGCGGCTGATGGTGATCTGCCACCCGGGAAGCCGGCCGTCGTCGACGTACTTCGCGAAGTGCTGGTCGATCCGGGCGAGTCGGTCGGCGTCGAAGCCGACGCGGCCCGGGTCCGTGGTTACGCCGAAGTCCGCCATCGGCACAGCGTGCCACCTGAAACAATGGATGTCGTGCCCGGTACCGAGTCCGCTGAGCTGTTCGCGCGGGCGCAGCGCGTCATCCCCGGCGGGGTCAACTCGCCGGTGCGGGCGTTCGGCGCGGTCGGCGGGAATCCGCGGTTCATGGTGCGGGGATCCGGCCCGTTCGTGTACGACGCGGACGGCCAGGAGTACGTCGACCTCGTCTGCTCGTGGGGCCCGATGATCCTCGGCCACGCGTTCCCGGCTGTCGTCGAGGCGGTTCAGCGCGCGGCGGCGAACGGGTTGTCGTTCGGCGCCCCGACGCCGGCCGAGGTGGAGCTCGCCGAGCTGATCACCTCGCGGATTGCGCCGGTCGAGCGGGTGCGCCTGGTCAGCTCCGGCACCGAGGCGACGATGACCGCAGTGCGGCTCGCCCGCGGATTCACCGGTCGCGCGAAGATCGTCAAGTTCGCCGGCTGCTACCACGGTCACGTCGACGCGCTGCTCGCCAGCGCGGGGAGCGGCGTCGTCACGTTCGGGCTACCCGACACACCAGGCGTCACCGGCGCCAGCGCAGCCGACACGATCGTGCTGCCCTACAACGACCCGTCAGCCGTCGAAGCGGCATTCGCCGAGCACGGTGACTCGATCGCCTGCGTCATCGTCGAAGCTGCCGCCGCCAACATGGGCGTGGTTGCGCCCCGCGACGGCTTCAACGCATCGCTGCGCGAGCTGACGGTGAAGCACGGCGCTCTGCTGATCCTCGACGAGGTGCTGA
>DASZYY010000154.1:0-3353 GCA_035545175.1 Mycobacteriales bacterium
CACCAGGTCGTAGCCGTGGTCGGCCCGCTCCTCGAGCAGCAGCAGCAGACACGGCGCGAGGAAGTTGTGAAGGTCGCACGGCTTCATCGGCCGCTCCCTCGCGTCGCGGCGCTCTTCCGGGCTGGGGCACGTCGCCGACCAGGCCTCACGACGACAAGAGTGCACCGGACATGATCGACGTACCCGCTTCGGCCGTCAGCGACTCCCGACATCTGAGGTGAGCTTCCAGGATTCTTCAGGTCAGAGCCGGCGGATCCGCAGATAGCGGGCCAGATCGGGCAGCGACTCGACGACGGCCGCGGCCAGCGCGGTGATGACTACCGCCTTGACCATCCGCACGCGGACTCCCTCAACGAGCCCGGACGGGTACGGCGGACACGGTGCGGACCTGTCGCGCCACGGCATCGGTCACCCGACACGCTGGCCGGAGACGCCCAGAAGCATGCGCGCTTTCGCGATTACCTCATCGACGGCGTCGCCCGAGCCCGGCGAGCGCTCGAGCCAGTCAGCCATCTCGCGAAAGACAAACCCGGTGTGCTTTCGCACCGCTGCCCGGAGCGCGGCGAGCTCGTCGGAGCCGAGCACCTCGCGCGCCGCGCTGACCACCTCGCGCTGCCCTTCAGGCCCGGACTTCGCCCCGATCGTCCAGCCCACGAAGAATGCGATCAGGACTCCCATCGGCTCAACTCCTCTTCACGGCGTCGATCCGACACCGAACCGTCACATCGGGATAGATCCGCAGCATCAGCACCGACGGCACCGAGATCGCGAAGTCCCGCATGTCGACCACATGGCTGCCATGTATGCGGATGACGTTGTCGTTCACGGTCTCGACATCCGCCGCGCAGCTCATGACGCGCGTCGTCCCGTGGATGGTGATCTCCGCCTCGAGTGCCCAGCGACGCCCGACAGCTCGCGCTCGGAGCAACCGCGCAGTGATCGTCGGGTAACGGCGGGCATCGAGCCGGCGGCGCACCTCGGCGTCGTAGAGGGCGTTGCCGCTGGTCAGCGCCTCCACCCGCAGCTGAACGACCGCCTCGGGGGAATCGCCGAAATCGAGGTCGCCGCTCTGGTCGACGGCGACGCTGCCGAAGCCGGTCAGCTCCGACGTCGCGAACTCGATCGGTCCGACGGTGCTTCGCGCCTCGATCAGCACGACCGAGGAGGCCGGGTCGAGGTCATACCCCACGCGGTGAGCCGCCTCCTGTTCCACTACATCGATCTCGATTGAAGCCTGCGACGATCCGACGCCCCTGAGTGTCATCGGATCAGCAGACCGATTCCGCGCCGGCGAGCTGGTGATCCAACTCGCCCGCAGGCTGCGGCATGCCGAGCAGGAAGCCCTGAGCGACTTCGCACCCGAGACAGCGCAGATCGTCGAGCTGCTCTTCGGTCTCGACGCCCTCGGGGACCGGCACTGCTCCGAGCGCCCGCGACAGGTCGACCACAGAACGCAGGATCGACCGCGCTTTGCCGTTGCCCTGTCCGAGCGGGCTCACGAACTCCTTGTCGATCTTGATCACGTCGATCGGGAAGCGGTTGAGGTAGGCGAGCGAGGAGTAGCCGGTGCCGAAGTCGTCGACCGCGAGCAGAATGCCCAGCTCCTTGAGCTCGACGAGCGCCTTGAGCGCCAGAGCGGGATCGCTCATGATCACGCTCTCCGTGATCTCGATGCACAGCGCTGCGGGCGGCAGGTCGGTCTCGGACAGCGCGGCAGCCACGACGTCGACCAGCCCGGGCCGGTTGAGCTGGGTCGCCGAGACGTTGACGCACATGCGCAGGTCCGTGGCGGAGGAACGCATCGCCTTCCACTGTGCCGCCTGGCTGCAGGCTTGCTGGATGACCCAGTCGCCGATCACGTTGATCACCCGGGTCTGCTCCGCGACGGCGATGAACTCGCGGGGCGGCAGCAGCCCCTCCTCCGGGTGCTGCCACCGCACCAGCGCCTCGAACCCGAGGATCGCTCCGTCGTTGATCCGGATCTGCGGTTGGAACTCCAGGCGCAGCTCGTTGTTGTCCACTGCCCGGCGCAAGCCGCCGGCAAGCGCGAGCCACCGCGCTGCCCGCTCGTGGAGGGCGACGTCGAAGATCTGGTAACGCGCGCCGCCCTTCTCCTTCGCGCGGTACATGGCGGCGTCGGCGTCGCGAATGAGGTTCTCGGCCGGGGTCGACGGGTCGGATGCGATGACGATGCCGAGGCTCGCCTCCAGCTCGATCTCGGCGCCGTCGCCAAGCTCGATCGGCCGGCTGATGAGCTCGAGCAGCCGGACGGCGGTGTTCGCAACAGCCTCGTCGTTCGACACGTCCTCGCAGAGCAAGACGAACTCGTCGCCGCCGAACCGCGCCACGAGATCGTCCGGTCGCATGGCCTGCTGAAGCCGCGTGGCGAGGATCGACAGGCAGCGGTCACCGATCTCGTGACCGAGGCCGTCGTTGACCAGCTTGAAGTCGTCGAGGTCGATGAATATGACCGCCAGGCTGGAGTGGGTCCGGTCGAGGTGGCGAAGCGCAAGACGCAGCCGCTCGATGAGCATGCTGCGGTTCGGCAGGTCCGTGAGCACGTCGTGGCGGGCTTGATGAGCCAGCGCCTCGCGGGCCCGCAACCGCTCGATCGCAACGCCGAGCTGTGCGGCCCCTTGCGTGGTCGCATCGATCAGCGCGCGATCCGGGCGCAGCTGACTGGACGCGTAGACCTCGATGACGGCGACGACCTGTTCGTCGGCGAACACCGGAAACGCGAAGGCGCTCCATCCCGCTCCGTGCGTGGCTTCCTCGAACGGGCTCACCTCCCCGGCGAGGACCTCGTCGACCCAGATGGCCTCCCGTTGGACCACTACTCGCGCGACAAGCGGGCTGACCTCGTCGGCCAACGGCGAGTCGATCGAACCCGGCGCGATGTCGGTGCCGAGCCAACGTGCGCCCGGCTCGGGTCCGTCCGGACCGATCACGTGGCCCCGCCCGAACCGCCAACCACCGTCTGCGCACAGCGCCCCGACCGCGGCATCGAGCGCTCCCTCGAGACCGGTCGACTCGTTGGCGGCGACGGCCATGCCGCGCAGCAGGTCGAGCATCGCGGCCTGACGGCGCAGCGCCTTCTCCCCACTCACCTGCCCGGTGATGTCCTGGCAGACGCCGCGCAGCGCGAGCGCTCGACCCTCTTCGTCGTACTGCACCGTCCCGTGCACCGCGACCCAGCCCACGCTCCCGTCGGGTCGCACGATCCGGTGCTCGCGCTCCAGACCTGCCTCTCCCATCAGGCAGCGCCGCAGATCGCGGGCGAACCCGTCGCGGTCCTGCGGGTGGACCAGCTCCAGGAAGGCGTCGATCGTTCCCTCGAACGCCCGCGGATCCAC
>DASZYY010000155.1:0-7307 GCA_035545175.1 Mycobacteriales bacterium
GCTGGTGAGGCGCGACTCGGCCTGAGCTGTGTGAGTAGCGTTCACATCAGCACTGGCCCACGGACAGCAGCGGCTCGGGAGGTTCGGTGGTAGCGGCCCGCCTCACCCCGGTTGTCGTCCTCGCCGGACCGCCGACCGCCCGCGGCGAGGCGTACGGCGAAAGCGCACGTGACCTCATACAGGAAGCCGCCGACCGATGGACCGAGAACATCGGCCGCGCCGCGCCGGTTCCGATCACGGAGTACCTGACCGCACTCGTCGACGGCACCGGCTTTCGAGCCGCGGCCTGGCAGCACTGTCCCGCGTTGCTCGATGAGCTGTCTGCGACAGCGCGCTCCAGCGGAGTCGAGGAGCGGACGCTGTTCGCCATGAACCTGCTCGACGAGGAGTGGTGGATGCGGCGGCGTCTCGTCTCCGGCGAAGCCCACGCACACTGCAGCGGGTTCGGCATCCCGCCACGGGATGGGCACCCGGCGTACGTCGGCCAGAACATGGATCTGCCCGGCTGGATGGACGGTCTGCAGATCCTGCTCGACGTCAGGCCGCCGGACGGTCCGGCCGCACTCGTCCCGTCCTGGCCGGGCATGGTCGCCCTCGACGGCGTCAACGAGCACGGCGTGGGCGTCTGTGTGAACACGCTCGCGCAGCTTCCGACCTCGGCAACGGGCGTGCCGGTCGCGTTCGTCATCCGGATGCTGCTCGAACAGCGGCACCGCACCGACGCCGTCGCACTGCTGCACGCGCTGCCGCACGCGTCGGGGCAGAACTACGTCATCGGCGACCCGGCGGGCGTCGCGGACATCGAGTGCTCCGCAGCCGGTGCCGTCGAGTACGCCGCCGAAACCGCCTGGTTTGCCCACACGAACCACCCGCTCGTAGACGGTCATGAAGGCGACATCGCGCCGACCGACAACGGATCACAAGACCGCAGCGTCCCGCGGCTCACTCACCTTTCGCGGCGCCTCCGCGACCTCGAACAGGTGGATCCGGCACAGCTGGGGAAGGTGCTGACCGAGCCACCGCTGTGCCGCGGATCCGACGGCGATCCCGGCTTCACGCTCTATTCGGCCATCATGGAGCTGGGCACCGCGCCCGTCCTTCACCTGACCGCGGGGCCCCCGTCCGACCATCCGCTCGTTGCATTCGAGGTATCCCAGTCATGAACCGGTTGTGGCATCCGTTCGCCGACATGTCGGCGATCGTCCGCGATGGTGAGTTCGTCATCGCCCGCGGCGACGGCGCCTACGTCTTCGACGAGAGCGGTCGTCGCTACCTCGACGCGACGGCCGGCCTGTGGTTCTGCAACGTCGGGTACGGCCGGGCCGAGATCGCCGCTGCCGTCGAGCGGCAGCTCCGGGAGATGCCGGCGTACTCGGGGTTCGGCGACTTCGCCAACCGCCCGGCCATCGAGCTCGCCGAGCTCGTGTCGCAGCATGCGCCGATAGCGGAGAGCGCGGTCTTCTTCACCAACGGCGGCTCGGACTCCGTGGACACCGCGATCAAGCTGGCCCGCCGCTACTGGCAGGTGCTCGGTCAGTCACAGCGCACGATGGTGATCACCCGCGAACACGCCTACCACGGGATGCACGTGGGCGGTACCAGCGTGGCCGGCATCGACGCGAACCTCACTGGGTACGGCGACCTGCTCAGCGGCGTGGAGCGGGTCGCCTGGGACGACGCATCAGCGGTCGCGAAGGCGATCGACGGCGTCGGACCAGAACACGTCGCGGCGTTTCTCTGCGAACCGATCATCGGTGCCGGCGGCGTGTTCTTCCCGCCTGAGGGCTATCTCGCGGAGGTGCGACAGATCTGTCGCGAGCGCGACGTGCTGTTCGTCGCCGACGAGGTGATCAGCGGGTTCGGCCGTGCCGGCGACTGGTTCGCGAGCAGCCGCTTCGACCTCGAGCCGGACATGGTGCTGTGTGCGAAGGGGCTGACGTCTGGCTACGTCCCGATGGGGGCCGTGATCATCGCGCCTCGCGTCGCCGAGCCGTTCTACGACGGCCGCGCCGGGATGTGGCGCCACGGGTACACCTACTCGGGTCACGCCGGCGCCGCCGCCGCGGGCCTCGCGAATCTCCAGATCGTCGAGGCGGAAGGGCTGCCGCGGCGAGCCCGCGAGCTCGAGTCGGCTCTCGCCGAGTCACTCGGCGCTTTGACGAGCTCACCGCTCGTGTCCGGCGTGCGTGCCGGAACCGGGTTGCTCGCCGCCGTACAGCTCGACCGGGCAGCACTCGACGAGAACCCGACGCTTCCCGCCCGCATGGTGCTGGAGCTTCGCAGCCACGGCGTCCTGACGCGCGCGCTTGCCACCGGTGGTCTGCAGGTCTCGCCGGCGCTGGTCATCGACACTTCGTTCATCGACGAGCTGACCGCCGGGTTCGCCGCCGCCCTGGAGTCGATCCAGGTTTAGCCGGTGGGTGACCGGTCGGCTAGTTGAGCTCCGCCAGCTGCTCCAAGGTCTTGACCATGTTCGCCGGGTCGGGATCGGCAATCTGTACGAGCAGCGTGCTGACGCCGGCCTCGGCGAACTGCGCGAGCCGGTCCTTCACGTAGCCCGCCGACCCGATGATGGACACCTCGTCGACCATCGCATCGGTGACCTTGCCGATTGCCTCCGGCTGCTTGCCGGACAGGTAGAGGTCCTGGATCTCCGCTGCCTCGGCCGCGTAGCCGTAACGCTGGAACAGCTGGTTGTAGAAGTTCTGCTTCCGCGAGCCCATGCCGCCGATGTAAAGGGCCATCCCCATGCGCGCCATGTTCTTTGCGTTCGCCGGGTCGTCGGAGATCGCGACGGCGGCGGGTGCGACCACCTCGAGCGGGGCGAGGTCCGCAGACCGGCGACTCGCACCTTCGGCGAGCGGCGGACCGAACACCTCTGCCGCCTTGGCCGGCGAGTACAGCGTCGGCAGCCAGGCGTCGGCCATCTCGGCAGTCATGGCGACGTTCTTCGGGCCCAGTGACGCGACGGCGATCGGGATGCTCGGGCGGACCGGGTGGTTGATCAGCTTCAGCCGCCCCTGCAGGTCGAACACCTCACCGGAGTACTCGAGCTTGTCGCGGCGCATGATCATGCGGACGATGTCGATGACCTCACGGGTGCGCTGCAGCGGCTGGTCGTAGTCGAGGCCGTGCCAGCCCTTGATGACCTGCGGGCCAGAGGCGCCGAGGCCGAGAATGGCGCGACCACCCGACAGTGCGTCGAGGGTGGCCGCGGACTGCGCAATCAGGCTCGGCGTGCGGGAGTACACGTTGACGATGCCCGTTGCGAGCTTGATGTTCTGCGTCTCCGGGATCAACGACGTCAAGACCATGAAGGCGTCGTACGACCACGCCTCCGCAACCCACAGCGAGTCGTAACCCAGCCGATCGGCGGCACGAACGACCTCGAGCACCTGGTCACGGGTGAGCGCACCCTCGGCATAGGGCAGCGTCAGGGCCAGCTTCACGAACACTCCTCGCAGTAGGTGGGTCTAGCTGAAGTTGCTACCTGCCGCGGCCAGGGCGGCGAGTGACATTGCAACGAGCATCTGCTCGAGGTCTTCGCGGTCCATGCCCCCATCGGTGGTGGCAAGTGTCGCAATCAGGTTGTGCACGCACACGACCGCCATCCGCGCTTCCGCTGCGGACAGGTGCGGGTGCACACCGCTGAGCACCCTTATCCAGTCGTTGGTCAGCTCCTGTTGCTTGCGCTGAACCGGGGCGCGCATCTCCCTCGGCAGGTGGCGCAGCTCACGGGTGTAGAGACTCAGGACCTGTCGCTCTTCGAGGGTGTTCTCGACGGTGTCGCGCACCATGAGCTCGAGTCGCTCGTCCGCGGCGGTTGCCCCCGCCAACCGGTCGCGGATCTGAGAGCGGCGGCGGTCGAAGGAATCCATGAACGCCGCAGCCAGCAGCTCCTGCTTGCTGCCGAAGTGGCGATAGATCGCCGGTCCGGACACCCCGGAAGCGGCGCCGATCTCGTCGATCCCGGTCTCCTGGTAGCCCTGCCGCGAGAACAGCTCGAGCGCGGCCGCCAGGATCACGGCTCGGCGACCGCCTGGTCGACGGCGCACGCTCGTGCGCTCAGTCGCCGTCGTGGCCGCCATCGAGACCTCCCTGGGCTGCGCATCCCGCACGGCTGCGCAGCAGGTGTTAACAGATGCTAACGAACGCTCACGACCTCGGTTCCTTAGGCAACCCGAGGACCATCTCACCGATCACCGAGCGCTGGACTTCATCCGTGCCGCCGCCGATGTGGAAGCTCGGGGCGAATGAGTACGCCGCCGGGATCTGGCCGCCGTACGGCGCGGTTCTCCCGGTGAGGGTGCCACCGACACCGAGCAGGTCGACCGCCAGCTCGGCGAATCCGCTGCCGACCTCGCTCCACGACAGCTTCAGCGTCGAGCTCTCCGGGCCCGGCGCTCCGGTCTTCGCGATCGCGCTCAATGTCCGCAACGTCGTGAGCTCCAGCACCCGGTGCCGAAGCAGCACGTCGATCAGCCTGGACCGGAGCACCGGATCCGATGTTGCCGCTCGTCCGTTGTGCGTCGCGCTGCGGGCCAGCTCGATCAGGGGACCGGTGGTCATCGCGGCCAACCCGACAAGTCCGGCAGTCAGTCGCTCGTGCGCCATCGTCGTCAGCGCCACCGTCCAGCCCTGCCCGGCCGGACCGACGAGACTCGTTGCCGGTACTTCGACGTCGGTGAGAAAGACCTCGTTGAACGTCGAGCCGCCTGCCATCTCCCGCAACGGCCGAACGTCGACCCCAGGGCCCTTCATGTCGATCACGAACGCGCTGAGACCACGGTGCTTCGGCGCGGCCGGGTCGGTGCGAACGATGATGAGACCCCAGCGCGACCACTGCGCGCCGCTCGTCCAGACCTTCTGCCCGTTCAGCACCCAGACATCTCGCTGGTCGTCGTACTCGCCGCGGGTGGTGATGGACGCGATGTCCGAGCCGGCTCCCGGCTCGCTCCACAGCTGACACCAGATCTCACTGCCGTCGAGCATCGGCGGTAGGTACGTCCGCTGTTGCTCCTCGGTCCCCCACGCCATCAACGTCGGGCCGATCATGCCCAACCCGATCGCGTAGAGATCGGGCGGCACGTCGAATGCCGCAAGCTCCTGTGCGCGGATGTAGACCTGCATCGGGGTGGCCGCCCGGCCGCCGTGCTCGCGCGGCCAGGCGATCGCACCCCAGCCGGCTTCGGCGAGGCGGCGCTGCCAGTCCATCGCCCGGCTGATCTCGCCAGGATCCGTGCCGTCCGGCGGCAGGAACCCACCCCGGAACCCGGGCGGCACCGGATCGGCGTTGGCGACGAGCCAGCTGCGCCACTCGGCGCGGAATGTCGCATCCTCGGGCGCGTCATCGAAGTCCACGCCGCAGTTAACAACGGTTTACGCGCGAGGCACAATAAGGCCATGACGCCGCACTCGATTCGGATCGACCACAACGTCGAGATGAAGACGCGAGACGGCGTCACCCTTCGCGCCGACGTGTACCGCCCTGACGCGCCCGGCCGCTACCCCGCCATCCTGGCGCGGACGCCGTACAACAAGACCGCCCACACCGACCCGATCAGGTACTGCCTCCCGCTGCCCGCGGCACGCGCCGGGTTCGCCTACGTCGTCCAGGACATCCGCGGCCGGTTCGCCTCGGAAGGCGAGTGGGACTTCCTCGATCTCACCTCGGCGAACGAGAACGACGGATACGACGCCATCGAGTGGGTCGCCGGCCAGCCGTGGTGCGACGGTCACGTCGGGATGGCAGGTGGCTCCTACGTCGCCGAGACGCAGATGGCGGCAGCGACCGCGAACCCGCCGAGCCTCGGCTGCATCGCGCCGTCACTGATGGGCATGGGCAAGGAACGAGCGCTGAGCCAGGGACTGCCACTGGAGTCGATGACGGTCGGCTGGATGGCGGGCCTCGCAATCGACAAGGTGGTCAAGCTGCTGCCGCAGGGACAAGCCTCGCTAGACGACTTGTTCGGCGTGCTGCAGGCGATGACCCGTCCCGACATCGCGGCCGCAGTGCTGCCGCTCAACGATCTGGCGATCCTCAAGTCCCACGAGATGCCCGGCTACGAGCTCACCGACCAGCTCGTGGCGAACGCCGCACGCCACAAGGGAGTCCAGGAAAGCGGCTGGCACGTCCCGGCGCTGTGGACCGCGGGTTGGTACGACAACGCGGGTGGCGCGGAGCAGTTCAACGCGATGCGCGCGACGTCAGCGACCGAGATCGCACGCACCGGAACCCGGCTGATCATGGGCGGCTGGACGCACAACTACTCGACGAGCTTCGTCGGGTCGTTCGGGCTCGGCGGGCTCGGCTCCTCCGATGGCGGCGGGATCCCGACGTTGCACCTCCGCTTCTACGACCGCCACCTCCGCGGCGGCGACACCGACCTCGCGCCGGTGCGCTACTTCGTGATGCGGGCGAACGTCTGGCGCGAGGCGACTGACTGGCCGATTCCTGGCACCGAGTTGCAGCGGTGGTACCTGCACTCACGCGGGTCGGCGGCGACGAGCGAGACGGACGGAGTGCTCAGCCTCGACCCGCCGAGCGCAAGCGAACCTGAGGACACCTACACCGCAGACCCGCACGACCCCGTCCCGTCCTGGGGGTTTCGGGTCATGTACACCGGCGGCACCACGGTGGCCGGTCCGTTCGACCAGCACCGCGTCGAGAAGCGCAACGACGTCCTGGTCTACACGAGTCCGCCGTTCGAGCAGGACACCGAAGTGGTCGGCGACAGCCGGCTGCACCTCTTCGTCGCGTCGTCCGCCGCGGACACCGACGTCATCGCGAAGCTGTGCGTCGTCTGGCCGGACGGGACGAGCATCAACCTCGCCGACGGCAAGGCGCGCGCGCTTCACCGGGACGGTTATGACAAGCCGAGCACTCTCATTCCCGGTGAGGTCGTATCGATGACCGTCGAGCTCGGGCCGACCGGCTATCTGTTCGAGGCGGGCATGCGGGTGCGGGTGCAGATCGCCTCCAGCGCCTTCCCGCACTGGGCCCGCAACCTGCAGACCGGCAAGCCGCTCGGTGAGGACTCGGTCGGGGTGGTCGCCCGCAACAGCGTGTTCCACACAGATGTGCACGCGTCGTACCTCGAGCTACCGGTCCAGCCGGACCCGGGCCCGATGTCACCCCCGCCGCTGCCGTTCTGACCCCCGTCGCGCGGCGGACAGGTCTAGGGGTGCTGGCTGCTGGCTGAGATGACCTCGCCCGTGAGGTACGACGCGTAGTCGCTGGCCAGGAAGACGATGATGTTCGCGATCTCCCACGGTTCCGCCGCGCGGCCGAACGCCTCGCGCGACGT
>DASZYY010000156.1:0-7221 GCA_035545175.1 Mycobacteriales bacterium
GACGGTCACCCTGGACGAGGACGTTCAGGAGTTCGTCGTCGCCGAGGTCGACGGAGCGGTGGTGGGATGCGGCGCGCTGCACGTGCTGTGGTCCGACCTCGCCGAGGTGCGCACCCTGGCCGTCGACCCGGCCTGCCAGCGCTCGGGTGTCGGCCACGCCTTGCTGGAGGCGCTGCTCGACCGAGCCCGTGGTCTGGGGATCCGCCGGGTGTACTGCCTGACTTTCGAGGTCGACTTCTTCGCCGCCCACGGCTTCGTGCCGTTCGACGCGACGCCGGTCGAGCCCGAGGTCTACGAGGAGCTGCTGCGTTCCTACGACGAGGGTGTTGCCGAGTTCCTCGGGCTGGAGCGGGTCAAGCCGAACATCCTCGGCAACACCAGGATGCTGCTCGAGCTCTGAACCCGCTCTCCGGTCCTACGTGACATCCATTACCCAGAAGGCTTCGGCGTACGAGCCCTCCGGGAATCCGGCGGCTTCCGCGTTGCTGCCGTTCCAGAAGTGCAAGATCTCGTGCAGCTTCTCCGCACTTTCCATCTGGCTCTCGTGGCGCAGCAGCGCGGACTTCTTGCGGTCGAACTGCTTGGTGATGTCGACGTAGTGGTTGACGCGCGGGCCGGAGGACACCCACACCTCGTTGACCGTCCACGCCTCGAGCTGCCCGATCGTGTCGGCGAAGGTGAACGGGTTGCGCGCGTCGGGATAGACCGCGCACATCGTCGCCTCGCCGGCAGCGAGGTGGTCGGGGTGGCTGCCGTAGATCCGCTCCCAGGCCCGCTCCGGCGACTGGCAGACGACGCGCTGGGGGCGTACCTCGCGAATCACCCGCGCGATGTCGCGGCGCAGGTCGAGGCTCACCTCGAGCTGGCCGTCCGGATAGCCGAGGAAGTGCAGGTCGCTGACGCCGACCTCCTTCGCGGCCGCACGCTGCTCCCGCTCGCGGATGCCGGCGATCTGGTCCCGCGGAACGCTCGGGTCGAAGCCGCCCGCGTCACCGCTCGTGACCATGCAGTAGGTGACGTGGATGCCGGCGTCGGTCCAGCCCGCGACGGTGCCGGCAAGCCCGTAGTCGACGTCGTCCGGATGCGCCATCACGCAAAGCACCCGCTCCACTGCACTGTCGTCCATCACCACCTCGGCGAGGCTAGTCCCGCCGCGCACCGGTGTTCTCCCGCCCGCGCTCCCACTCGGTTCGCTGGGTCGCCGAGCCCAACGATTTGGACCTCAACACGCCGGGCTGAGGCATCCATATCGTTGGGTTCGCCGACTCGGAGGTGCCAGATGCCGCGCGGACGTGGATAGATCATGGCTTCATGGCGAACCGCTCGACGCTCGTCGCCGTGACAATCGCCGTTGCCCTGACGGCATGCGGCGGACCCGTGAGCTCTCACCGGCAGGTGGGCACCGTAGTGATCAACAACGACACGGCGTCACCGGTGAGTGCGACGTTCTGCGCCTCGCAGCCTTGCCCAGGGCCGCTCAGCACCACGATTCCGAGCGGGCAGTCCTGGAGTCACGACTACCTGGCCGGCAGGCGAAGCAGCGTGCCTTGGATCGCCGTCGACCGGTACTGCGCACTTCTCCCGCCGACGACCATCCCATCGCGGAGTCATCGGTACCTCTACGACGTTTCGCGCGTCATCGCTGAGCCCGCAAACAAGTGCCGCGCGATGGGACTGCGCACCCGAGCGCTAGAACTGCCGGGTCCGGTCGACACCGCGGCGATACGACCTCTAGTGATCTCGGACTGTCGGGACACGAGAACCCGCGTCTACAAGCCGGGCCGGTTTGTCGTCGCTTGTGGCGGAGACGCAATCTTCACCCTGCGTGGGGTCAGATACCAGGATTGGGGCCTTTCCGCTGCGCACGCCGTCGCAACGCAGCGTTACAACAGCTGCGTCCCGGACTGCGCCTCCGGAAAAGAGATCAGCCGTTCTGTCGAGGTGACGCTGTTCGACCCTCGGATCAGCGGTGGGCTGCGGTTGTTCGGCTGCTTGGTTGTAACAGGGGGCACGGGCGAGAGTTACCGCCTTCTGGGGCAGGTGCATGTCGCCGCCTGCAAGGTCCGCGGTCACATCGAAGGCTGACGCCACACCCGGAGGCGCCGCTCGCGGACGGCGCCGGCGCCGCCCAACCGATAGATCATGCGAACAGTCATGACCACTGTGAGAGCCGCTGTCACCGCCGCCGCAATGTCCGTTCTGGCTGGGTGCGCAGGTGCCTCGACGCCTTCTCTCAGCCTTGCGCCCAGCCCAGGTCATGGTTCTGCTACCCCTCGGGCCGCATTCGTGCGACTCGACCCGCTCGGCTATCCGCTTGCACGGCGCGAGCCGCGACTCCTCTGGCTGACGGGAGGGCGAGTCTTTCTCCTGCGACAGATCGAGTGGGTCGTGTATGACCGGAGACGGGCAATCGCTATTGGGATCGCGGCCGAAGGTGGCTGCAGACCGAGCTGCGCGAGCGCGCCCGTTCAACACTTCCGGATGCGGTTGATCGCAAGTCAGCCGCGGACCCTTACCGGCTATTGCGTTTTCACGCGATACGTCACGCAGCGCCGTAGTGCCGACGGTAAGTGGCGCCGGCACGAGCGATGGATTTTGGACCGCAACCTGCGCAAGGCGCGCCGCCCCGTCCACTGCTAGAGCCGGTTACGGACCGAGTCGGTAGTCGTGCGGGTCGACGCGGTGGGTCTGGCCTGACGGGCTGGTCCAGTCGACCGAACCGTCGCGGTTGCGCCGGTAGGTCCAGTCGGCGTGGGTCTTCGCTCGATGCCAGCGGCGGTCTTGCGGAGTGATGTTTTCCGGGTTCGTCTCTCCGCCGTCGGCGGAGGGGAGGTTGTGATCCAGGTCGGCGACCGCGGCCGGGATGTTGCTGTGCGGGCTGGCTGCGGTCTGGTGCAGCGCGATCAGGAAGTCAGCCAAGGCGGGCGGCACGACAATGGTCTGCCTGCCGTAGTCGAGGAGGTGCCCGTCGGTCTCGTCGATGATGAGCCGGCGGATCGGAGAGCCTTCGGCAAGCAGGGCAAGTGCGGCTTCGGCGGGGACCATGCCGTAGCCGGGGATCTCGGCAGGGTGGTTCGCGACGCCGAACATCGTCGGGGTGTCGAGGACGAGGTTCACGCCGTACGGCCGCCCGTGGCGGCGCGGTGCGTTGGGCGCGGTCAGGTACTCCTCGGCCCACTGCGTCAGGGCCGCCAGCTTCCGGCTCGCGGTGGTACCGCCGAGCACGGACTTCGAGGCGGCCGCGTAGGCGGACAGCGCGGTGTCGATGAGCGCGGTCTTCTCCAGCGGCCCGCGGACGAACAGCTCGCCGGTGCCGTCGTCGAGGGACGTGTGCTCGACCTGCGCGTCCTCACGCGCCTCCTTCGCCTTGGCGGCGAAGTCGGGATCGAGGCGGGCGATCCACCGGCGCAGGCAGATCTTGAACTTCGTCAGGTCCTGCCGCCACGCGAACTTCAGCATCTGCGCTTCGATCTGCGCGGCGAGGTCGTCGTCGAGCTGCGCCACACCATCACTGAGCGCGCGGGCCTGCTGGTAGCTGATCCGGCCGTGCTCCAACGCTGCGAAGGTCGCCGACAGCCGCCCGGCCAGGTCGCGGGCGAGCCGGATCTGGCCGTCCGCGGCGTACACGCTGCACCTCGCGGCGAGCGCGATCTCGTGTGTGCCCCACTCCTCGCGCGAATCCGCGAGCGGCGGGCCGGCGATCGCGACGGTGTAGCGGGCTCGCACGGCGTGCAGATGCGCCTCGATCGCGACGAGCTGGGCAAGCGCGGTGACGCGCGAGGCCTGCGACAACGCCATCGGGTCGACGCCGGCGAGCAGGTTCAGCGCCTCACCGGTCGGCCCCATCCCCGCGGCGATCACCACCGGCCAGTCCGGCGTGATGTCCGACCAGCCGGCGGGCAGCGGGTCGTCCGGCGGCTCCGCCAATCCCACTGAGTCGAACACGTGTTCGATACTATTCGGCCCCAGTGACAAGAAATCGGGCGCACGAGCGGTTGTGGATCAAGCCGCCCGCGACCGCGGTTGTGGACAGGGCCAAGTGCACCAGGCACGCGATGACTGAGGTGGGCGAATGATCGTCGTAGGCGGACATACGCTCGACGCGCCGATGACGACGCTGTTCGACGACTACCCCGATCCGGATCGCCCGCCGGAGCGGTCCGAGCGGCGGGCGTTCGACCCCGAGACGTTCCTCGCGGGGCTCAACCCCGAGCAGCGCAAGGCGGTCGTGCACGAGGGCAGCCCGCTGCTGATCATCGCCGGCGCCGGCTCCGGCAAGACGCGGGTGCTCACGCACCGGATCGCCTGGCTGCTCGCCGAGCGCAACGTCCAGCCCGGCCAGATCCTCGCGATCACCTTCACCAACAAGGCCGCGGGGGAGATGAAGGACCGGGTCGCCGCCCTCGTCGGGCCGAGGGCGCGAGCGATGTGGGTGTCCACCTTCCACTCGGCCTGCGTCCGCATCCTGCGCGCGGAGGGCAAGCGGCTCGGCTACACCAGCACGTTCTCCATCTACGACGCGGACGACTCGCGGCGGTTGATGACGACCGTCGTGCGCGATCTCGACCTCGACCCGAAGCGCTTCCCGGCCCGCTCGATCGCCAACCAGGTCAGCAACCTCAAGAACGAGCTGATCGACTTCGAGGACGCCAAGGCGCGCGCCACCAACCACCTCGAGCGCACGACCGCCGAGGCGTACGAGCGCTACCAGGACCGGCTGCGTCGCGCCAACGCGATGGACTTCGACGACCTCATCATGACGACGGTCTCGCTGCTGCAGCTGTTCCCGGACGTCGCCGACCACTACCGCAGGCGGTTCCGCCACATCCTCGTCGACGAGTACCAGGACACCAACCATGCGCAGTACGTCCTTGTGCGCGAGCTGTCCGGCGCCGGTGCGGGCCAGGAGGCCGCCGAGCTCTGCGTCGTGGGCGACGCCGACCAGTCGGTCTACGCCTTCCGCGGCGCCACGATCCGCAACATCCTGCAGTTCGAGGAGGACTACCCCGACGCGACGACGATCCTGCTCGAGCAGAACTACCGGTCCACCCAGACGATCCTGACCGCGGCGAACGCCGTCATCTCGCGCAACCCGGACCGCAAGCCGAAGCGACTGTGGTCCGACCAGGGGCAGGGCGAGAAGATCGTCGGGTACGTCGCGGACAACGAGCACGACGAAGCCGCGTTCGTCGCGCGCGAGATCGATCGCCTGCACGACGAGTACGGGCTGCGCGCCTGCGACGTCGCGGTGTTCTACCGGACCAACGCGCAGAGCCGGGTGTTCGAAGAGGTGTTCATCCGCGTCGGCCTGCCGTACAAGGTCGTCGGTGGCGTCCGGTTCTACGAGCGCCGCGAGGTCCGCGACGCGCTGGCCTACCTGCGAGCGATCGTCAACCCGGACGACACCGTCTCGTTGCGACGGATCATCAACGTCCCGAAACGCGGCATCGGCGACCGCGCCGAAGGTGCCATCGCAAGCTTCGCGGAGCGGCAGCGGATCAGCTTCGCCGACGCCATGCATCGGGTCGAGGAGATCCCTGACCTCGTCTCACGATCGGTCAACGCGATCAAGTCGTTCGTCGCTCTGTACGACGAGCTCGCCGCGATGAGTGAAGACAGCGCGGGGGACATTCTCGAGGCGGTGCTGGACAAGAGCGGGTACGTCGCGGAGCTGCGCGCCAGCGCCGATCCGCAGGACGAGGGCCGGGTCGAGAACCTCGAGGAGCTCATCTCGGTCGCGCGCGAGTTCGAGCAGACCCGGCCGGAGGGCACCCTCATTGACTTCCTCGAGCAGGTCGCGCTCGTGGCCGACGCCGACCAGGTGCCGACCGACGACGGTGGCGAGGGCGTCATCACACTGATGACGCTGCACACCGCCAAGGGCCTGGAGTTCCCTGTGGTCTTCATGACCGGCCTGGAAGACGGGGTGTTCCCGCACATGCGATCGCTCGGCGACTCCAAGGAGCTCGAGGAGGAGCGGCGGCTGGCCTACGTCGGGATCACCCGCGCCGAGAAACGGCTCTACCTGAGCCGTTCCAACGTGCGCTCGGCGTGGGGGTCGCCCGAGTTCTACCCGCCGTCTCGATTCCTCGATGACGTCCCCAGCGAGCTGGTCGACTGGCACGGCGAGACCCAGGTGCGGGCCTCCCAGCACGTCGTCGCACGCGCCAACCGGGCCGGCCGTTCGGCCGGCACGGGGCTGCGAGTCGTCCCGTCCCTCGCCGCGGGTGATCGGGTCACGCACGACGCGTTCGGCATGGGGACCGTCGTCGCGGTCAAAGGGACGGACAGTACGGCGGAAGCCGAGGTCGACTTCGGCGACCAGGTCGGCCGCAAACGGCTGCTGCTCCGGTACGCGCCGGTCACGAAGCTCTGAGCAGCCGCGCGGCAACACCTGAACGCGCTCTCAGGTTGCGCCCGTGCACCCGGTTAGCCTTGTGCCCGAGCAAGTGAGCCGAAAGGGTTGTCCGTGGGACGCGAGACGAACAAGCAGCGCCGTGAGAAGCAGGCCGAGACCGCGCGGGAGAAGGCGGCCGCAGCGCGCGCCGTACAGGCGCGAGTCGACCAGCGCAGGCGCGCGAGGGCGATCCTCAGCTCCGTCGTAGCGGCGGCGGTCGTGATCGCCGTGATCGCGGTCGTCGCGATCAACCACAAGACCACGAACAAGAGCGGTCGTCCGCTCGCGCAGGAGGCGATCCTCAGCGCGGTGACTGGCGTGACGCCGGCACAGTACAACCAGATCGGTCAGGGCGGCGTGACCCTCGACGCGGTCCACGCGACCAGCGACCCGGCACTGACGCAGGACGGAAAGCCTGAGCTGCTGTTCGTCGGCGCGGAGTTCTGCCCGTTCTGCGCGGCCGAGCGGTGGGGGCTGGTGTCGGCCCTGTCGAGGTTCGGAACCTTCACCGACCTCAAGCAGATCCGTTCCGCGGTCGACGACGGCAACCTTGCGACGTTCAGCTTCTACAAGTCGTCGTACAAGAGCGACTACCTGTCGTTCAAGCCGGTCGAGTACGAAGACCGCAACAGCAACAAGCTCGACCCGATCAGCAAGTCCGACCAGGCGCTGTGGCTGAAGTACACCGGCCAGGGCAGCTTCCCGTTCCTGGACTACGCCGGGAAGTACGCGCAGACCCAGGTCGGGTTCTCCGACAGCGACCTGTCGGGTCTCACCTGGACCCAGATCGCGAACGACCTCAAGGACCCGACCAGCAAGATCGC
>DASZYY010000157.1:0-17925 GCA_035545175.1 Mycobacteriales bacterium
GCTGCGAGCCGGCTCAACGCGGGCCGTGTGAGGAATGATCTCGTCCCGATCGCGGCGCGCCAACGTCCGCGCGCTCCGGACCGCGAAAAAGCACGTGCAGTGACCCGGCACAATGGATGGCATGTCCGGTCCCGCCCGTCCGTCCTCGCTCGATCCCGAGATCGCCGCGCGCCTCAAGCGTGACGACCACGGGCTGATCGCCGCGGTGGCCCAGCAGTGGGACACCGGCGAGGTCTTGATGGTGGGCTGGATGGACGACGAGGCGCTGCATCGCACCCTGACCACCGGACGCTGCACCTACTGGAGCCGCAGCCGGCAGGAGTACTGGGTCAAGGGCGACACGTCCGGCCACCAGCAGTGGATCAAGTCGGTGGCACTCGACTGTGACGGCGACACCGTGCTGGTGTCCGTCGACCAGGTCGGTGCCGCCTGCCACACCGGCGACCGCCGCTGCTTCGACGCCGACGTGCTCGACGCCGTCGTCGGCGCTCCTCCCTCATGAGCCCGGCACCGGCGCCCGACGGCATCGACCGTCCGGATCGCGACGGCTTTCTCGAAGCGTTCGGCCGTGAGCGCGTCGTGCCCGTCGTACGGCGGGTGCTTGCCGACGCGGAAACCCCGATCAGCGCCTACCGAAAGCTGGCCGGCGGACGGCCCGGCACCTTCCTGCTGGAGTCAGCCGAGCACGGCGGAGTGTGGGCTCGGTACTCCTTCATCGGGGTCCGGTCGGCGGCGACGTTGTCCGAGCAGGGTGGCAAGGCGGTCTGGACCGGCATCGGCCCGGACGACCACCCGGAGGACCCGCTGGCCGCGTTGCATGATGCGGCGGCGCGGCTGCACACCCCGCGCAACCCGGACCTGCCGCCACTGACCTGCGGTCTGGTCGGCTACCTCGGTTATGACTCGGTGCGCCGGATGGAGCGGCTCCCGGTCATCGCCGACGACGACATCGCGATGCCGGAGCTGCACTTCCTGCTCGCGACCGACGTTGCCGTGCTCGACCATCGCGACGGCTCGATCCTGCTCGTGGCCAACGTGATCCACGGGCTGACGCCGGGCGCGGACACCGATCCGGGCGCGGCGTACGACGATGCGGTCGCCCGGCTGGACGCGATGGTCGCTGACCTCGCCAAGCCGACCGAGTCGTCGGTGGCAACGCTTGCCCGTGGAACGGTGCCGCCCTACCAGGAGCGATCGACCCGCGAGGAGTACATGGCGGAGGTCGAGGCGGCGAAGGAGCACATCCGCGCCGGCGACTGCTTCCAGATCGTCGTGTCGCAGCGGTTCGAGACGCAGACGACGGCCGATCCGCTCGACGTCTACCGCGCGCTCCGCACGTCGAACCCGTCGCCGTACATGTACCTGTTGCGGTTCGGGGATCTCGACATCGTCGGCTCGTCGCCGGAGGCACTGGTCAAGGTCGAGGGCAACCGGGCGCTCATGCATCCGATCGCCGGCACGCGGCCGCGCGGCGCGACGCCGGAGGAGGACGCGGCTCTCGCCGCGGAGCTCGTGTCGGATCCCAAGGAGCGAGCCGAGCACGTGATGCTCGTGGACCTGGGGCGCAACGACCTCGGTCGGGTCGCGACGGCGGGCTCCGTCGAGGTCGTGGACCTCATGACGGTGGAGCGCTTCTCGCACGTGATGCATCTCGTGTCGACGGTCGTGTGCGAGGTCGCAGAGGGCGTGACGTCGCTCGACGTGCTGTGCGCCTGCTTCCCGGCCGGGACGTTGTCCGGCGCACCGAAGGTGCGCGCTATGGAGATCATCGAGAAGCTCGAGCCGACCCGGCGCGGGATGTACGGCGGGGTGGTCGGCTACGTCGACGTCGCGGGTGATCTCGACACGGCGGTCGCGATCCGCACCGTGGTGATGCGGGACGGGCACGCCTACGTGCAGGCCGGCGCCGGCATCGTTGCCGACTCCGACCCCAGCCTCGAAGACCTCGAATCCCGCAACAAGGCAGCCGCCGTGCTCGCCGCCCTCGCCTCGGCGGAGGCGTTACGCCCAGCCGAGGGCTAGCGATGCGCGGCCTGCTGGGATCGCTCGTCGGCCTGGTGGTCGGCGGCGTCCTGGTGCTCGTCGCGAGCGGCCGGGTGTGGTCGTCCACCACGGTGAACCTGCCGGGAGCGCCGGCTTCACCGGTCTCGGTGACCGGCCACGCGATCGAACCGTCACTGCCGGCGCTCGCGATCGCCTTGCTCGCGATGGCGGCGGCCGTGATCGCAGCTCGCGGTCGGATGCGGCGCGCGATCGGGGTGCTGATCACTGTCGTCGGGGGAGCGGCGGTTGCCGTGGCGCTCGCGGGCCGGGCGGCCGTGTCGTCAGCGCTCACCTCTCACGAGATCGGCGGCCTCGGGGTGCCGGCGCACGGCACCGCGAACGGCTGGTGGGTCGTCGCGGCGGTCGGCGCCGTCGACGCCGCCCTGGCCGGGCTGGCTGTCACGTTCGGAAGCGGGACCTGGGCGGCGATGGGTCAGAAGTACGAGGCGCCGCAGTCGACGGCACCGGTGACGGCGGGCGCTGACTCCGCGGTGGGAACCTGGGACGCGCTGGATCGCGGGGAGGACCCGACCGAATGACCGCGAACCTGGCCATTTACGCTGACCGAATGTCGGTCCTTGACGACATCGTCCTCGGGGTCCGCGAGGACCTTGCCGAGCGCGAAGCTGCGCTTCCGCTCGACGCGGTGAAGGAGCTCGCCGCCAAGGCGCCGGCTCCGCGAGACGCGGTTGCGGCGCTGTCCGGCGAGGGTGTTGCGGTTATCGCCGAGGTGAAGCGCTCGAGCCCGAGTGCCGGGGATCTGGCGACGATCGGCGACCCGGCCGCACTTGCAACGGAGTACGCCGCCGGTGGCGCGTCGGTGATCTCGGTCCTCACCGAGCGGCGCCGCTTCAACGGCTCGCTCGCCGACCTGGATGCGGTCCGTGCTGCCGTCGAGATCCCGGTGCTGCGCAAGGACTTCATCGTCACGCCGTACCAGGTGTGGGAAGCGCGGGCGCACGGGGCCGACGTCGTCCTGTTGATCGTCGCCGCGCTCGAGCAGCAGGTGCTGGTCAGCCTGCGCGAGCGGATCGAGAGCCTCGGCATGACCGCCCTGGTCGAGGTGCACGACGAGACCGAGGCGCTGCGGGCGATCGATGCGGGCGCGCGGGTCATCGGAGTGAACAACCGCAACCTGCGCACCCTCGAGGTCGATCGCGACACCTTCGGTCAGGTGGCGCCGACCATTCCGTCGTCGATCGTGCGGGTCGCCGAAAGCGGCATCCGCGGTCCGCACGACCTGCTGGCCGCCGCTGCCGCCGGGGCCGACGCGGTGCTCGTCGGCGAGGGGCTGGTGAAGGCCGACGTGCCACGCCAGGCGGTGGCTGATCTCGTTGCAGCGGGGGTTCATCCGTCCTGCCGCCACCCGGCCTGATGCCCACCACCCTCGAGGAGATCTCGGAGCGCTTCGGCCCGTACGGCGGCCGCTACGTTCCCGAGGCGCTGATCGCTGCGCTCGACGAGCTGGCCGTGATGTACGCGGAAGCCCGGTCGGATCCGGCGTTCCAGGCCGAGTTCGACGACCTGCTGCGCAACTACGCGAACCGGCCCTCGATGCTCTACGACGCCAAGCGGTTCTCCGAGGCGGTGGGCGCCCGGGTCCTGTTGAAGCGTGAGGACCTCAACCACACCGGCGCGCACAAGATCAACAACGTGCTGGGGCAGGCGCTGCTCACCAAGCGGATGGGCAAGCCGCGGGTCATCGCGGAGACCGGCGCTGGTCAGCACGGTGTCGCGACTGCCACCGCAGCGGCGCTGTTCGGGCTCGAGTGCACCGTCTACATGGGCGAGGTCGACACCGAGCGCCAGGCGCTCAACGTCGCGCGGATGAAGCTGCTCGGTGCCGAGGTCGTGCCGGTCAAGAGCGGGTCGCGCACCTTGAAGGACGCGCTGAACGAGGCGTTCCGTGACTGGGTCACGAACGTCGACTCGACGCACTACGTCATCGGCACGGTCGCCGGGCCGGCGCCGTTCCCGGTGATGGTGCGCGACTTCGCCGCGGTGATCGGCACCGAGGCGCGGGCCCAGTGCCTGGAGAAGATCGGCCGGCTGCCTGACGCGGTCCTCGCCTGCGTCGGTGGGGGGTCCAACGCGATGGGCATCTTCCACGCGTTCGTTCCCGACGAGTCGGTGAAGCTGTTCGGCTTCGAAGCCGGCGGCGAAGGCATCGAGACCGGCAGGCACGCGGCGACGCTCACCGGCGGATCGCCGGGCGTGCTGCACGGCGCACGGTCATATGTCCTGCAGGACGAAGAGGGCCAGACCCGCGAGTCACACTCGATCTCGGCCGGCCTCGACTACCCAGGGGTCGGCCCCGAGCACGCGTGGCTCAAGGACACCGGCCGGGCGACCTACGAGCCGGTCGACGACGACGACGCGATGGAGGCCTTCCGGCTGTTGTGCCGGACCGAAGGCATCATCCCGGCGATCGAGAGCGCGCACGCGCTGGCGGGCGCCCACTCCGTCGCGCGGCGGCTCGGCTCCGACGCCGTGCTGCTGGTGAACCTGTCCGGCCGAGGTGACAAGGACATGTCGACCGCGGCCGAGTGGTTCGGCCTCGTCTGATGGTTGGCGGCGAAGCCGCTCCGCTTCATGGTGGAGGGCGCGGCGGTGGACGTTCGTCGGGCGAGGCGTTCGTCAAGGCGAACGCCGAGGGCCGGGCTGCGTTCGTCGGCTACCTGCCGGCCGGCTTCCCGTCGTACGACGGTGCGATCGAAGCGCTTCGTGCCCTCGTCGACGGTGGGGTGGACCTGGTCGAGCTCGGCTTGCCGTACAGCGACCCGGTGATCGACGGCGTCACGATCCAGGCGGCGACTGAGCGGGCGCTCCGCGGCGGGACGCGGATCGCCGACGTGTTCCGCACGGCTGAGGTCATCGCCGCGATGGACGTGCCGGTCGTCGTCATGACGTACTGGAACCCGGTGCTCGCCTACGGCATCGAGCGGTTCGCCACGGAACTGGCATCGGCCGGAGCGAGCGGGCTGATCACGCCCGACCTGATTCCCGACGAGGCGGGGGACTGGCTCGACATCGCGGATGCGCACGACCTCGATCGGGTGTTCCTGGTTGCGCCGTCGTCGACGCCGGCCCGCATCGCCAGCACCGTTGCGGCGTGCCGCGGCTGGGTCTACGCCGCCTCGACCATGGGGGTCACCGGGGCCCGCGACCAGACCTCGTCAGCGGCGCCCGACCTGGTGAAGCGGGTGCGCGCCGCGACGCAGATCCCGGTGGGTGTCGGGCTCGGTGTGTCCAACCGCGAGCAGGCCGCGGAGGTCGCGTCGTACGCCGATGGGGTCATCGTCGGGTCGGCACTGGTTCGCTGCTTGCTGGACGCTCCGGACGCGAAGTCCGGTGCCGCTGCGGTCGGCGCCCTCGCGGTGGAGCTCGCCGCCGGTGTCCGCGCCGGTCGCTGATGCTGCCCGCTCACCTGCCCAGCCCGTCGCAGGGCGTCTGGCACATCGGCGGCCTTCCGATCCGCGCGTACGCGCTGTGCATCATCGCCGGGGTCATCGCCGCGGTGACGATCGGCGACCGCCGGCTCGTCGCGCGCGGCGGTCGCAAGGGCGCGGTCGGCGATGTCGCGGTCTGGGCAGTGCCGTTCGGGCTGGTTGGTGCCCGGATCTACCACCTGGTCACGAACCCGGAGCTGTACTGGGGCGGACCGGGAAGGTCCGGGACGGTCGGCGCGCTGAAGATCTGGGACGGCGGACTCGGCATCTGGGGCGCTGTGCTCTTCGGCGCGCTCGGCGCGTGGATCGGGTGTCGGAGGCACAAGGTCGACTTCGCGATGTTTGCCGACTCGGTGGCGCCCGGGATCGCGGTCGCGCAGGCCATCGGACGGTGGGGCAACTGGTTCAACCAGGAGCTGTACGGCCGGCCGACCTCGCTGCCGTGGGGCCTGCACATCGACGTGCAGCACCGAATCGCGGGTCATCTCGGCGACGCCTACTACCAGCCGACGTTCCTCTACGAGTCGATCTGGGACCTGGGTGTAGCCCTGGTCGTCGTGTGGCTCGATCGCCGAAAGCAGCTCACTCACGGCCGCTCGCTGGCGCTCTACGTGATGCTGTACACGGCTGGCCGCGGGTGGATCGAGGCGCTGCGGATCGACGACGCGCACAAGTTCCTCGGGCTGCGGCTCAACGACTGGACCAGCATCATCGTGTTCACCGCCGCGGCGGCGTACTTCGTGCTGGCCGTACGCTGGCGCCGTGAGCCAGACGCGAGCGAAGGAGTCGATGCCGGCGGTCGCGTCGAAGGCGAACCCGGAGATTCACCACACGCACCGTGATGTGAACGCCGGGCGGCTTCGCCCGGCCGTGTTCGGGGCGCTCGACGGGCTGGTCTCGAACGGTGCGCTGGTCGCTGGTGTGGCGGGCGCGAGCACCTCGAGCCACGACGTGATCCTCACCGGGCTGGCAGGGCTGCTGGCCGGTTCGTTCTCGATGGCCGTGGGCGAGTGGACCTCGGTGCACTCGCAGACGCAGCTGATCCAGTCCGAGATCGACAAGGAGCGGCGGGAGATCGAAGAGAGCCCGGCCGCGGAGGAGCGCGAGCTCGCTGCCATCTTCCGCCGGCGCGGGCTGCCGCGCGACCTCGCCGCGCGGGTCGCGGCGGAGGTCTCCAAAGACCCGGACGAGGCCTGGCGGGTCCACGTTCGGGAGGAGCTCGGCGTCGACCCGGACGAGCAGCCCTCGGCGTACGTCGCGGGCGGCTTGTCGTTCGTCACGTTCGGCTTCGGTGCCTTCGTGCCGCTGCTGCCTTATCTGTGTGGAGCCCACACGCTGCTCTGGTCGATCGTGCTCGGCACCGTGATGCTCCTGGTGATGGGTGGGGCAGTTGCCCGATTCACCCAGCGCTCGGTCTGGTTCGGTGCGATCCGCCAGCTCGTGCTCGGATCGGCGACCGTGGCGGTCGTTTTCGGGGTCGGGCATGCGGTTGGCGCGAGCGTGGCCGGGTAGTTTCGGGCTACCGAAATGGGTTTTTCCGGCTGAGTAACGCTGGGGTAACCTGATTGGCGCTGGGCCGACGCCGTCCCGCACCACAACCCCGCTCGTGTCGCCGTACCCCGGTGAGCGTGCGCCGTGTGATGACTTCGGAGGACGGGTCTCGCTATGTCTGCTGTGCCGATGGTCCCCGGTGGGCCCTTCAGGTCTGCGGCGATGCCTGCGCCGCAGGGCCTGTACGACGGCGCCCACGAGCACGACGCGTGCGGTGTCGCCTTCGTGGCCGACATGCACGGCCGCCGCAGCCACGCGATCGTCGACGACGCGCTGACCGCCCTGCACAACCTGGACCACCGCGGCGCCTCCGGCGCCGAGGTCAACACCGGTGACGGCGCCGGAATCCTCGTCCAGATCCCGGACGAGTTCCTGCGGGCCGTCGCCGGATTCGAGCTTCCCGAGGCCGGGTCGTACGCCGTCGGAATGGCGTTCCTGCCCAACGACGACGAGGGCGAGCGCAAGGCGATCGACGCGATCGAGCGGATCGTCGGTGAAGAAGACCTCCAGGTGCTCGGCTGGCGCGACGTCCCGACCGACTCCTCCCCGCTCGGCGACACCGCCCTGTCGGTCATGCCGCGGTTCCGCCAGCTGTTCGTCGCATCGGCCGGCGGGGCCAGCGACCTGGCCCTCGAGCGGCTGGCCTTCTGCGCCCGCAAGCGGATCGAGCGTGAGGTCGGGACCTACCTGCCGTCGCTGTCCTGCCGGACGCTGGTCTACAAGGGCATGCTCACCACCGACCAGCTGCCGGTGGTGTTCCCGGACGTCACCGACGAGCGGTTCACCTCCGCGATCGCGTTGGTGCACTCGCGGTTCTCGACGAACACGTTCCCGTCGTGGCCGCTCGCTCACCCGTACCGCTACATCGCGCACAACGGCGAGATCAACACCGTCATGGGCAACCGCAACTGGATGCGGGCTCGCGAGGCGTTGCTCGAAAGCGACCTGATCCCGGGCGACCTGGCCCGGCTCTACCCGATCGTCACTCCCGGCGGCAGTGACTCGGCGAGCTTCGACGAGGTGCTCGAGCTGTTGCATCTCGGCGGCCGGTCGCTGCCGCACGCCGTGCTGATGATGATCCCGGAGGCGCACGAGAACAACGCGCTGATGGACCCGGCGCGCAAGGCGTTCTACGACTTCCACGCCTGCGTGATGGAGCCGTGGGACGGCCCCGCCTGCGTCGCGTTCACCGACGGCACCGTCGTCGGCGCGGTTCTCGACCGCAACGGCCTTCGTCCCTCGCGTTACTGGGTGACGGAGGACGGCCGCGTCATCCTCGCTTCCGAGGTCGGCGTCCTCGACGTGCCGGCCGACAAGGTCGTGCGAAAGGGCCGGCTGCAGCCGGGTCGCATGTTCCTGGTCGACACGGTGGCCGGACGCATCGTCGACGACGAAGAGCTCAAGACCGAGCTCGCCGCCGCACACCCGTACGCGGACTGGCTGCACGCCGGCCAGGTGCACCTGAACAACCTCGCGGACCGCGAGCACATCGTGTACTCGCACGAGTCCGTCGTACGGCGCCAGCAGGCCTTCGGCTACACCGAGGAGGAGCTGCGGATCATCGTCGCGCCGATGGCGCGGGCGGGGGCCGAGGCAATCGGGTCGATGGGCACCGACACGCCGGTGGCGGCGCTGTCGGGCCGGCCGCGGCTGCTGTTCGACTACTTCACCCAGCTGTTCGCCCAGGTCACCAACCCGCCGCTCGACGCCATTCGCGAGGAGCTCGTCACCTCGCTGTCCACGTCGATCGGGCCGGAAGGCAACCTGCTCGAGCCGACGCCGGCGTCGTGTCGCCAGATCACGCTGCCGTTCCCGGTGCTCGACAACGACGACCTGGCGAAGATCATCCACGTCAACGACGACGGGGACATGCCGGGCTTCGCCTCGCACGTGGTCAAGGGTCTGTACCCGGTGGCCGGCGGGGGAGAGGCCCTGCGGGTCGCCCTCGAGCGGGCTCGCCAGGAGGTCAGCGACGCGATCGCCAACGGCTCGCGGCTGATCGTGCTGTCGGACCGCGACAGCGACGCCGAGCTCGCGCCGATCCCGTCGCTGCTGCTCACCAGCGCGGTGCACCACCACCTGATCCGCGAGAAGACCCGGACCAAGGTCGGCCTGATCGTCGAGGCCGGTGACGTCCGCGAGGTGCATCACGTCGCGCTCCTCGTCGGGTACGGCGCGGCCGCGGTGAACCCGTACCTCGCGATGGAGTCGGTTGAGGACCTGGTGCGGACCGGAGTCGTGACCGGCATCGAGGCGGACGAGGCGGTTCACAAGTACATCAAGGCGCTCGGCAAGGGCGTCCTGAAGGTCATGAGCAAGATGGGCGTGTCGACGGTGAGCTCCTACACCGGCGCACAGATCTTCGAGGCGCTCGGTTTGAGCCAGGACCTCATCGACGACTACTTCACCGGGACCACCTCGCGGCTCGGTGGCATCGGTCTCGACGTCGTCGCCGAGGAAGTGGCCGCGCGTCACCGGCAGGCATACCCGCGGGTGCCGCACAAGCACCGCCGGCTGTGGGTCGGCGGCGAGTACCAGTGGCGCCGCGAGGGCGAGCCGCACCTGTTCAACCCGCAGACCGTCTTCAAGCTGCAGCACGCGACGCGCAGTGGCCGCTACGACGTGTTCAAGGAGTACACGTCGGCGGTGGACGACCAGGCGCAGAAGCTGATGACGCTGCGCGGCCTGTTCCGCTTCGCCGAAGGCGTGCGCCCGCCGGTGCCGATCGACGAGGTCGAGCCGGTGTCGGAGATCGTGAAGCGGTTCGCGACCGGTGCGATGTCCTACGGCTCGATCTCAGCCGAGGCGCACGAGACGCTCGCGATCGCGATGAACCGGATCGGCGGCAAGTCGAACACCGGTGAGGGTGGCGAGGACACCGACCGGCTGCACGACCCGGCGCGGCGCAGTGCGATCAAGCAGGTCGCGAGCGGCCGCTTCGGCGTGACGAGCGACTACCTGACCAACGCCGACGACATCCAGATCAAGATGGCGCAGGGTGCGAAGCCCGGCGAAGGCGGTCAGCTGCCGGGCAACAAGGTCTACCCCTGGATCGCGAAGACGCGTGGGTCGACGCCGGGTGTGGGCCTGATCTCGCCCCCGCCGCACCACGACATCTACTCGATCGAAGACCTCAAGCAGCTCATCCACGACCTGAAGAACGCGAACCCGCAGGCGCGGATCCACGTCAAGCTGGTCGCGGAGGTCGGCGTCGGGACGGTCGCCGCGGGTGTGTCGAAAGCGCACGCCGACGTCGTACTCATCTCCGGTCACGACGGTGGCACCGGCGCCGCGCCGTTGACCTCGCTGAAGCACGCCGGCTCGCCGTGGGAGCTGGGGCTGGCCGAGACGCAGCAGACCTTGCTGCTCAACGGCCTGCGCGACCGGATCGTGGTGCAGGTCGACGGTCAGATGAAGACCGGCCGCGACGTCGTCATCGCCGCGCTGCTGGGCGCGGAGGAGTTCGGCTTCGCGACCGCGCCGTTGGTCGTTTCCGGATGCATCCTGATGCGGGTCTGCCATCTCGACACCTGCCCAGTCGGCATCGCGACGCAGAACCCTGAGCTGCGCAAGCGGTTCTCCGGTCAGCCGGAGTTCGTGCAGAACTTCTTCGAGTTCATTGCGGAGGAGGTGCGCGAGCACCTGGCCGCCCTCGGGTTCCGGTCGATCGCGGAGGCGGTCGGTCACGTCGAGTCACTCGACACGACCGCCGCCATCGACCACTGGAAGGCGGAGGGTCTCGACCTGGCGCCGATCCTGCACGTGCCGGATGTCGACGGCCCGCGGCTGCAGACTCGTGGCCAGGACCACGGCCTGGACAAGGCGCTAGACCAGACACTGGTGCAGCTCGCCGAAGGCGCCCTCGCCGATGCGCAGCCCGTGAAGCTCGAGCTGCCGGTGCGCAACGTCAACCGGACCGTCGGCACGATCCTCGGTCATGAGGTCACCAAGCGGTACGCCGACGCCGGGCTGCCGGACGGCACGATCGAGGTGACGTTCACCGGCTCGGCCGGGCAGTCGTTCGGCGCGTTCGTGCCGAAGGGCATCACGCTGCGGCTGTTCGGGGACTCCAACGACTACCTCGGCAAGGGGCTGTCGGGCGGCCGGATCGTGCTGCGGCCGGACACCGCGGCGCAGTTCAAGGCCGAGGAGAACGTCATCGCCGGCAACGTGATCCTCTACGGCGCGACCGGCGGCGAGGCGTTCATCCGGGGCGTCGTGGGCGAGCGGTTCTGCGTCCGCAACTCGGGCGCCGTTGCGGTCGTCGAAGGAGTGGGCGACCACGCCTGCGAGTACATGACCGGTGGCCGGGTCGTCGTGCTCGGCCCGACCGGGCGCAACGTCGCGGCCGGAATGTCCGGTGGCGTCGGCTACTTCCTCGACCTCGACGAGGGCCGGGTCAACGGCGAGATGGTCGACCTCGAGGAGCTCGACGACGACGATCGCGAGTTCTTGCGTGAGGTCGTGGCCAAGCACCAGGAGGAGACCGACTCCGCGGTGGCGGCCGCGCTGCTCGCCGACTGGGACGCCTCCGTCGGCAGGTTCTCGAAGGTCATGCCGCGCGACTACAAGCGCGTCCTCGCCGCCGCCAAGGCGGCCGAGGAAGCGGGACAGGACGTCAACGAGGCGATCATGGCGGCTGCACATGGCTGACCCGAAGGGCTTCCTCACCACGCCGCGGGAGACGCCGAAGCGGCGTCCCGTCGAGGTGCGGATCCAGGACTGGCGCGAGGTCTACACCGACTTCCCGCAGGAGAGCCTGCAGAAGCAGGCCGGGCGTTGCATGGACTGCGGCATCCCGTTCTGCCATCAAGGTTGCCCGCTGGGCAACCTGATCCCGGAGTGGAACGACCTGGTCTGGCGTGACGACTGGCGCGAGGCGATCGAACGGCTCCACGCGACGAACAACTTCCCGGAGTTCACCGGCCGGCTCTGCCCGGCGCCGTGCGAGAGCGCATGCGTCCTCGGCATCAACCAGGACCCGGTGACCATCAAGCAGGTCGAGGTCGAGATCGTCGACCGCGCCTGGGACGAGGGCTGGATCAAGCCGCAGGTGGCCGAGCGGCTGTCCGGAAAGACGGTCGGCGTGGTCGGGTCCGGTCCGGCGGGCCTGGCCGCTGCTCAGCAGCTGACCCGGGCCGGTCACACCGTGGTCGTGTACGAGCGCGCGGACCGGATCGGTGGTCTGCTCCGCTACGGCATCCCTGAGTTCAAGATGGAGAAGCGTCACCTCGATCTGCGGTTGTTGCAGATGGAGGAGGAGGGGACGCGCTTCCGGGCCGGCGTGAACGTCGGCCTCGACATCACCGCCGACCAGCTGCGCAAGCGCCACGACGCGATCGTGCTCGCGGGCGGCTCGACGATCCCGCGCGACCTCGACGTCCCGGGCCGCGACCTCACGGGCATCTACCCGGCGATGGACTACCTGCCCCTGGCCAACCGGGTGCAGCAGGGCGACATCGACGCGCCGGCCATCTCGGCCGAGGGCAAGGACGTGATCATCCTCGGCGGTGGCGACACCGGCGCCGACTGTCTCGGTACCGCGATCCGCCAGGGTGCGAAGTCGGTGACCCAGCTGGAGATCCTGCAGCGGCCGCCGGACGCACGAGTCGACGCGATGCCGTGGCCGACGTACCCGATGATCTACCGGGTCTCCAGCGCGCACGAAGAGGGCGGCGACCGGGTCTACGCGGTGTCGACGCAGCGTTTTGTCGGCGATGCCGACGCGCGGGTGTCGGGCCTGGTGATCGCCGAGGTCGACGAGAAGTTCAACCCGATCGAGGGCACGGAGCGGGAGCTGCCGGCTCAGCTCGTGCTGCTCGCGATGGGTTTCGTCGGTCCGGAGCGAGGCGAGCTCCTCGACGGTCTCGAAGTCGAGCTCGACGGCCGCGGCAACGTGGCGCGCAGCGGCGAGTGGATGACGAACGTCGACGGCGTTTTCGTCTGCGGCGACATGGGGCGCGGTCAGTCGCTGATCGTGTGGGCGATCGCCGAAGGCCGGGCCTGCGCCTCGTCGGTCGACCGCTGGCTGATGGGGGACACCCAGCTGCCGGCGCCGGTCCTCCCGACCGACCGCCCGATCGCCTGACTGGCGCGCACGGCGGTTCACGTTGACACCGTCGTAGCGGCATCACGACGATGGCGCGGTGACGAGCGCGGGGGCACACGGCAGCACAGGTGTGCTCGCGTTCATGATCGCGGACATCCGCGGGTACACCGCGTACACCCAGAAGCACGGTGACGAGGGCGCGGCGCGGCTCGCGGCGAAGTTCGCCCAGATCGCCCGGGAGGGCATCGAGGCCCACGGTGGCGAGCTCGTAGAGCTCCGTGGTGACGAGGCGCTCGCGGTGTTCAGCTCGGTACGGGCGTCGCTGCGCGCCGCGGTCGAGCTGCAGGCGGTCTTCGTCGACGAGTCCTCGATCGAGCCCGACCTGCCGTTGACGGTCGGCATCGGAATCGATGCCGGCGAGGCCGTTGCGGTCGAAGGCGGGTATCGCGGCGGCGCGCTCAACCTCGCCGCCCGGTTGTGCTCCAAGGCGTCCGCCGGCGAGACCTTGGTCAGCGAAGGAGTAATCCATCTAGCGCGGGCCGTCGAAGGTCTGACTGTCACCGACCATGGGACGGTCGAGGCGAAGGGCCTGTCCGAACCGGTTCGCGCCTACGCGGTGTGCGGCCCGGCGACGGAGATGGTGGCAGCTCCCACCCCAGCATCGTTGCCGCCGGAGCTCGACACGATCACCCCGATGTACGGGCGCGACGCCCAGCTGCGTCAGCTGCTCTGGATGTGGCGGGTTGCGCGCCGCGGCTCCGGAGCCGCCGTCGTTGTGCGCGGCCCGTCGGGAATCGGCAAGACGCGGCTCCTGGCTGCGGTGGCAGAGGCCGTGACGCGCGGTCGAGGGACGTGCACCTACCTCGCGCTGAGCGCCGAGCACCGGCCGGTGCGTGACTGGTGGGCGTCGGTGCCCCAGCCGGCGGTCGCCATCGTCGACGACGTCGATGCGGCCGACTCGGACGATCTGGCCGACCTGGGGCAGCTGGTCGACGCGGACGCGCGCGAGCAGCGTTTGTTGATCATCGGGCTCGACGACGAGCACGCCACTGAGTCGGTGCACACGGCGGTTCGTAGGTGGCCGGACCGAGTCGAGGTGGTCCTGCCCCCGCTGGCGATCGACCAGATGCGGGCAGTCGCCGACCTCTATCTGCCGGGCGCCGCCGATGTCGTGCCGCTCGACCTGCTGACCGCGACCGGTGGGGTGCCGCGGCAGGTCCACCGAGCGGTCAGTGAGTGGGTCGACGCCGATGCGACGGCGCGGCTTGGCAGCCTCGCGCACCGGGCGGCCAGCGGTCGCAGCGATCTGCGCGCGGTCGAGTCGGATCTCGCGGGCACGGTCTTCGACCTGCAGCAGGCTCGTGAGCGGACCCGCCTGTTCGGCAGTGGGCCGGGACGTCATGCGGTCGACGACCGGCCGCCGTACAAGGGTCTGGTCAGCTTCGACGCAGACGATGCCGGCTCGTTCTTCGGTCGAGAGCGGCTGGTCGCCGACCTGATCGCCCGGCTCGCGGGCTCGCCAATGCTTGCCGTCGTCGGAGCTTCCGGAAGCGGCAAGTCGTCGGTCGTGCGGGCCGGCCTGGTTCCCGCTCTGCAGGCCGGGGTGCTGCCTGAGAGCGAGACATGGCACTGCGTGGTGGCCCGGCCCACCGAGCATCCGGTTCGCGCTGTGGAGCGGGCGCTGCTGACCGGGCTTCCTCGCACGCTGGTCGAGCGCCTACCGGGCAACGCACCCGTGCTGGCGGAGACCTCAGTGGCTGCCGCCGCCTCCGACGAGCGCGTCGTGCTGGTGGTCGACCAGTTCGAAGAGGTCTACACGCTCTGCGACGACCCGGCCGAGCGAGCCGAGTTCATCAGCGCGCTCGCGGCTGCCGCGACGAGTGAAGCGCTGACCGTCGTCATCACGATCCGTGCCGACTTCTACGGCCGGTGTGCCAGCGACGAGAAGCTCGCCGGGCTGCTCGCGGACCACACTGTCCTCGTCGGCGCGATGAATGCCGACGAGTACCGGCGCGCGATCGTCAACCCAGCCCTGCGCGTCGGCGCGGCAGTCGAGCCGGAGTTGGTCGAAGTGCTCGTCGACGACGTGCTGGGGGAGCCGGGGGCGCTGCCACTGCTGTCGACGACGCTCCTCGAGCTGTGGGAGAGCCGTGACGGGCGGAAGCTGCAGGCCGCGTCGTACCGCGGTAGCGGCGGAATCCGAGGCGCGGTGGCCCGCCTCGCCGAGACGGTGTACGCCGAGTTCACCACGGAGCAGCAGGCGTTGGTGCGGTCGATCTTGTTGCGCCTCGCCGGTCCCGGCGAGGGCGATGCCGTTGTCAGGAAGCGCGCGCCGCTTGCCGACTTCGGGAGCGACGCCGAGCTGACGGCGGTCATGCAGACCTTGGCCGACCGGCGGCTGCTGACGGTGAGCGACGGCTACGTCGAGGTGGCACACGAGGCGTTGCTCCGTGAGTGGCCGCGCTTCACAGACTGGCTCGAGGAAGACCGTGACGGGATACGACTCCGGGCTCACCTTGCGAGCGCCGCCCGGGAGTGGCAGGAGGCGGGACGCGACCCGGCTGAGCTCTACCGTGGGACCCGGTTGTCAGCGGCGCTCGACTGGACGACTCAGCACTCGCTCGAGCTCAACGAGGTCGAGCGAGAATTCGTCACCAGCAGCCGTACGGAGTCGCAGCGCGCTCTGCTCGCACAGCAGCGGCAGAACCGCCGGCTACGAAGCTCGCTGGGCGGGGTCGCGTTGCTCCTCGTGCTCGCTCTCATCGCGGGCGTTGTCGCGCTGGTGCAGCGACACAGTGCGCAGCGCCATGCGCGGGTTGCCCTTGCGCACAGTCTCGGAGCGGAGGCGGTGAGCCAGCCCCGAATCGACGAGGCGATGCTGCTGGCCCGGCAGGCGGTCCTGCTCGACCGCTCGCCGCAGACCGAGGCCACGTTGCTCAGCACACTGCTTCGCACGCCCGCTCTCGTGGGTTCGTTCTCCGCCGCATCGGGGCTACGTCCGCAGCAGGTCCAGTTGAGCCCGGACGGCACGACCCTGGCCGTGATCGACAACGACAGCCTCGCTCACTTCTACAGTGCGACGAGCTTCCGCCCTCTCCCCGGCCAGGTGACGTCAGTCCTGCACCAAGGGGTGTGGACCGGCTCTCGGTTCGTGTCCACGGGTGAGGCGAAGGTCGGCGTGAACTTCCCGGTTGCCGCGCAGGTCGACGGTGCATGGAAGGTCATTCATGTCCTGCCCGGCTCGCACGTCTGGAACACGAAGCCGACCGGCGAGAACCAGCCGATGTTCGCCTCGCCTGACGGTCGAGCCTTCTACTTCGTCTTCAACCTGACCAATGACCAACGGACCTCGCAGGGCCGGTCCTACATCTATCGCGCCGATCTGAGGACTTACCAGACGCGAGAAGTGGCGTTGCCCGCCGTCGGCATGACCGCGGGTGCCGTCACCGGGCCGAACCGTCTGACGGTCGTCACGGGCAACGCCGTGTTGACGCTGAACGCCACCACGCTGGCCGTCCAGCACAGGGTGGCCTTGCACGTCCCCAAGGACGTGCTCGGTGCGCTGAACCCGGCTGGAACGAAGCTGGTGTACAGCGGCTCGTCGCACCCGGACGACTTCGTCCAGGTCGACCTGCGCACGGGCCGGTCCGCCATCGCCCAGGGCGGCCACAGTGCCCAGCTCGAGTCCCTCGGCTATGTGCCGAACGCCAGGCAGATCGTCACCACCGCCGACGACGGCAGTGCCATCGTCTGGGACGCTCGCACCCTGACACCGATCGAGCGGTTCGCCGGCGACAACGGGCGGGTCATCGCCCAAGCGGTGAGCTCGGACAGCTTGACGCTGTTCACCTGTTCACTCGATGGTGCGATCTTCGAGTGGGACCTAGGTGCGGCAAGGCGGTTCGGCCGCCCGTACGCCGTCAAGCCGGCTGCTCCGGTGGGTCAAGCTCCGGGAACGTCGCCGCCGCTCGCTGTCGCACCGGATGGCGCGTCCTTCGCGGTCGGCAACCCGTTCGGACCGGCCCAGCTGTATGCGACGAAGTCCGAGCGTCGGGTCGAGACCCTGTGGAACGGGCCTCGCAAGAGTGCGGTCGCCACGGCGGTGTCGTGGTCGCGGGGAGGCGTTCTGGCAGGGGTGGCCAACACCGGTGACGTCAGGCTGTGGCGAACTTCGCCGGGCGTGGCGAGCATCGCATCCGCCAGCGTGGCACCGGGCGTCCCCACGGGCGTTAGCTGGGACCCCGCTGGCACTCACTTCGCCGTCAGCTCGGCGGGCCCGGTGACCAGCCAGAAGGACGAGGGGTCGCTCGACGTGTTCGACGCCGGCGGACGTCGGCTGGCGCACACCGCGCTGCCGGTTGCAGGTACCGCCGTCGACTACTCGCCTGACGGCCAGCGAATCGCGGTGGGGCAGGACGACGGCCGGGTCCTGGTAGCGGATCCCGGCGGCACGATCCGGCGCACGATCCTGGTGTCGCCCGAGCAGAGGTGGCGGGTCACGTCCCTGGCGTTCGAGCCCAGCGGCACCCTGCTGGTGGGCAGCTGGAACGGGATCGTGTCGCAGTGGGACCTGGCCACGGGCCGGCAGGTCGGGCCACCGATGCTCGTCGAGCCTGCACCGGTTGCCTCGATCACCGTTGACTCTGCGACGGGTCGGTTCGCCGTGACGAGCGGGTCCAGTGGCGGCATGACGATCTGGGATCCGGGGATCGGACAGCAGTTCGGGTCGGCCTTCCCAGGCGGCGCGAGCACCTGGGGCAATGCCGTGTATGCCCCCGACGGCTCGAAGCTGATCGCGGCCTACAGCGATGGCACCGGAGCGGTATGGCCGGT
>DASZYY010000158.1:0-15165 GCA_035545175.1 Mycobacteriales bacterium
CCGGCCAGCATCAGGTTCTCCGGCTTGACGTCGCGGTGCAGAACGTCGTGCTGGTGGGCGTGCTCCAGGCCATGAAGTGCCGCAAGCGCGTAGGCGCAGGCGGTCTGCGGCGGCAGCGGTCCGAGTCGTGCGCGGTCGGCGATCGTGCCACCGGGCAGCCGCTCCATGATCAGCGCGCAGACCTCGTCAGTCTCGACGTAGTCGTACACGCGCACGACGTGCGGGTGGTCCAGCGCCGCCAGGACCTGCGCCTCGGAGTTGAACCGGCTGCGCGCTTCAGCGTCGTCGACCAGCTCGCGGCGGAGCCATTTGACCGCAACCGAGCGGTTGAGTGCCCGATGATGGGCCGCGACCACCGTGCCCCAGGCCCCGTGACCGAGCACCTCACCGAACTCGTACGACGGCAGGGCGCTGCTCAATGCCCCGAGATTGCCGTCCACGCGCCCCTCCGCCACGTCGTCCGGGACCTACGATACGGACGCGATGGGCGATGCGTGGGTCGTTTCGGCGCCTGGATCGCCCGAGGAGCGGGCGGTTCGCGTCGACGGTCGGCTGTTCATCGGGCGCGAGTGCGCGGGTGTCGACGACGCGCACCGGCTGCTGGTCGAGGAGGCTGCGGTCTCCCGCGACCACGCCGAGATCCGCACCTCGGCGGACGGGGTGCACGTCGTCGACCGATCGACCAACGGGACCCGGGTCAACGGCCGGCGGATCGAGCGAGACGAGTGGCATCCCCTCGCCGACGGCGACGTCCTGATGATCGGGTCGACTGAGCTCACTCTGCGAGTTCTTGAGGATCTCGCGGTCAGCGCGGAGCGCCAGAGCGCGACCGAGCGGGCGATGGCGAGCGGGCGGATGGCGATCCTCGTCGGCGACATCGTCAACTACACGACGCTGACAGAAACGCGGGGGGCCGTCGCGGTCGCCGCCGCCGCCGAGGAGCTCTGGCGGGAGGTGCGCCCGCTCGTCATCGAGTACGGCGGGACGGTCAACAACTACGCGGGTGACGCCGTGCTCGCGACCTGGGATGCGACTGAGGACGACGGCGTTGCTGCGGCGTTGCGGTGCGCCCTCGCGGCGGATGTCGCCGTGACTGCGCGGGCAGATGAGCTGGAGGTCCGCGCGCTGGACGGCGGTCCGATCCGGATGGGCTGGGCCGTGACGGCGGGCGAGGTCGCCGTCGGCCGGACGTCGCCAAGCAAGCTCGCCGTGTTCGGTGACGCGGTGAACCTCGCCTTTCGGCTCTCCGGAATTGCGGGCCGGGAGGGCATGCCGGCGGTGCTCGTCACGAATGAAGTCGCACCGATCGTGCCGCCGGACGTGAGCCTCGGCGCTCCTGCCGATGTAGTGGTGAAGGGCAAGACGGGGGCGACCACGGTGCGCGGCGCCACGCTGCTTCGTTAGAGCGAGCGCCGGACCGAGTCAAGGTGCGGCGGCAGCCTCGACCTCCATCGCGGTGGTGAGCAGAAGCTCCTCGCCGCCCAGCGGTCCGACCAGCTGCAGGCTCGCCGGGAATGGTGAGTCAGCGGTTCGAATCGGCTGTGCGGTGCAGGGCGTGCCCGCCGCGTTGAACATCGACACGAAGGCGGTGATCTCGATGACCTTCTCGACAAGGTTTTCCGGCGTGATCTCGTCGAGTCGCGGCGGGAACACCGGAAGCGTCGGCAAGGCCAGCAGCTCGACCTGGTCGAACAGCCGGGCCACCGACATTCGCCACTCGCGGAGCTGGTCGCGGACCACGTTCATGTCGGTCGCGAAGGCCGGCGCCAAGGCGAGCATGCCGAGAATGTCCTCGCCGACGTCGTTGGGGTTCTCCTCGGCCAGCCGGCCGTCGCACTCCACGACCTCGCTGAAGTAGATCGCGGCGAAGAGGTCTGCGCCCGGCGCAAGCCGGTCGAAGTCGATGTCGATGATCGTGAGCTCCGCGTCGCGCAGCGCGCGGTCCACGGCGGCCTCGATGCGCGGGTCGCCGTTCGTCCGGACCCGGCCGACGGTCTTCGCGGCGGTCGGCGCGACGGCGAAGCCGGGCTCGAGGAGCTGCATGCCGGCGACCAGTCCGCTGATCGTCCGCGCCATCGGCCCGATCGTGTCCAGGCTCGGAGCGAGCGGCCAGACCCCGTCGAGGGAGACCCGGCCGTAGGTCGTCTTGAGCCCGCTGGTTCCACAGCAGGCCGAAGGGATGCGCACCGAGCCGCCGGTGTCGCTGCCGAGCGCGACGTCAGCCTCGTCGTAGGCCACCGCCGTCGCCGAACCGCTGCTCGATCCACCCGGGATCAACGCGGGGTCGAGCGGGTTGACGGGCGTACCGAACCACGGGTTGGTGCCGATCGGAAGTACGGCGAGCTCGTGCAGGTTGGCCTTCCCGACGATGCGGGCGCCGGCAGCCCGCGCGCCGACGAGGCAGGGGGCATCGGTCGCCGCCGGCTCGGCGGTCTTTGCCACCGCCCGGCAGCCGGCCGTGGTGGGAACACCGGCGACATCGATGATGTCCTTGACGGCGAGGCGTGGGCCGTCTCCGTCGGCGTCGAGCTTGGTGATGAATGTCGTCATGGTGCAGAGCCTGACCCATCGCGCCGGCACGGCAAATCGGGAGAACTCCCCATCTTCATTCCCTCGTCGCGGGGAGCAGGCCCTGCTCCATCGCGAACAGCGCCGCGGCCCCTCGGGTCGAGGCGCCGATCTTGCGGTAGATGTGCTGGACGTGATGGTCCGCCGTCTTCGCGGAGATGACGAGCTTGTCGGCGATCGCGCGGGTGGTCATGCCCAAAGCCATCAGGCGCAGGACATCGACCTCGCGTGCGGTCAGCCCGCCGGGCAGGCTTGGCCGCGCAACGCGGCGGTGCCCGGCGGTCTCGAGCACGCGCTCGACGACCTCGGCGTCGAGCCGCCCGGTGGCTGCCTCCCGCCGTAGCTCGACGGCAGCCGCATCGCTCGACATCGCAACGCGGTGCGGCCGGTCGGACACCATTGCCTGGTAGCTGTCGGCTGCGGCGACGGCGCGCGCCGCCGCGTCGAGGTCGCCCGCGCTCGGGCGCCGGTGGTAGCCGGAGCCGTCGAGGCGCTCGTGGGCGCCGCCCGCGGGTACCGCGAGCTGTGCGGTGAACGGCACACGGCGCAGCAGCTGGTCGGTCACCATCGCGTGCGTCTCCATGCGCTCGCGTTCGTCGCGGGTGAGGGGTCCCGCCTTGTCGAGGATCGAGTTGGGCACGGTGACGACACCGAAGTCATGGACGAGGGCCGCAGCCTCGGCGAGCGGTCCGGCGGCGGCGCGGGCGAGCTCGGCGACCGCCCGCGAGTGTCCGCTCGTCCATGGCGACTTCAGGTCCGTGAAGTCGGCGACGACGAGGAGTGCGTCGTGCGTCTCGTCCTCCGTCAGCGGCAGGCCGCTGGGCGCCATCGACAGCGCCGCATCCCAGGGGTCCTGGCCGCTCGCCCCGGCGTACCAAGCCTTGCCGTTCGCCACGATGAGGTCGACGAGTACCGGATCGTAGGTCTTGTTGCGGCGTGCCCGGACCGTCGCGATCGCCGCGTCGACATCGGCCGCCCGCGCGACTGCTTCGAACTCCTGCGCCAGCTGCGTGATGCGCATCGGTAGCGGGATCGCCGTCCCCTTGGTTCCGTTCGGGAAGCCGCGGCCGTTCCAGCGTTCGAAGCTGGTGGCGAGCGAGGCGCGGACCGATGCGTCCACGCCGAGGCGGCTCGCGAGCACGTCGCTCACCTCGCACGCGGTCCGGAAGTTCATCTCCATCGCGGCGCGGCCGGTGGCGAGCACGCCGAGCAGCGAGCGCACGCGCTCCAGCCCATGGCGACCCGGGCCCGCGTGCGCGAGCATCAGCCGCACCATCTCGGGTGGGCTCGCGTTGTCAGCGAGCATCGCCTCCGCCCGCAGCTCGATCTCGTCGCCGAAGAGCTGCGCCATGTCGAAGGCGTGGCTCGTGCATCCCAGGAAGCGCAGGGTGCCCGTCCACCAGCAGGTCTCGCGATCGGGCGACCCGGCGCCGGCCGCTTCGGCCAGCAGCTGTCCCAACACCGTCGCGCGAAGCTGCGAGCCCGCCGGTTGCGCGAACGCATGGTCCTGGCCGACCGCCAAGAGCGCGGCGATCTCAGCGCGGCTCACCCCCGGCTGCATGACGATCACCGTAGACGGCTGCTCGCCGAAGATGGGGAGTTCTCCCGACGCGAGAGGGTGGGGTCTCATCCCAGGCTGGTGTCACCGGCGCCGAACGGGCGCCACATCCAGCGAGGAGTGGGACATGAGTGGGTACGACGAGTCGTCGGTGGTCGGGTTCTTCGATGGGCTGTGCAAGGCGTGGGAGACCAACGACGGCGCCGAGCTTGCAAAGCGCTTCACCGACGACGGCAGCCTGATCAACCCGTTCGGGGAACGCGCCGACGGCCGCGCCGCGGTGAGCGCCATGTACACCGATTACTTCAGCGGGCTGCTCGCCGGAACGACGTCGACGTTCCGGCTCGAGACGGTTCGCGCCATCGACACCGACCACGTTCTCACCGACGGCGAACAGGTGATCAGCGGGCCTGACGGTTCCGCGGTCCTCGTGGTGCACCTCACGGCGCTGCTGCGACGGGTCGACGGCGAGTGGCTTACGGTCGACGCCCGCCCGTACGCGCTCGCTGAGATCCCCGGCTGAGCGGCGAAAACCGATGACTTCCCGTCGTTTCCGCCGTCTATCGTTCGACGGCGGAGACGGAGGAGTCGGACGTGTTGACCGAACGCAGGCGCTGGATCGCGTTCTGGATCTTGTGCCTGGGTGAGCTGATGGTGGTGCTCGACAGCACCGTCGTCAACGTCGCGCTGCCATCGATCCGCCAGGACCTCGGGTTCAGCGAGGAGTCGCTCGCCTGGGTCGTCAACGGCTACCTGCTCACGTTCGGCGGATGCCTGCTCCTCGGGGGCCGCCTCGGTGACCTCTACGGTCAGCGCCGGGTGTTCGTCGTCGGCATCACCGGGTTCACGCTTGCGTCGATCGGCTGCGGGCTGTCCACGTCACAGGCGATGCTCGTCGGGTTCCGAGCGGTTCAGGGGATCGGCGGGGCGCTGGCGACCGCGGTCGGCTTTGCGCTGGTCGTGACGCTGTTCAGCGAGCCGGCGGACCGGGCGAAGGCGATGGGCATCACCGGTTTCGTCTCCTCCGGCGGCGGGGCGGTCGGCGTGCTGGTCGGTGGCGTGCTCACCGATGCTCTCAGCTGGCACTGGGTGTTCCTGGTCAACGTGCCGATCGGCATCGCCGTGTGCATCCTGGTGATGCGGCTCGTCGACGAGACCTCGACTGCCGCCACGGGACGCCGGCTCGACGTCGCCGGAGCGGTGGTCGTCACCGCCGCCTTGATGCTTGCCGTCAACGCCGTCGTCAAGGCGAACTCCGCGGGCTGGTCGTCGGTCACGACCCTGGGTGAGCTCGCCGGGGCCGGCGTACTCCTGTCCGCGTTCGTCGGCATCGAGTCGCGCGTCGCGGTTCCGCTGGTGCGGCTCGGCTTGTTCCGCTCGCGCAACCTGAGTGTGTCCAACGTCGTCGGGGTGCTGTGGGCCGCCGGGATGTTCGCCTGGTTCTTCATGGCGGCGCTGTACCTGCAGCAGGTGCTGCACTACAGCGCGCTGAACGTCGGCCTCGCCTTCCTTCCCGGCAACCTGGTGATGATGGCCTGCTCGGTGGCGATCTCGGCCAGGCTGGTCATGCGATTCGGCTATCGGCTGCCGCTCGGCGCGGGCCTGGGGATCGCCGCGCTCGGGCTTGCCTGGTTCGCGCGGGCACCGTTGCACGGGTCGTTCGGGGCCGACGTGCTGCCCTCGATGGTGTTGCTCGGTCTGGGCGCCGGGATCGCCTTCAACCCGGTGATCCTCGCCGCGATGGATGACGTCACGCCTGACGAGTCAGGTCTCGCATCGGGCGCGGTGAACACCTCCTTCATGATGGGTGGCGCGCTCGGGCTTGCCGTGCTGGCGAGCGTCGCCGCGGGAGCCTCCGGCGGTGACTCGACACCACGCGGCTTGCTCGACGGGTACCACCTGGCGTTCGGGATAGGCGCCGCGCTGTCGCTCGTCGCCGCAGTGATCGGGTCGCTCGGGCTCCACGAGCGCACCGATGGTTCAGGCGAGGGTGAAGGTGACGAGGCGGCGCGCGATGTCGAGCTCCTGGAGCTTGACGGCGACCTCCTCGCCCAGCGGTAGGTCCGCACCGGTCAGCCGCGCTCGCACCGCAGGATCCCGCAGCTGCACCTCGCCCTTGGGGTCGGGCTCGACGACGACGCCGTGCAGCGTCTCGCTGCGCCTGGCCTCAAGCACCAGCGTCTCCGCGAGGTCGACGACCGCGCGGTCGACGGCATGCGCTCGCCGATCCGCCGCCGACATGGCTGCCGGCAGCTCCGGAAGCGCCTGCCGGACCCACTCCGGTACGTCGTGGCCGGCGTGGATCGCCAGGCAGCACTCGCTGACGTATCGGTCGGCCAGACGCCGCAGCGGCGCGGTCGCATGGGCGTAGGGAGCAGCCACCGCAGAGTGCGTCGTGGTGGCCGGCGGCTCGCCGTCGAACGCGACATAGGTCGCGCCGCGGAAGAGAACCGCAGCCAGGCGCACGAGCGCAGCCTGCGCGGGCTGCGCCGGGTCGAGTGCGCGTACCACCTGGGCGTAGGAGGCGCCATCCGGCCATGTGACGCCGAGCGCCAGCGCTGATCGCCGTAGCGACGCGACGGTCGACGGGTCCGGCGGCGGCATGGTGCGCAGCAGACCGACTCGCGCATCCAGCATCAAGCGAGCCGCGGACATGCCGGTGAGCAGCGACATCTGCGCGTTCCAGTCCTCGACAGGCAGCGGGGCTCGGTAGGTCAGCGTCCAGGTCGAGCCATCGCCGACCACCTGCTGTTCGGGCTCCGGAAGCGAGACCGCGCCCCGGTCGGCCTCGCGCGCCTGCCGCAGCCGGCCGAACTGCTCCAGCAGCTCCAACAGCGCGCCGCCGTCGCGTTGCATCGACTCATAGTCCAGCTGTGCGCGGCTGCGGACGATCGCCCGTCGTACGTCGACCCTGACCGGTTCGCCGTCGCTGTCGAGGTCTATCCGCCACAGCACGGCTGGCCGGTCCTGGTCGGGCAGCAGGCTCGCGGCTCCTTCGGAAAGCACCGGCGGATGCAGCGGAACCCGGCCGTCAGGTAGGTAGAGCGTCTCTCCGCGCTGGTGTGCCTCGGCGTCGATCGGTCCGCCGGCAGGAACCCAGGCCGCGACGTCCGCGATCGCGTAGTGCAGCGTCATCCCGGTTGCCGACCGCTCCAGCAGGAACGCTTGGTCCAGATCCTTCGATCCCGCGGGGTCGAGGGTCACCAGGGCAAGGTCGGTGGCGTCGACGTGGCCCGCGAGCTTCGGCGTTCGCGCGGCCTCGGCCGCCGCTGCTTCCTGCACCGGCGCCGGGAACTCTGCTGGAAGGTCGAACTCGGAGCGAAGGGTCGCCAGATACGGATCGATGTCGACGCCTGTGAGGACGGTACGACGCATCCACAATTAGTAGCGGGGTGCGTCTGGCATCCGGCGGCGCAGGGGCCGTCAGATCAAGGAAGCTGGTCCTCTCGGCGCAATCGCTCAGCCGGCTGCGCGTCTTGCCGGCGCCTGCTTCTTTTGCGCAGGCTTTCTTGCGACCCGATCGCGGGAAGTCGCCTTGCGAGCTGCGGGCGCACGTTTCGTTGCAGGCGCACGTTTCGCTGCGGGCCGGGTCGCCGGCCGCTGTCCCGCCAGGCGTTCACGCACCTGATCACCCGCGGTCTCGAAGGTGGACAGCAGCGCCTCACGCACTGCCGTGGCCACATTCGTGACGTCGTCGCGCAGCATCGGATCGCGGATCGCTTTGCCCGCGGCACCGAATCCGTCCTCGAGCGCTGTCAGCAGGCCGCGAACCGACTTCTCGAACGCGGCTCGTTCGGCGGCCGCCTCGGCCGCGACCTCGTCGAAATGCGACCGCATGTGCTGCCCAAGCGCCTCGAAGTTCTCCCCGACTTGCTCCCAAGCATCGGACTGAATCGCCATCGGCCCGTCCTCTCGTCTGCGGATCTGGACAATCAATCGGATTCATCAGCAAAGAACCAGGGGCGAAGGTCCCGCGCCTGGCTGCGGCCGAGAGCCGAGGTGGGACCGCGCGCGCCGACCGGCGCTCCAGCCACGCAGAAGGGCCTAACGGCTCTACCGCCCGAGGCAGCCATGCAGTCAATGTCGGGCATGCAGAACCGCCGTGCCGGTCCAGACCAGCGGAGGTCGCGATGCTGTTCGCCGACAGGGTCGACGCCGGGCGCCGCCTCGCCGAAGCGCTTCGAGCGTACGGCGGCGACACGGTCGTGGTCGGCCTGCCTCGTGGCGGGGTGCCGGTCGCGTTCGAAGTGGCGCGGGTGTTGGACGCACCGCTGGACGTGATCGTGGTGCGCAAGCTCGGCGTGCCGTTCCAGCCTGAGCTGGGAATGGGCGCCGTCGGGGAGGGCGGCGCGCGTGTCATCAACGACGACGTCGTACGGATGGCACAGGTGAGCGAGCTGGAGCTCGCCGAGATCGAGCAGCGGGAACGCGCAGAAGTCGAGCAACGGGCGCGACGCTTCCGCGGCGGCCAACCGCCGGTGCCGCTCGGCGGTCGCACTGTCATCGTGGTCGATGACGGAATCGCGACCGGCTCCACCGCGCGGGCGGCTTGCCAGGTCGCGCGCGCCCAAGGCGCGTCGAGAGTCGTGCTCGCCGTGCCCGTGGGTCCGGAGGGTGTCCAGGAACGGATGCGCCCCGACGCTGACGCTGTCGTCTGCCTGGCGACTCCGCGATTCTTCCGCGCGATCGGCCAGTTCTACGCCGACTTCGGTCAGATCGGCGATGCCGATGTCCTCGACATCCTCCGAAAAGCGACCGAACGGCCCGGCGTGGGCACCGGTCGGCCAGCGCTCGCCGACCCCCCAGTGCATGACGAGGATGTGACTGTGCGGGCCGGTGATGGCGTCGACCTTGCGGGCTACCTCAGCGTGCCGGAGAGAGCCAGCGGCATCGTCGTGTTCGCGCATGGCAGCGGTAGCTCACGCCATAGTCCGCGCAACCGCTACGTTGCTCGCGCGCTGAACACCGCGGGCTTCGCGACGCTGCTGTTCGACCTGCTCACCGTTGCGGAAGAGGCCGACCGCGCCAACGTCTTCGACATCGACCTGCTCGCCCACCGGCTGCTCGCGGTCACGAAATGGCTGCAGACCAGGCCGGCGATCAGCGATCTGCGGGTCGGCTGCTTCGGCGCCAGCACGGGCGCGGGGGCGGCGCTCTGGGCGGCGGCGGACCCGACCGCGGACATCGCGGCTATCGTGTCCCGCGGCGGGCGACCCGACCTGGCAGCCCCGAGGCTTCGCCTGGTCCGGGCACCGACACTGCTCATCGTGGGCGGGTGCGACGACGTCGTCATCAAGCTCAACCGCCGGGCGAATGACCAGCTCACCTGCGAAAGCCGGTTGGAAATCGTGCCCGGCGCGACCCACTTGTTCGAAGAGCCGGGCGCGCTCGAACAAGTCGCTCGCCTCGCCGCGGACTGGTTCCTCGCCTACCTCTCCCCGGTTCCCGCGACCGCGCCGGGACACTGACCGCCGGGTGATGCCTCGTGCTTCGGCTCGAGCAGGGACAGCAGGGACAGCAGGGACCTTCGACTCTTCACGCCCTGCGGGCGCCGGCGGTTTCGTTGGTGGAGTGGAGATTGGCCTGATCGCGCCGCCCTGGATCGCGGTCCCGCCACCGTTCTACGGTGGCACGGAAGAGGTGATCGACAACCTTGCCCGCGGGTTGGCCGGCCGGGGGCACAGTGTCCGGTTGTTCACCGTCGGCACTGCCACCTGTCCGGTGCGCCGGTCATGGTTGTTCGATGGGCCGGCGCACCCGATGGGGGCGACGGTGCCCGAGGCGGCGCACGCCCTCGCCGGCTACGACGCACTGATCGGCTGTGACGTGATTCATGACCACACCGTCGCTGGGCCGTTGTCGTGGGCCCGCACGGCGCACGGTCCGGTGATCGTCACGACCAATCACGGCGAGTTCACCCCCCCGATGCGCGAGATCTATGCACGCGTTGTTCCTCGGGTCGCCGTAGTGGCAATCTCGTACTCCCAGCGGGCCGCCGCCCCCGAGATCCCGGTTGCCGCCGTCATCCCTCACGGCATCGACCTTGATATGTACACCTTCGGCCCCGGCGGCGGCGGCTACGTGCTGTTCGTTGGTCGGATGAGCCCGGACAAGGGCGCGCATCGGGCGATCCAGTTGGCCCGCCGGATGGGTCGACGTCTCGTCATCGCGTCGAAGATGTGGGAGATCGACGAGCGGCGCTACTTCGACCAGCAGGTGCGACCCCTGCTCGGCCCAGACATCTCCCTGCGGTTGCGGGCCATGCCGGCTGACATCGTCGAGCTGCTCCGCTATGCCGAGGCGCTGCTCAACCCCATCCTCTGGCCTGAACCGTTCGGGCTGGTGATGGCCGAGGCGCTTGCCTGTGGCACCCCGGTTCTGGCCTTTCCGTACGGCGCCGCCGCGGAGATCGTCGACGACGGTTGCACCGGATTCCTGTCAGACGACGAGCGGCAGCTGGCCGCGGCGCCGCTCGCGTCGATCGATCGGAAGGTCTGCCGGTCGGCGGCGGAGCAGCGGTTCTCGCTCGAGCGGATGACTGTCGATCACGAACGGCTGTATGCCCGCCTGCTCGCGGAACGTCGCGACCCGCCGCCGAACCGGGACCGGATGCGGATCGTGGCTGTCGACAGCAACGTGCCGACGGCGACCGCGGCCAGCCCCCCGCACGCGTCCAACGTCCAGTGATTCGCTGTCCCGACGATTACGAACGCGATCAACACCGGGTAGACGCAGGCGGCGATCCTCACCCACCGTTGGCGCGCCCACCGCAGCAGGGCTGACGCCGACCAAACACTCCAGGCCAGGTGGATCGACGGCATCGCGGCGTATTGGTTGGAGATGCGGGTGATGGTCGTCGAACTCCACGAGCCCCAGGTCCGGTCCCGCACGACGGTGTCCACGAACCCGAGATCCGGAAAGACCCGCGGCGGCGCGAGCGGATAGAGCCAGAAGCCGAGCAGCCCCACCAGGGTGGTGATCAGCAGCACCCCTCGGGCCCGTCGGTACACGTCCGGCCGGGACAGATACAGCCAGAGCAGAACCGACAGCGTGACTGCGAAATGCGACACCGAATACGTGTAGTTCGCGAACACCGCGAGCGGGTGCGCGCCCGGCGCGGCCATGAAGTCGTTGACGCTGCGCTCGATGTCCAGGTGCAGGTGCCGCTCCGAGTCGTAGAGATCGAGAGCGTTGGCCCGCGCGGTCGCGACATGAACCGGCAGCGTGTTGCGCGTCAGCGAGTAGATGCCGTACACACCGGCGACGAGCGAGAGCTCCCGCCACCACGGAGGGCGCCGGGTGTCCGCGCCGATCACAGATGCTCGTCAGCCACTCGCGGAGTGGACGAGATGGACCAACCGGGCAGCCCGGTGACTCTCGAACCGGTCTCGTCGACATCGATGCGTACCCGGGTCGAACCCATCGACCATCGGTCCACACTCAATGGCAACAGTTCTGAAGGAAGGCTCGGTGAGATGACAAGCTGATGGTCGGGCAGCCGCACCCGTAGCCCGAGCAGGCTTCGCAGCAAGAACACGGGGGTGGCCGCCGCCCAGGCTTGTGGCGAGCACGACGTGGGATACGGCAGGGGAGCGCCGAACTCGGATCGGTCGAAGCCGCACCACAGCTCAGGCATCCGGAAGTCGAACGCCGCGACCGCGTCGAGCAGCGCCAGTGTCACCCGCTGCGCTTCCTCGACGTGCCCGTAGCGCATCAACCCGGCGACTGCGATGGCGTTGTCGTGCGGCCAGACCGAACCGTTGTGGTAGCTGAGCGGGTTGTAGGCACCCATAGAGCTGGCCAGGGTGCGAATGCCCCAGCCGCTGAACATGTCCGGCGACAACAAGTGTTGTGCGACGGACGCCGACTTGTCGTCGTCGACGATTCCGGTCCATAGACAGTGACCGATGTTCGACGTCAACGCGTCGACGGGCCGCTTGTCGCGGTCGAGCGCGACCGCGTAGTAGCCACGGTCGGGCAGCCAGAACTTCTCGTTGAACGCGCGTTTGAGCAGGTCCGCTTCATGCTGCCAGCGTTCCGCGCCGACGCTGTCGCCTGTGTCTGCGGCGATCCGGCTGCGGGCGGCGTACGCAGCGTAGACGTATGCCTGCACCTCACACAGCGCGATCGGTGCAGAGGGGATCTGGCCGTTGGCGAAGTTGATGCCGTCGCCTGAGTCCTTCCAGCCCTGGTTGACCAGCCCACGGTCGGTCGCGCGTCGGTATTCGACGAAACCGTCACCGTCGCGGTCGCCATATCGGGCGATCCAGTCCAGGCAGGCGTCGGCGTGCGGCAGCAATGCCATTACGTGCTCAGCCGGCAACCCCCAGTCGTGCGCTTCGCCGAGCAACGCAACGAACAGTGGGGTCGCGTCCGCGGAACCGTAGTAGATGTTGCCGCCGCCGAGAGCCAGACCGGCCTCCACACCGAAACGCATTTCGTGCAGGATCCGGCCGGGTTGTTCTTCGGTCAGCGGGTCCTCCGCACTGCCCTGGAACCGGGCGAGGGTTTGCAGCGTGCCCAGCGTGAGGTCGGAGTCGACGGGCAGCGCCATCCACGCGCTGAGGAGCGAGTCTCGTCCGAACACCGTCATGAACCACGGCGCGCCGGCCGCGACGACGTCGCAGTCCGGATGTTCGGGATCGTGGATCCGCAGCGCTCCCAGGTCGCGCTGACCGGTGTGGATCGCGTTGGCCAGGCACGGGTGGGCAGAGGCGATGAGCGGCCCACGGTCGGCCCACTCGCGGCCGCGCTGCGCCGGCCGGGCCAGTTCCGGCGGCTGCCCGCAGGGGTGCGCGGCATCGATCGCGAAGCCGTCGATCGCAAAGGTGACTTGCAGGCAGGTCCGCCACTCACCGCGCGGCGGCACAGCGACGGAGAAGGAAATCAGTCCCGGACCATGTGCCGGAGCAGCGTCGGCGGTGACGTGTACGTCACGGCTTCGGCCGAGCCACCTGTAGGAATAGTGAATGCCGCCGGAGTCCGCGGTGGCGAGGGTTGTGATCCGGTCGGGGTGGGTGACCACGCGGTTTTCCTTGACCGCGAAAAGGTCTGCGAAGTCCGCCTCGAGCAGCAGGGTGACCGTGCACCCGGCCGTCTCTTGGCCGAGGTTGCGGATGACGACGTCCTCTCGCATGCCGTCACCGAGGTAGCGGTGGCGGAGCACGAGCAGGTGCGAGTCGGCGCGACCGGCTCGGGGCGGCACCCGGCAGGCGTAGGTCGCGGCGTGCGGTTCGTGTCGCTCGGCGGCCACCGGTTCCAGGGGGTGGCCGTCGACACGAAGCTCCCAGCGTGACAGGCAGCGAAGGTCACGGAAGAACAGGCCATGCGACCCGCCGGTCGGAATATCCCCAGTCGCCGTGCCGAGGCAGAACGTGGAACCCTCGACGAGCGTTTGCGCCAGCGCACGGACGTCGACGGTCGGTGGCGCTCCGGTGTAGCTCCAGCTTTGTGTCATCGTGCGACCTGGGTTCGGCCTGTTGTCATCCCGCTTGACACGGCTTGTGTGTCGGCCGGGATGGGCAGCAGCAGCACCGGGATGGTCGCTGCCGCGATCGTCGCTCGAACAGCGCGGGCCCGACCGGCGGCGAGGTTCTGCGCCCAACCGAGAGCGATCAGGTCGGCGTGCTCGGTGGCGGCGACATCGATGATGTGCTCCCCGGCGGCGCCGCTGCGCAGTTCCATCCGGACGTTCGGCTGGTCGCAATAGCGGTGCAGGAACTCGCCGACCCAGCTCTCCCGCGCATGTACCGGCTGGTCCCAGAACATCGGCACGTTGGTCGCGTCGAACACGTGAAGGACCACGATGTCCGTGCCGGAGGCCGCGAACAGGGCCACCAGCTCGCCGACGGTGTCGGCGGACTCGACAGTCCCGTCGAGCGGGACCAGGATCCGGTCGATGGCTCGGGGAGTCTGCGCGCGTCGGCCGATCGGGACGATGACGACGGGTTTCGAGCAGCGCTGGATCACGTCGTTCACCAGCCGGGCGGCATGCCCGGCTGAGTATGGCAGCACGGCCATCCGTACCTGCGGATCGTCCATCACCTCAAGCACGAACGCCGTCAGATCAGCCGGGCGTACCGGCAGCCGATGCTCATCGGTGTCGAGATGAAGAGCCTGTGCGAGAGCGGTGGTTACTGCCTTGACTCCGCTCGTCTCCGCGGGGGTCTCGGTAAAGGCCAGCAACGACGCCATCAGTGATGCACCACCCATCCGGAGTCGGAGCGAACGAGAGCCACCTGATCGGTGACGGGCGTCGCCACGCAGCATCTGGTCCCGATGCGAAGCGGCCCGCTGACTCTGACGGTGGCCGTGTCGCCTGCGATGCGCAGGTCGACACGACGGCCGCGGCAGCGGAAGCGCAGTTGCAGACTCTGCCACCGGCTGGGCAGCTGCGGGTCAAGGTTCAACGCGTCGTCTGCCACCCGCGCACCGCCGAAACCGAACAGCAATGCCTGCCAAGCACCACCCAAGGTCGCAAGATGGAGTCCGTTGGCTGTCATGCCGGTCAGGTCGTCGAGGTCGAGGCGCAACGCCTGATCCAAGTAGGTGAGTGCCTCGTCCGCCCGGCCGGACCGGGCGAGCAGCGCGGCCGTGATCGCCGGAGACAGGGACGATCCGTGCGCGGTTCGAGGCAGGTAGAAGTCGAGGTCATTGGCAAGCGACCCGTCCGGCAGCTCAGCGGGGATCAGATGATGGGCCATCAGAACGTCCGGCTGTTTGATGATCTGCGACTTGGAAGTTCTGGCCGCACCCAACAGCAGATCCGCAGCCAACGGGGGAGTGCCGATGTCGGCAACCAACAGCGGCTCCAACTTGTAGTAGCCGGCGAACTGCTCGTGCCGGTGCGTCGTCGCGTCGTAGCCGTCGACGAGGCTGTCAGCCACCCGCAACCAGGTCGCAGTCTCTGCCGAGGGCATCTCGAGCGCGGCCGCGCGCCGCAGGTTCCAGCGGGCCATCAGGTTCGTATAGGCGTTGTCGTCGACGTCCGCGTGGTACTCGTCCGGGCCGATCACGTGCCGAAGGTGAGAGAACCCGTC
>DASZYY010000159.1:0-3430 GCA_035545175.1 Mycobacteriales bacterium
CCCGAGTGGAGGTCCCGCGCAGCGGCTCACTTCTCGGGCAGGATCGAGCTCGGGGACGACCTGCACCGGGTGCAGGTCTGATGGCAGGAAAGCCGGGGGTCCAGCAATGGCGATAACGAAGAAGCGGCTGATCGCGGCGAAGCGGTCCAAGGTCTGGGCGGTGCTCGCCGATTTCCCGGCGATCGTCACCTGGGCGCCCAACGTCGACCACTCGACGGCGACCACGACCGCCCACGGCGGGATCGGCGCGGTACGACGGGTGCAGTCCGGACGCATCACGCTGCTGGAGACGATCGTCGGCTGGCAGCCCGACGAGCTGCTCGCCTACACCCTCCACGGGCTGCCACCGATCGCCGGCAGCATCGTCACCACCTGGCGGCTGGAGGAGCTGGGTGATGGCACCCGCGTGAGCCTCACCACCGAGATCCATCCACGGCCGAACCCGCTCGGCCGGATCGTCGCTCGCGCTCTCGGGCGCCAGCTACAGAAGGCCGCGAAGCAGATGCTCACCGGTCTCGCCGAGCAGGTCGAGGAGAAGAAGTGACAGCCGCGAAGCCTGACATCATCGTCATCCTCACCGATGAGGAACGCGCGATCCCGCCGTACGAGACCGACGAGCTCAAGGCCTGGCGCGAGAAGAACCTGCCCAGCACGCAGTGGTTCCGCGAGAACGCGGTCACCTTCGACCGCCACTACACCGGCTCGCTCGCCTGCGTGCCGAGCCGGCCGACGCTGTTCACCGGCCAGTACCCCGACCTGCACGGTGTGACGCAGACCGATGGGCTCGGCAAGGTCGCCGACGACTCGCGGATGCGCTGGCTGCCGCCCGGCGAGGTGCCGACGCTCGGCAACTGGTTCCGCGCCGCCGGCTACGACACGCACTACGACGGCAAGTGGCACATCAGCCACGCCGACCTGATGGACAAGGGCCGCCCGCTCGCGACGAATCGCGAGGACGGCAAGGTGATCCCGGGCGCGGTGCAGCGCTACCTCGACGCCGATCCGCTGGCGCCGTACGGCTTCTCCGGCTGGGTCGGACCCGAGCCGCACGGTGCGAGCCTCGCCGACAGCGGCTTCCGCCGCGACCCGCTGATCGCCGAGCGAGTCATCGCCTGGCTCGCCGATCGTTACGACCGCCGCCGCTCCGGCGACGCCGCCGCACAGCGGCCGTTCCTGCTGGTCGCCAGCTTCGTGAACCCGCACGACATCGTGCTGTACCCGGCATGGCGCGGCCGCCGCAACCCGCTCAAGCCGCTGCCGTCCGACCCGCCCGACGTCCCGGCGGCACCGACTGCGGACGAGGACCTGTCGACCAAGCCCTCGGCACAGGCGGCGTACCGGGCGGCGTACCCCTCCGGCTACGGCCCGACGGCCGCGATCGAGCGGATCTACCGATCCGGTGCGCAGGAGTACCGCAACCTCTACTACCGGCTGCACGCGGAGGTGGACCGTCCGCTTGAGCGGGTGCGGCGCGCGATCGACGAGCAGGCGACCGGCGAGACCGTCCTCGTCCGCACCGCCGACCACGGTGATCTGCTGGGCGCGCACGGCGGGCTGCACCAGAAGTGGTTCAACCTCTACGACGAGGCGACACGCATCCCGTTCTTCATCGCACGCATCGGTACCGACAAGCCCACCACGCCGCGCCGAATCTCGACACCGACATCACACATCGACCTGGTGCCTACGCTGCTCTCCGCCGCCGGGATCGACGAGACGGCCACCGCGAAACGGCTTCGCAAGGACTTCACCGAGGTGCACCCGCTGCCTGGTCGCAACCTGATGCCGATGGTCGACGGCACTGCGACGCCTGAGGCGTCGAAGCGGGCCGTGTACCTGATGACCCGCGACAACATGCTCGAAGGCGACTCCGGTCTGTCGGGCCTCGCGCGCAAGCTGCGCCGCAAGGCGAACCCGCCCGCGCCGCTCCGGATCCAGCTCGCCGCGCACACCGGCTCCAACTTCGAGGGCGTCGTCGCCCGCGTCGACGCGAGTGACGCGCAGCGCGGGGGCGGCCACCTCTGGAAGCTCGTACGCACCTTCGACGACCCTGCGACCTGGACCAGCCCTGGCGTCGCCCACCTCGCGTCCAACGGCATCGGCGGTGCCGAGTACCGGCGCACCCCGCTGCCGGACGAGTGGGAGCTCTACAACCTCGACGACGACCCGATCGAAGCGGTGAACCGGGCCAACGACGAGAAGTACCGCCACGTCTTCGAGCACCTCCAGTTCCGGCTGAAGGAAGAGCGTGCGAGCTGTGTTCCGGAGCGCACCAACCCGTGGCCGTACGTCGAGCGCAAGCAGACACCCGCGGCCAAGCGGCCGCCGGCCCCGGCCCGCGCCCTCCGCCGGCTGGTGCGCGGCGTCGGCATGCACCCCGAGCTGCGCAAGCCCGAGACCTTCGACCTGCGCGGCACCCGGGCGCTGGTGGTCGGCACGAACCACGGCGTGCTCGACGTGGGCAAGGCAACCGGCGTCTTCGCCTCAGAGCTGACCGTGCCGTACTACGCCTTCCTCGACGCGGGCATGGCGGTGGACGTCGCAAGTCCGAAGGGCGGCGCGATCCCCGTCGACCCGATGTCGCTGAAGCCCGTGATCCGCTCGGCGTCCGACGACCGCTTCCTCGCCGACGACACGCTGCGACGGAAGGTCAACGAGTCGCTTCCGATCGCCGAGGTGGACATCGCCGACTACGACGTGCTGTTCCTCGCCGGTGGCTGGGGCGCGGCGTTCGACTTCGCGACCTCCGACGAGCTCGCCGCCGCGGTGACCGCAGCGGCGGCCGCCAACCTGCTGATCGGCGGCATCTGCCACGGTCCGCTCGGCCTCGTCAACGCCTCAGCACCCGACGGCACGCCATTGGTCGAAGGCCGCAAGATCAGTGCCGTCACCGACAAGCAGGTGCGCGAGCTGGGGATCGGGTCCACGCCGTACCACCCGGAGACCGAGCTGCGCCGCCGCGGCGCGGAGTTCGAGTGCGAGACCCGCTTTCGCGACCCGTTCGCGAACCACTGGGTTGTCGACGGCACGCTCGTCACGGGCCAGAACCAGAATGCCGGGCCGATGGTGGCCCAGGAGCTCATGCGGCAGGTCGCCGAACGACGCGCGGCTCACTCCACCGACGAAGAGGAAGCAATCTGATGGCCGAGGTCCACGCTCCCCGCTACGGCACCATCAACATGCCGTACATCGCCACTTGGCCCACCAAGCCGATGGACGAGCCGATGTGGGCGCTCAACCTGATGCACTACCGCGAGAAGGCGGAGTACGCCGACGGCCGTGAGACCGACCTCACCGGCTGGGAGGCCGACAACCTCTACAGCCCGCTCGGCCCACTCGCCGCGATCGGCGCCGAGCTCGTCATCGTCGCGATCGTCGTCGACCAGCCGGCGGGTGAGGACTACAAGTGGGACCGGGTGGCGATCGTGCG
>DASZYY010000160.1:0-1893 GCA_035545175.1 Mycobacteriales bacterium
GGGCCGTGGGCCTTGATCACGTCGATGCAGCAGCCGGCGTCCTCGGGGCGGCCAGGGCCGGGCGAGAGCAGGATGCCGTCCACCTCGCCGAACAGCGGGTCGTCGGCGTCGATGGCGTCGTTGCGCCGTACCTCGACGTCAGCCCCGAGCTGGGCGAGGTACTGAACCAGGTTGAACACGAAGCTGTCGTAGTTGTCCACGACGAGCACCCGACTCACCACATCCGCCTTTCATCACTGCCTCGCGTCTCAATCACTGCCTCGCGTCTTCGGCCTTCGCGAGCTCCTCAGCGACGAGCAGCCTACGCAGCGCCTTGCCCACCGCCGTGTGCGGCAGCTCGTCACGGAACTCGACGAGCTTCGGCACCTTGTACGCCGACAGGGTGGCGGCGCAGGCGGCCTTCACCTCATCTTCGGTGACCTTCGTGACCGGCGCCACCACATATGCCTTCACGGTCTCACCGCGGTAGCGGTCGGGCAGCCCGACGACGCAGCAGTCCGAGACACCCGGAATGCCCAGGATGACCTGTTCGACCTCGGTCGGGGAGATGTTGAGGCCGCCGGCGATGATCAGGTCCTTCTTCCGGTCGACGATCGTGAACCAGCCGCGCTCGTCCATGGTCGCCACGTCGCCGGTCAGCCACCACCCATCCAGCGTCGGAGGTACGACGTCGGCGTCCCGCGACCAGTAGCCGAGGAACACCTGCGGTCCCTTGACCGCCAACTCCCCCTCCTCGCCCACCGGTACCTCGACGGTGGGGCGATTCGGATCGACGATCCGCGCGTCGGTTCCCGGCAACGGCAGCCCCACCGAACCGGGCTTGCGGAGCCCGGCCATCGGAACGCAGTGCGTCACCGGCGAGGTCTCGGTCATGCCATAGCCCTCGATCAGCGGAGCTCCCGCCGTGCTCTCGAAGCGCTCGACCAGTTCAGCCGGCAGCTTCATCGCACCGGAGACGCAGGCGCGGATCGTCGACAGGTCGTGGCGACGCAGCTTCGGGGAGTCGACGATCGCGCGGAAGATCGGCGGCACCGCCGGGAACAGCGTCGGGTGCTCGTCGTCGATCGCGGCGAACACCGCCTCGACATCGAAACGCGGGAGCAGTACGAGGCGCCCGGCCAGCAGCACCGTCGTGAGCATGCACAGCGTCAGCCCGTAGGCGTGGAACAGCGGCACCGTCGCGAGCGTCACCTCCTTGCCCGGCACGGCGTCGGGGAACCACTGCCGGATCTGGTGGCAGTTCGCGACCAGGTTCGCGTGCGAGAGCATCGCGGCCCTCGGCTCTGCCGCAGTCCCGCTCGTGTACTGCAGGACGGCGACGTCCTCCACCGGGTTGATACCGGCCTGCCGGGCCGGCGTACCGGTGCGGACGAGGTTGCGGAACCGTACGACGGCGGCGTCCTCGGGTACCTCCGCCACCATCCGCGCCTTGCGGCTCTTGGCCATCGGCAGCTCGAGCCAGCCGCGCGCGGCACGGCTCAGGCCGTCGGCGAGAGAGGTGACGACGACCGACTTCACCCGGGTCTCGGCGCGGACGGCGAGGATCGCGGCAGCAATCCGGTCGAGGCACACCACCGTCGCCGCGCCGGAGTCGATCAGCTGCGTGCGCAGCTCGTCGGCGGTGGACAGCGGGTTGCAGTGCACGACGATCGCCCCGAGTCGCAATACCGCGAAGAACGCCACGACATGCTGCGGGCAGTTCGGCAGAACGATCGCGACCCGCGACAGCGGCCCCACCCCGAGCTCGGCGAGGCCGCCCGCGAACCGGTCAACCGACTCCTGCAGCGCGCGGTAGGTCATGCGGTTGCCGAGACAGGAGATCGCGACGTGCCCGGGGTAGTCGTGCGCGGCGTCGTCGAGCAGCCGGGTCAGTGGGACGGTCGGGAAGCTGAA
>DASZYY010000161.1:0-3795 GCA_035545175.1 Mycobacteriales bacterium
GCTCGCTGCTCGACTTCCAGGTCGTCGAGCCGTCCTAGCTCGGCACTCCTTCGCCGCTGAGCACCTTCGGCTTGCGCGGAGGGCCCAGCACGATCGGCCACAACACCGCGCCCAGAACCGCGCACACGTAGGGGAACGCGACCAGGTGCCACGGGTGCAGCGGGTTGTGCGGCCCGTGCGGGAACAGCCGGAATCCGAACGCCGTGCCCAACACCGCGGCGACCGCGCCGATGACGAGCGCCGGCCCGCACAGACCGCCGCCGCGCTGCCAGGCGAAGGCGCATGACGAGGCGCCCGCGACCCCGATCAACGTCGGCACCAGCCACGAGAAGATGTGAACCTCGACGTACTGCGAGTAGATCCAGCCGCCAATGACCGCGATCGGCACGCCGGCCAACCCCGCGCCGATCGCCCGCTCAGTCATGGTCCGGGTCCGCCCCTCAGCCGGCTCGGTGAGACAGGCGCTGCACCCCCGGGCGCCGTAGCACCGGAGATCCTCCTCGCAGCGCGGCCGGGCGCACACCGGGCAGTGGTCGCGGGCGGCGCGGCCGGGATGGACCGCGCAGCGGAGCGCCGTGATCGTCTCGGGCACGGCTGCAGCCTTCCATGTCGACAGCGCGCGGAGCGCGACGGGAATGTCGTTCCTAGACTCAATGTTGCTCAGAAGCCAACGAGGAGGAACCCATGACCGACACGGTCAGAGACGTGATCATCGTGGGCTCCGGTCCCGCTGGGTACACGGCCGGCCTTTACACCGCGCGCGCCAGCCTTCACCCGCTGCTGATCGAAGGCTTCCAGTACGGCGGGGCCTTGATGAACACCACCGAGGTCGAGAACTTCCCCGGTTTCCCGGACGGCGTCATGGGTCCCGAGCTCATGGACATGATGCGCAAGCAGGCCGAGAAGTTCGGCGCCGAGATCGTCACCGACGACGCAACCGAGATCGACCTGTCGGGAGAGGTGAAGCGCGTAACCGTCGGCGGCGAGGTGCACCTGGCGAAGACCGTGATCCTTGCGATGGGCTCGGCGTACCGAGAGCTCGGCGTTCCTGGCGAGAAGGAGCTGTCAGGGCACGGCGTCTCGTGGTGCGCCACCTGTGACGGGTTCTTCTTCCGCGACCAGCCGATTGCCGTGGTCGGCGGTGGGGACTCCGCCGTCGAGGAGGCGACCTTCCTCACGAAGTTCGCCTCGTCGGTGACGATCGTGCACCGCCGCGACACCTTGCGGGCGTCGAAGATCATGGCCGAGCGGGCGTTGTCGAACCCCAAGATCTCCTTCGCGTGGAACAGCGTCGTCAAGGAAGTTGCCGGCGATGGCAAGGTCAGCGGTCTGGTGCTGGAGGACGTGACCTCGGGTGAGACCTCGACGCTGGAGGTGGGCGGCGTGTTCGTCGCGATCGGTCACGATCCGCGCAGCGAGCTGGTCCGCGGCCAGGTGGAGCTCGACGGTGACGGGTACGTCGTGGTCGACGCGCCGCGCACCCGGACCAACGTTTCCGGAGTCTTCGCCTGCGGTGACCTGGTCGACCGCACCTTCCGGCAGGCGATCACCGCTGCTGGAACCGGCTGTGCCGCCGCGATCGACGTCGAGAAGTACCTCGAGGACCAGCACTGAGAGCCGCAGCCCGGTAACGCCGGCCACAGGTGGGAACATCTCTGGCGACGGACGCGTTGATCGTTACGTCCGCATACGAGCTCTAGGAGAGACCTGATGGGTGCCGCCACCAAGACCGTCACCGACGCCACGTTCGACGCCGAGGTGCTCGGCAGCGACGTCCCCGTCATCGTCGACTTCTGGGCGGAGTGGTGCGGGCCGTGCAAGATGGTCGCCCCCGTTCTCGAGGAGATCGCCGCGGAGCACGCGGGCAAGATCGTCGTCGCGAAGCTGAACACCGACGAGAACCCCGAGATCACCCGGCGCTACCAGGTCATGTCGATCCCGACGATGTCGGTCTTCTCCGGTGGCGAGGTCGTGAAGTCCATCGTGGGCGCGAAGCCCAAGGCGGCGCTGCTGCGCGACCTCGAGGGCTACATCTAGCCGATCCGAGGGCGACCCCCGGATCCCCCGAGGGCAACTCCTGTAACAAGGCCGGAAGTTCAAGGCCTGCAAGGGGTTTCGCGCGGTCGTGGGCTGCGTACCATCGGCCCGTGACTGAGTTTCGGCTGGGCGACTGCGGCAGCGGTGTCGCAGAGATCCGCTCCAAGCTGGCTCGGCTCGGGCTGCTCGACAGGGCCACCGGCGAGGAGTTCGACGCGAACCTGGACCGGGCCGTGCGCGGCTTCCAGCAGACGCGCGGCTTGCGTGTCGACGGGGTAGTGGGTGCCGAGACCTACCGCTGCCTCGATGAAGCGCACTGGCGCTTCGGGGACCGGGTGCTCACGTACACGGTCAACCGTCCGATCGTCGGCGACGATGTCGCCACCCTCCAGCAGCGCCTGCTCGACCTCGGGTTCAACCCGGGTCGCTGTGACGGCATCTTCGGGCCGGCCACCGACGCGGCGCTGCGGGAGTTCCAGCGCAACGTCGGCCTGCGTGCCGATGGGACGCTGGGGCCCGGCACGCTGCGAGCCCTCGAGCAGCTACGCCGAACGGTCACCGGCGGATCCCCCTCGGAACGCCGGGAGGAGGAGTGGCTGCGCCGCGGCGGCCAGACGCTGACCGGCCGCACGATCGTGCTGGACCCCGGGCACGGAGGTGCCGACCGGGGCGTCGGCGGCCACGGCCTGTTCGAGGCGGAGCTCGCGCTCGACCTGGCGTCTCGGATCGAGGGACGCCTCGGCGCACTCGGCGTCACTACCTACGTCACGCGCAACGCCGACCACAACCCCAGCGACGCCGACCGAGCGGGGTTCGCGAACGACGTCGGCGCGCAAGCGGTGGTGTCGCTGCACCACGACGCGCTCAACAGCCCCCAAGCGAGCGGGGTCGCTTGCTACTTCTACGGCTCCTCGATGCCCGGCCGGGCCACGCGCTCCGCGGCAGGTGAACGACTCGCCGACCTCATCGTCCGTGAGGTCGCCAGCCGGACCGACCTCGTGGACTGTCGCGCCCACCCCAAGTCATGGGAGCTGCTGCGGCTCACCCGGATGCCGGCGGTCCGCCTCGAGGCCGGCTACCTGTCCAGCCCGAGCGACGCAGCGCGGCTCGCCACGGCCGAGTTCCGGGACGCGCTCGCCGAAGCGGTCGTCGCGGCCCTGCAGCGGCTTTACCTGCCCGAGCATCTCGACGTGCCGACCGGCCAGTTTCGCCTCGCGGCACTGGCAGCCAGCTGAGCAAGACAGCTGAGTCTCGACTCGAACTCAAGACCAAAACCAAAAGGCGCCTCGATATGAGGCGCAGGTCCGAGCGAGTGTGCCTGGCCCCGACCCGACGGGGTCGGAACTTCCAACACCATCACGATCCCACAAGGACCGCGAGATCTCGGTCGCGACACGCCGCGGAGGTTGACGAAGTCCGAACCGCTCTCGAAAACGGGGCGCTGAGCGGGCCGTAGCGGCGCTAGTTCGGGTGGGCCGGGGTGATGAGACGTTGCGCGGAAAGTGCCGGCGCACGCAGGCCACCATCGCCCGCCATCGACCCGAGCAACCGCTCGAGGGCCACTTCGACGTCCTCACGCCAGGACGCCACCGACTTCAGCTCCAGCCGCAGCCGCGGATAGCGGGGATGCGGCCGGACGGTCTTGAATCCCACCGCCAGCAGGTAGTCGGCCGGGATGACGCAGTGACCGGGACCCTCGAACGCGTTGTCGCCGAAGGCCTCGATCGCCTTGACGCCGCGGCGTACCAGGTCCTTGGC
>DASZYY010000162.1:0-6100 GCA_035545175.1 Mycobacteriales bacterium
GTGGACCCAGACGGGTGGTGACATCAGCCGGGCCGCCGAGCTGCGCCACGACATCGCCCAGACCAAGGTCGCGGCGGCACAGGGTGCGAAGCTCGTGGTCTGGCGTGAGGGCGGGCTCGACTTCGATCCCACCACCAGCCCGCGCGGCGCTGTCGTCGCCAACCTGGCGAAGCAGACGCATACCTTCATCGCCGCGGGCTGGCACACCACCGAGGACGGCAAGCGGCTCAACGAGGTCGCCACCTTCGCGCCGAACGGCAAGCTGCTCGGCACCTACGGCAAGACCCACCCCGGTACGTTCGCGAAGGACTACAGCGACTGGCGAGGTCACTACCTCGTCTACACCGCGCCGTTCGGCCGCTTCGGCTCGATCATCTGCTTCGACCTCGACTTCCTCGACTCCGCACGGAGCGTCGCGAAGCTGGGCGCGCAGATCCTCGCGGTGTCGTCGAGCGACGTGCAGGGGATCGCGGACAAGCACTACACGCACCTGGTGTTCCGCGCGATCGAAACGCGGCTGTCCGCCGTGAAGGCCGACTCGACGTACGACTCCGCCGCGATCGATCCTTACGGGCGGATTCTCGAGCGGCACATCACGCCGGACGGGTCGGCGTACACGCTGGTTGCCGACGTACCGCTGGGGACCGGCAAGTCGGTGTACGTCTCGCTCGGTGACTGGCTCGGCTGGCTCGCCCTTGCTGCGACGGTCGGGTTCGGCGTGCTGTCCGTCGTCACGCGGTTCCGGCGGCGTCGCGGCGACGCCGCGAGCTAGTCCCGCGGCAGGACGATCCCGGCGGCCTCGCGGTCCCAGGTCTGCGCGGTCACGCCCTTCTCGCGCAACAGGTACTTCTGCACCCGGAAGGTTCCGTCGGTCTTGGGCAGCTCGTCGACGAAGTCGATGTAGCGCGGGATGTGGAACCGCGGCATCCGCGGGATGAGCCACTCGACGAGGAGCTCCGCGGTCAGCTCCGATCCGGGAGTGCGGACGATGACCGCCATGACCTCGTCCTCGGTCAGGTTCGAGGGGACGCCTAGCACTGCGGTCTCGGCCACCTCGGGGTGGGCGTTGATGCCGGCTTCGACCTCGAAGGAGGAGATGTTCTCGCCGCGACGACGCAGCGCGTCCTTGCGCCGGTCGACGAAGTAGAGCCAGCCGTCCTCGTCCTCGACGAAGGCGTCGCCGGTGTGGAACCACCCGTTGCGCCACGCCTTCGCGGTCGCGTCGGGCAGGTTCCAGTAGCCCTGGTTCATGACCCAGGGATCGCCGGATCGCACGATCAGCTCACCTGTCGTCCCCGGGGGGACTTCCTCGTCGTGCTCGTCGACGACGCGTACCTCGTAGTAGGGCGGGCCCTCGCGTCGCTTGCCGCAGGTGCGCGGGTTCGGCGGGTCCCAGCCGGTGGTGAGGGGAAAGCCGATCTCGGTCATGCCGTAGCCGCTGCATACGCGCTTGACGCCGAACCGCTCCTTGAACTCCTCGATGTTGGGCAGCATCGGCCCCATCATGAGATTCTCGAGCGGGTTGTCCGCGTCGTCCGGCTGAGCGGGCATCATCAGCAGCAGGGCGGCCATCGGGCCGAGCAGCGCGCCGCCGCGGACGTTGTGCCGGCGGATGTCGTTCCAGTACTCGCTCGGGCTGAACGTCTCGCGGATGACGAGGTAGCCACCCGGGATGGCCGCGTTGTACAGGCCGATCTTTCCGGACAGGTGGAAGGCGGGCGACACCGCGTAGTACGGCTCGCGGTCGCCGATCAGATCTGACGGCAGGATCAGCGGCGACTGGTACAGCTCGCCCCAGGGGACGAGCACCCCCTTCGACGAGCCGGTCGTGCCGGACGTGTAGATCATCGCCGCGATGTCCCAGTGGTCGGGTCCGGCGACGTCGGAGGCGGGCGCCGGCCGCAGGAAGTCATCGCCACGTACGACGTGGAACGGGAGGTGGGGAAGATCGCCTTCGGCGTCGGGCACGATGACCGTCTCGAGCCGCTCGAGGCTGTTGGCGACCAGCACGAGCCGGTCGATGTACCGCTGGGCGATGACGAGCGTCTTCGCCTGTGAGTTCTCGATCAGGTAGCGCAGCGTCTCGCCGCGATACATGTTGTTGGCCGGCACCTCGACGGCGCGAAGCCAGGCCGTGCCGAGCCATGCGAGGTAGGCCTCGAAGGAGTTGGGCAGCATGGTGACGACGTGGTCGCCGGCCATGACGTCGAGCGCGCGCAGGCCGCCCGCCCAGCGCTGGAACTCGGTGAGCAGCTCCGACCAGGTCAGGCTTCGGCCGGCGACGTCGAGCATCGCCGTCTCATCCGGGCGTTCGGCCGCGAGGGCCGCGATGCGATGGGGGAGAACCTTGTCGCGGTCGATCACCGACGAGCTCCTGTCAGTCTTCGGGCCACACGTGCTCCGGGAAGGCCGCGTGCTTCGAGCCCTTCCAGGACGGTGATCGCTTCTCCATGAACGACATCACACCTTCAACCGCATCCGGCTGAGCGCCCGACCACCATACGAGCTTGGTCTCGAGCGCCATTGCGGAGTTGCGGTCGTCGAATTCCAGGAACCGGTTGATCAGCGCCTTCGTCGCGGCCACCGCGCCCGGCGCGGTGTTGGCGGCAAGCTCGCGGGCGTACTCCTGCGCGACGGCGAGGACTTGGTCCGCGGGATGTGCTGAGAGAGCCAGGCCGTACTCGACGGCGTCACGGCCGTTGAACATGCGGCCGGTGACGAGCAGGTCGAGGGCGCGGGTCGCGCCGACGATGCGGGGAAGGGTCCAGGTGACGCTTGCGTCGGGAACCACGCCGCGGCGGACGAAGTTGAAGCCGAGCTTCGCGTCTTCCGCGACGAAGCGGATGTCGAACATCGTGGTGATCGTCAGGCCTGCGCCCACCGCCGCGCCGTTGATGGCGGCGATCACCGGGGTGCGCATCCGCCAGAACGCGGAGCGTTCCGCGATGTGATCGGAGTCGGTCTTGAACTTCTCGTCGTGGGTCTTGTGGGCGCTGTCGCCGAAGACATCCTCGGCGCCGTCCGTCAGGTCCATCCCGCCGCAGAAGGCGCGGCCGGCGCCGGTAACGACGATGACACGGACGTCCTCGTCGGCCTCGCACTTCCACATCGCCTCATGGAACTCGCCGTCCATCTTCCAGTTGAACGAGTTGAGCTTGTCGGGGCGGTTCAGGGTGACCGTCGCCACGCCGTCGGAAATGTCGACGAGCACGGTTTCGTACGACGAGTCGGTCATCAGCTCTCCTGGGTAAGAGTGGACAGGCGTCAGGTCACTGGCCGGAACGCGAAGGTCAGGACCTCGTCACCGTCTGCAGTCTGGCGGTAGGGACTGACGACGAGTTCCATTTCCATGCCGATCTGCAGCGTGTCGACGCTCGCGGTTGTCAGCCGGGTCTCGACCTTGACCTCGCCGGGCAGCTCGACGTACCCGACGCCGTACGGCTGGAACTGCTCTGCCGTCTCGGTGCCCGCGTACGGCGGGTTCTTCGGCAGGAACTCCTGGGTGGTGAACGTCCACAACGTGCCGCGACGCGGGAGCAGCACTTCTGCCATCTGCTCGGAGGGGCAGCGGGGACAGGTCGGCTGCTTGGGGAAGGTCGTGACTCCGCAGTCGGCGCACTTCGCGCCGATCAGCTGCGGCTCCGCCGAGGGCCACGTGAACAGCCCCTCGGCGACCGGAACCTGTGCGGTCATCGCCGTCCTTCCACGATGCGTTCGAGCATAGCGCGGATGTAAGCCTCTGTTAACATAGGACGTCCGGCAGAGGGGATTGCGATGGGCGAGATCATCGCCGACTTCGTCGCTGAGAGCGACGTGTTGGCCGCTCTGCTCGCCACGCTGTCCGACGAGCAGTGGCTCACCCCCACGCCGGCTGCCGGCTGGGACGTCCGGGACTCCGTCACGCACATCGCGCATGCGAACGAGCTCGCCGACGAGATCGCGCGGACCGGACGCAGCGAGTTCATGGAGAACGCACTCGCGAGTGGCGAGCTCGACGCGGTCGAGCGTGAGCACCTCGAGCGCGGGCGCAAGATGGCGCCGTCCGAGGTGCTGGCCTGGTTCCGCGAGACTGTGCCGGCGCTGGCTGAGTCGGTGCAGCAGGTTCCGTCGGGTGAGCGACTGCAATGGGGCCCGATGAAGATGGGCGTCATGTCGTTCATGACCGGTCGTCTGATGGAGACCTGGGCACACGGCCTCGACTGCTTCGACGCGGTCGGCGCGGAGGCCGTGGACACCGACCGGCTGCAGCACGTCGCCCACCTCGGCCTCAGCAGCCTGCCCTACGCGTTCATGCTGCGCGGGTTGCCGGCGCCCGGCGGAGTGCAGCTCGTGCTCGACGCGCCTGACGGCTCGATCTGGCGGCTCGGGCGGGAGTCCGCGCCGACCGTCATCGAAGGCACCGCTGGTGACTGGTGCCGTGCCGCCGTCCGCCGGGACCGTCGCGGCGAGCGCGCGCGGCTGCGCGGAACCGGCGTCGACGCCGCCGCGGTCATCGAGAACGTGCAGGCCTACCTGGCGGCCCCGAAGTAGCAGACCGGGCGACGCCGCGGTCAGCGCCCTTTGAAGCTGGGCGGCCGCTTCTCGAGGAACGCTGCGAGACCCTCGCGACCATCGGGCGTGCCGGCCGAGTGGGAGAGCTCGGCGGACTCGACGGCAAGCCGTTCCTCGTAGGAGACGTCGTACGTCGTTCGAAGCAGACGCTTGGTGACGCCGAGGGCGTGAGTCGGGGCGGTGGCGAGCCTCGTGACGACCTCCTCAACCGAGGCGTCCAGGTCGTCGTCGCCGACGACGGTCGTCACGATGCCGATCCGTTCGGCCTCGGTCGCGTCGATCACCTTGTTGGTGAGGGCGAGCTCCTGCGCCTTGCGCAGCCCGACGAGCCGAGGGAGATTCCAGCTCGTGCCGCCATCGGGGGTGAAGCCCAGGGCGCTGTAGGCGAAGGCGAACTTCGTCGACGCGGTCGCGATCACGAGGTCGGCCGCGCACACCAGGCCGAGACCGGCGCCGGCGGCTGAGCCACGGACGGCGGCGACGATCGGCGCGTCGAGCCGCGCGAGCACGGTCATCGCCGCGTGCAGGTGCGTGGTGACCTCGCGCAGGTGTCCGGCCAGGTCCTCGCCGAAGTCGGCAAAGGACTTCAGGTCGCCGCCGCCGCAGAAGGCCTTGCCCGCCCCGCTCAGCACCACCACCCGCACGTCGGGTGTGCGGCTGAGCTGCAGCGCGGCATCACCGAGCAAGCGCGCCACGCCGAGATCGATCGTGTTCATCCGCTCGGGGCGGTTCAGGGTGAGGCGGGCGATGCCGTCCGCGACGGACAACGTCACTGCGTCGGTGCTCATCGCGGTTGCAGCTTCCACGGCTGGTCCTTGTCGGCGCGCGGCTCTCCGGGGAGACGCAGGACGCGCTCGCCGAGGATGTTGCGCATGATGTCGGTCGTCCCGCCGCCGATCGACGTTCCGCGCGTCACCAGGTAACAGCGCGCGATGTCGACGTCGTCCCGCTCGCCCATCGCGCCGGCGTCCCCGCCCATCGCGGTCGGCTGCACCATCTCGTAGCTGCCGGTGAGCAGGCCGGCGGGGCCGGCGAGGCGAAGGCAGAGCTCCCAGATGTGCTGCTGGTTGAGCGCCATCGCAAGCTTGGTCGTGGAGTTCTCCGGTCCCGGGATACCTCGCTCGAGGTTCTCCCGCGCTCGCATCGAGGTGAGCCGGACTACCTCGGTCTCGGTCCAGACCTTGAGCAGTTCGTCGCGCAACACCGGGTCCCGGTCGATCTCCGGGCGCTCGTTCCAGATCCGCACCGCCTGGCGGATCGGACCGGCGCCGCGTTCGGTGACCGACAGGCCCGACAGCGCGAGCCGCTCGTTCATCAGCGTCGTCACCGCCACTGTCCAGCCTTTGCCGACCGGCCCGACGCGGCGGCTGTCCGGGATCCGCACGTCGGTGAAGTAGACCTCGTTGAACTCCGCTTCGCCGGTGATCTGACGCAGCGGCCGGACCTCGACGCCCGGTGACCTCATGTCGACGACGAAGTAGGTCAGCCCCTTGTGCTTCGGCACGTCCGGATCCGTCCGAGTGAGCAACAGACCCCAGTGCGCGATGTG
>DASZYY010000163.1:0-4640 GCA_035545175.1 Mycobacteriales bacterium
GACTCAAGTGTGGGAGGATTCTGACCGAATCACAGCCTTGTCATTTGCCGAACGACTTCGCACCGCCGGGGGCCGACATGACTACTTCCCCAGTCATGCGCTGGCTGGCTGAGGGCATTCCCCTCACGCTGCTCTGTGATCTCGCCAGCACCGCTGACCCGGACTCCGCTGCGATCAACAGCGTGGAGCGCCCGCGCAACGACTCGATCTGGCTGGATGCGGCCGAGGTCCGGACGGCCTGGCAGCAAGCCGCGTCTGAGTAACGCAGCGCCGCTGACTGGCGGTTCTCAGGCCTCGTCTGAGTAGTACTCGAACAGCATCGAGCCGACCGCCGGCACAGCGAAGGCCGCACCCAGGAAGACCAGCCACCAGCCGAAGACCACGCCGGCGAACACCGTGGCGGCCGAGCCGGCGCACCACAGCGGCGCCCAGCTGTACGGGCTGAAGAACCCGATCTCCCCCGCGCCGTCGGCGATCTCGGCGTCGTCGAGGTCCTCCCAGCGCGGCTCGATCCGCCGGCCGGTGATGAACATGTACGTCGAGACCAGCGTGCCCAGGCCGACGCCCAGCGCCATGGCCGTCGTACCGGTGGGGTCGTGCGAGGTGAGCCAGTACACGATGTCCGCGCCGAGCAGGAACACCGCGATGAACCCGAAGAGGTAACCCTCGACTCTCATGACGAGGCTCCTGACTCGACCGGCCGGGAATGCTGCGACTGGACGCCCGCCAGGTGCGGGTAGTGCAGGTCGAACGCAGGCCGCTCAGAACGAATTCGGGGCACTGCGGTGAAGTTGTGCCGCGGCGGCGGGCAGGACGTCGCCCACTCGAGGGAGTTGCCGTAGCCCCAGGGGTCGTCGCCGACCACCCGTTCGTTCTTGCCGGCCCACGATCGCCAGGCGTTGTACAGGAACGGCAGCATCGACAGGCCGAGGATGTAGGCGCCGATGGTCGACACGGTGTTCAGCGTGGTCCAGCCGTCCTTCGGCAGGTAGTCCGGGTAGCGCCGTGGCATGCCCTCGACACCCAGCCAGTGCTGGACGAGGAACGTCGTATGGAAGCCGACGAACAACGTCCAGAAGTGGATCTTGCCCAGCCGCTCGTCGAGCATCGTGCCGGTCATCTTCGGCCACCAGTAGTAGAAGCCGGAGAACATCGCGAACACGACGGTGCCGAACAGCACGTAGTGGAAGTGCGCCACGACGAAGTACGAGTCGGACACGTGGAAGTCGATCGGTGGCGACGCCAGCAGGACACCGGTCAGACCACCGAGGAGGAACGTGATCAGGAAGCCGATCGCGAAGAGCATCGCGGTGTCGAACGAGATCGCACCGCGCCACATCGTGCCGATCCAGTTGAAGAACTTCACACCCGTCGGTACCGCGATGAGGAAGCTCAGCAGCGAGAAGAACGGCAGCAGAACCGCGCCGGTGGCGAACATGTGGTGCGCCCACACCGTGATCGACAGGCCGGAGATCGAGATGGTCGCGAAGACCAGGCCCTTGTAGCCGAACAGCGGCTTGCGGCTGAACACCGGGATTACCTCGGAGATGATGCCGAAGAACGGCAACGCCACGATGTAGACCTCGGGATGGCCGAAGAACCAGAACAGGTGTTGCCAGAGGACGGCACCACCGTTGTTCGGGTCGAAGATGTGCGCGCCGAACTTGCGGTCGGCCTCGAGCGCGAACAGCGCCGCCGCGAGGACCGGGAAGGCCACCAGCACGAGGATCGACGTGAACAGGATGTTCCACGTGAAGATCGGCATCCGGAACATCGTCATACCCGGCGCCCGCAGGCAGATGATCGTCGTGACGAAGTTGACGCCACCGAGGATCGTGCCGAACCCGGACAGCGTCAGGCCCATGATCCACAGGTCCGCGCCGGCGCCCGGTGAATGGATCGCGTCGGACAGCGGCGTGTAGGCGAACCAGCCGAAGTCCGCGGCGCCGTTCGGGGTGAGGAAGCCCGACATCGCGATCAGGCTGCCGAACAGGAACAGCCAGTAGCTGAACATGTTCAGCCGCGGGAAGGCGACGTCAGGCGCGCCGATCTGCAGCGGCATGATCACGTTCGCGAAGCCGACGAACAGCGGCGTCGCGAACATCAGCAGCATGATCGTGCCGTGCATCGTGAACATCTGGTCGAACGTCTCGGAGCTCATGATCTGCTGCCCCGGCCGCGCGAGCTCGGTACGCATGAGCTCGGCCATGATGCCGCCGACCATGAAGAACACGAATGACGTGATCAGGTAGAGCAGACCGATGACCTTGTGGTCGGTGCTGGTGATCCAGCGCACGACCCGGCTGCCCGGTACGACGTGGACCCGCTGGGGGCGAACCCTGCGGACCGGTTCGACGACCGTCACGAGAGGTAGCCTCCTCGATGCTTTGCCCCGGTGGTGGGCCCGGTGTAGATCGAAAGCTCTTTGTTGGTGTGGCTCGCGGCCGCGGCCTTCGCGCGGGCGAGCCAAGCCTCATACTGCGCTTCCGGCATCGCCCGGACCGAGAACAGCATCCGGTCGTGGTCGACGCCGCAGTACTCAGCACACTTGCCGGCGAACAGGCCGGTGGAGGTCACCGTCACCTCGAACTCGTTCGGGTGGCCGGGGATCACATCGCGCTTGAACAGGAACGGCACCACCCAGAACGAGTGAATGACGTCCGGCGAGGTCAGGTAGAAGTGGATCGGCCGATCCGTCGGCACGACCAGCTCCGGCGGCTCGCCGGGGCGGCCGGTGATCGACAGGCCGTCCTTGAGGTAGTTGAACTGCCAGGACCACTGGAAGCCCACGACGCCGACCTGCAGCGTGTTCGGGGTGTCGACGATCTTGTCCTCGTCGTTCTCGCCGATCGCGGTGAAATAGAACAAAACGGACACCACGACGATCGGGATGAAGGTGTACAGGACCTCGATCGGGAGGTTGTAGCGCACCTGGCGCGGCATCTGGTCCGCCGAGCGGCGGCGGAACAGGATCGCGGCGCCGATGATCATCACGAGCACGAGCCCGCCGACGATCAGCGAGGCGACGAGCGCCCCTTGCCACAGGTGCAGGGCGTCACGGCCTTGCTTGGTGACCGGCTCGGGCCAGCCTCCGCGCTCCCACTTGGCTGCCTTACCGGTACAGCCGCTCGCGAGCAGCACGACAGCGGGGATGACGGCGATCCGAGCGATTCGGGCGGAGCGTCGAAGCACGCGCCAAACTTAACGCAGCGCCCTCGCGCGCCTACGCGCAGGGGCGGCGTGTCTGCGCTCTCATTGCGCTCAGCGCCCGAGCGGGTGCCGAAACGGGCTAGAGATGCGCGGCGATCTCGGCCGCCGCGTCCTCGCCGTACGCCGCCGCCAGGCGGGCCCGGCCGACGGTCTTGCCCATCGTGTACTCCTGCGGCCCGAGGCTTTCCAGGCAGCAGGTCGCCATCAACGAGCCGAGCTGGGCGGCGCGCTCCAGCCCGAGCCCCCAGGAGCGGGCGGCGAGGAATCCGGCCCGGAACGCGTCGCCGACGCCGGTGGGGTCGACGATCGTGTCCGCGGGCACAACCGGGACCCGCAGGTCGGGCCGGCCGGACTGCTGGATCACGACCCCGTCCGGGCCGTGCGTGGTCACCCGGGTGCCGACGGCGGCGAGGACCTGCTCGGCGGACAACCCGGTCTTGCTCTCGAGCAGGGCAGCCTCGTAGGCGTTGCTGAACAGGATCTGGGCGCCGTCGAGCAGCGCGGTGATGGCGTCCGCCTCGAGCGAGGCGAGCTGCTGGGAGGGGTCGGCGGCGAACGGGATGCCGTTGTTACGGCAGTACGCCGCGTGGGCGACCATCGCGTCCGGCGCGGTCGGGCTGATCACGACCAGGTCCAGGTCGCCGAGCGTGCCGAGGTCGATCGCGGCTGACTCGCTCATCGCGCCGGGGTAGAACGAGGCGATCTGGTTCTGGTCGGCGTCGGTGGTGCAGACGAACCGGGCGGTGTGCCGGCTGGCCGAGACCGCGAGGCCGGCCATGTCCACGCCGTGGCGCTCGAGCCACTCGCGGTACTCCCCGAAGTCGGCGCCGACGGCGCCCACGATGACCGGCCGAAGGCCCAGGATGCCGAGGCCGAAGCAGATGTTGGCCGCGACTCCCCCGCGCCGTACGTCGAGGTCGTCGACCAGGAACGACACCGAGACGTTGTCGAGCTGGTCGGGCAGGAGCTGCTCCGAGAACCGCCCGGCGAAGGACATCAGGTGATCAGTGGCAATCGATCCGCTTACGGCAATACGCACGTCGCAGAAACTACCGATGAGTAAGGCTTCCGTTACTCACGGGTCACCCATAGCGTCCGGCTCATGGCCCTCAGCACGATGGCGCGTGGAGCGCGACACGCAGCGCTCGAGCATGGCACCGGCACCCTCGCGGACCTGGTCGCTGACGCTCGGGCGATTCCGGCTGCGGCGTTCGGGGTGCCGAAGCAGGCCGCCGCTCGCGTCATCGACCTCGTCGAGCCGGCACGTGACTACGTGATCCGGATTCCGGAAGCCGCGGTCAACCTGATGCGCGACGCCGAGCAGGCTTTCGCCGACTACCTCCGGTAGGTCCGGCGCTGCGGGCAAGAGCAAGACCCGCAATGACCGGGGCGCGGCTGATGCTTCCGGTTGCATTTCGCTGGCCCGCTGC
>DASZYY010000164.1:0-5750 GCA_035545175.1 Mycobacteriales bacterium
AACCCTTCGAACGGTCCCGGCGAGGAACGGAGCAGAGCATCACATATCGCTCGCACTCGTATGTCACATAGATGTCGCAGAATGCGACGCGCATGTCACACAGGTGTCGCGATTCGCAGCCCCTATGTGACATGCGTGCGAGGTGTCACAACACCTATGTCACATGCGAGCGAGCGCGCCGGTTACTGGTCGCTCGCGGTCGCCTTTCCGACCGGGCAGCTGACGCCGGTGCCGCTGATCCCGCAGTAACCGTTCGGGTTCTTCGCGAGGTACTGCTGGTGGTAGTCCTCCGCGTAGTAGAACTCCCCCGCGGGCGCGATCTCGGCGGTGATGTCGCCGTACCCCGCTGACTTGAACGACGGGTTCATCAGCTCGCGCGACTCGGCGGCTTCCTTCGCCTGCTCTTCCGTCGTGGTGTAGATGGCGGAGCGGTACTGCGTGCCGACGTCGTTGCCCTGGCGCATCCCCTGCGTCGGGTCATGGCTCTCCCAGAACACCTTCAGCAGGTCGGCGTAGGAGATCTTCGCGGGGTCATAGACGACCTTCACGACCTCGGTGTGACCGGTGCGGGCGGAGCAGACCTCTTCGTACGTCGGGTTCGGGGTGTGGCCGCCCTGGTACCCGACCGCCGTCGAGACGACGCCGTCGAGCTGCCAGAACAGACGTTCCGCGCCCCAGAAGCACCCCATCCCGAAGTACGCGACCTCGACCGTGCCGGGGTACGGCGGCTCGATCGGCGTACCGAGGACGAAGTGACGGTTGGTGATTGCGAACGGGCGCGAGTCGCGGCCGGCCAGCGCATCGTCGGCGGAAACCATGGTCGTCTTCTGCTTGGTGAACAGCACGGGTGAATCCTCTCCGGAGCGGGACACCATGCACAACAGCGAACCGGCCGCGCGCGTTCCCGGCGGACACCGCACACTGGAAGCGTGGTGGGGCGACTCGTCGACGGCGACGGCTGGACGACCTGCAGCGCTGGGCACCAGCACTGGGGCCGTCACGGCGCCGCGGGACTGCTCCTGCGCGCCGTCAGCGACGGGGGCGCCGACCAGGTACTGCTGCAGAAGCGCGCCTGGTGGACCCACCACGGCGGCACCTGGGGGGTACCCGGCGGCGCGAAGGCGTCCTGGGAGTCTCCGGAGGACGCCGCACTGCGCGAGCTCGCCGAAGAGGTCGAGATGACCCTCGAGGGCGTCACCGTCGAACGGGTGCACCACGACGACCACGGCGGCTGGTCCTACTGGACCGTGATCGCCACCATCGCGACGCCGCTGAACGCAAAACCGCGCAGCCGCGAGACCGCCGAGATGCGCTGGGTGGCCCGCGAGGCCGTCGAAGCCCTCGACCTGCATCCCGGGTTCGCCGCGACCTGGCCGCAGCTCACGCCGTAGGTACGGCTGCCTACGGCTGCGCTCCTGCTGCCTACGGCTGCGCTCCTGCTGCCTACGGCAGTGAGCACACGCCGTTGAAGTTCCCGTCGAAGTACGGCGGGCCCGCCGGCTTGTGGCCGTTCGTGAACTGCTGCTTGGGTGCCGTCACGTAGCCGTGCTTGACATGGAAGAACGCGCCCTTCTGGTCCTGCGCGGCGCAAGCCCGCCGCGGCCCTTCGTGCGGGTCATGGTTGGTCGCCGTGTCCGGCTGCGGGACATCGGACGGCGGCGGCGGGTCGGTCGCGAACGGCAGCGCGACGCTGTCGGCCCCGCCGTCGAAGATCACGATCGCCGACCCGTCGTACGGGTAGCTCTTGATCGGGTTGATGTTCCAGAAGACCGATGACGCCTTCCAGCAGTAGTTGCCGTCGACCGGGTCGTTGACCCGGTTGCCGTGCGGCTCGTGGCTGCAGCGGCGACTCGCAAGCAACGCGTCACCACTGCCGATCTTGTTCGACGTCGCGGGCAGTCCCACCGCGCGAGCGCCGATCGTGCGCGCCTCGTCGAACGCGGTGATGTTCGCGACCTGGTGGTCACCCCACGCGACCTGCAGCAGGACGTGGTGGTCGGGCGTCGCGACCGGGCAGGTCTTGTTCACCTTCGCAACCGGTACGGCGCCCAGCCCCGTGCAGTCGCGCAGCAGCCCGCCCACCGCTGTCGACGTCATGTGGCCGGCGTAGCCGTCCGGGTCGTCGCGATCCCACAACGTCGACAGGATGTCGAGCGTCAGCTGCCGCTGCGCCTGCTCCGGGTAGAACGTGTCGAGGATGTTGGAGTACCCGACGTAGTCGATGACGCCGGTCGGGTCGAAGCTCGTCGGATCCTGCAACACCGAGTTGAGGTAGTCGACGCCGGCCTGGTCGAGGCTGCGCGTCGCCACGTAGTCGACCGACCGGGGCAGCAGCAGCGGGTAGTCCATGCCGAGGACACCCAGAGAGCAGTGACGGACGTCGATCGAGACCGCGCAGACCGTCCCGCCGTAGATCCCGCCCTGGCTATTGCCGTCGTAGTAGACGCCGTCGTGCAGGTTGATGAACGTCTTCCCGCCGCGCTTGAACGCAGCGTTCGAGGCGAAGCCCTTCGGATGGATCATCAGCCGCGCGAGGTAGAGGAAGTCGAGCTCGCCCTGCAGCGTGCGGTCAGCGAGGATCGGGAAGACCGAGAGGTTCGACAGCGCCAGGACCGCGTTCGGCACGTCAGCGTTCGCGAAGCCGAACCAGTTGACCGCGCAGTAGAGCATCCCCTTGCGGTTCGCCATCTCGCGCTGCGGCGAGGAGCCGACCTCGCTGCGGCTGCCGAACAAGCCGTGGCCGTACTCGACCGGGCGGTACATGCGCCCGGACCGGAAGCCGGTCTGTCCGACGTTGCAGGTGAAGGCCGCGTCGTAGGTCTGACCGCCCGGCGCCTGCATCGGCTCGGAGTCGGGATCGGTTGGATCCTTGTAGGCGAACTGACCCGGCGACGGGCAGTCGTCGATCGGGCTCTCCGGGATCTGCTCACACTTCACCGGCGGTGAGCAGGTGGGCGTGATGTAGCAGGGCACCGTGATCGTGCCGTGGATCTCACGGGCGATCTCCGGGTTCTGCTTCGGCGTGTAGTTGGTGACCGACGTGACCGTGAACGACGGCGCGCGGCCGGTGAGCTTGCCGGCGTCGATCTGCGCCTTGGTCATGCCGAGCTGCTCGAAGGCGTCGTCGCGGATCGCGAGCAGCCGCCCCGCGACGTTCTGCGACGACGCGGTCGTGAAGTCCCACGCCAGGAACAGGTCGTTCGGGTTCGACGAGACCTTCCAGCCGGCCTCCTTCAGGTCGTCGAAAACACCGGCCATGTGCTCCGAGCGCGGATCGCCGCCGTTCGTGTGGTTGCGGTAGTCCTGCACGTACGCCGCAAAGCCCGACGACTGCGGCGCAACCTGCCCGCTGTCGGTCTCCAGGTGGCGAAGCCCGACGACGTAGCGGTGCCCGTCGAGCAGGTTCATCGCCGGGTGGATCATCAGGTCCTGCTGGACCGGGCTCGTCGTACCCGCCGGAACCAGACCGGCCTCGTTCGTGTAGTGGTCGATCTCGGCCCACACCGGCCACCTGCGGCCGGTCGTCGCATCGAACAGCACCACCCCGAGATTCGAGGCGTCGTTCACGGCGAGGTTGATGTCGGTCGGCAGCCGGGATGCCGCCAGGTCCGCGTTCTGGGTCATGCCGGGGACGACGGTGAGGATCTCCGAGCCCGCACTGAACCCGTCGCTGGTGTTCCAGGCCGTCGGCACGATCGGTACGCCGGCGACGCTGCGCGGCATCGCGAGCGGGTTCAGGTTCAGCCGCCGGCCGGTCGCGCTCGTGGGATCGCTGGAGGTGAACCAGTCGTTCGGGTACGGCAGCATGCACTGCGCCGGGTCGATCGGATCGCAGCCCTGCGGGTTGGTCAGCGCGTCCGCCGGAGCCTGGCCGGCCCAGCCGCTCCAGTCGTCCTGATCGTGGTTGACCCAATGGCTCGTCGCCGGCTTCGCCTGCGCCGCTGGTGCCGCGCTCGCGGCGTACAGCGGGAAGGCAACGGCAACAACGGTGCAGAGCGAAAGTGCGCGGCGCATGCGAATGGTCTTCGTCGCGCCTTTGCGCGACTCCTGCCGCTACAGGTAGAGGCCGGGTGCGGCTTCGGTGTCCTCGATCCGCTCAGCGGCGACGGCGTGGATGTCCCGCTCCCGCAGCAGGATGTAGCCGGCCCCGTGCAGCTCGACCTCGGCGCGGTCCTCCGGGTCGAACAGCACCCGGTCGCCGACCTCCATCGTGCGCACCGAGCGGCCGACCGCCACGACCTCGGCCCACGCCAGCCGGTTGCCCATCTTCGCGGTCGCCGGGATCACGATCCCGCCGGTCGAGCGCCGCTCCGCCGCCTCAGCGTCGAGACTGACCAGGACGCGGTCGTGCAGCATCTTGATCGGCAGCTTGTCGGTCGGCACCGTACGACGCTACCCGGCGCCAACGGATCGCGAGCAGGCTCGTCAGCGCCGCGCCGCCCGCGATCGCGAACGTGGCCCGCGGTCCCAGGCCGTCGACGCAGAGACCGCCAAGCGCCGCACCGAACGACGAGCCGATCTGGAAGCCCACGGACAGCCAGCCGAAGGCCTCGGTGGCAGCCCCACTCGGCGCGACCGCGCCCATCCGCGTGTACAGGCGGGCGAGCGCGGGTGCGGTTGCGGTGGACCCCGCGAACAGGATCACCGCCAAGCCGACCTTGCCCGGCGCGACGGAACCCAGGGCCAGTCCGATCCCGACCAGCGTCACGCCGATCGACAGCGCCCGGTCGGTGACCCGGGTGAGACCGGCTCCGAGCGCGAGGCCGCCGAACAGCGACCCGGCACTCCACACCGCGAGCACCACACCGGAGGCGGCCGTGGCGTGCCGCCCGCTGACGAACGCCACCGTGGCGATCTCGGTCATCGAGAACCCGGTCGTCAGGGCAGCGCCGACCGCGGCGTAGTTGAGGACCCGCGAGCGCAGCACCGGCACCCGCGGCTCGGCAGGGTGGCGCGGCGGGGCAACCGAGGCGAACGCCGGCGCGCTGACGAAGCCGACGACCCCGACCAGCCCGAGGCTCCCACTGAGGATCAGCGCGGCTCGAGCACTGACCGACCCGGCGACGAGCGCAACCAGTGCCGGACCGGCAATGAAGACGAGCTCCTGCGCGGTGGCCTCCAGGCCGTAGAGCACCTGGGCGCGTTCCGGACCCAGCAGCCGTGGCCAGGTCGCCCGCGACACCGACGAGACCGGCGCGGCCGCGACGCCCAGCAACGCACAAACCACGAGGTCGGTCGAGTAGCTGCCTCGCGCGATAAGCGCCAGGACGACGGCCAGCGCGGCGTACGCCGTGGCCGCCGGGGCGAGGACGATACGGGCGCCGACCCGGTCGACGGCGCGGGCGATCAGGACGTTGGATGCCCCGGAGGTGGCGACCGCCAGCCCGGCGGCGAGACCCGACTTGCCGTAGCCGAACTTCGGCGTCAACAGCAGGAGGATCGCGAGGGTCGACATGCCCTGCGGCATCCGGCCGATGAGCGCCGTCGCCAGCAGCCGCGCGACGTGCGGCTCCCGCAGGACCTCGCGATAGCGGGCGAGCACTACACGGTCATTGCGCGGTGAGCGCGGCCAGCCGCTCTTCGTCGGCACGCTGCTTCGCCTCGGCCTTGGCCAGCAGCGCCGCGACGTCGGCGGCCGGCCAGACCACGACCCCGTCCGCGTCGGCGACGACGACATCACCGTCGTTGACGGTGACCCCGGCGATCTGCACCGACCCGCCGACCCGCCCCGGCCCGTTCTTGGCCGAGGC
>DASZYY010000165.1:0-7983 GCA_035545175.1 Mycobacteriales bacterium
GTGATCCCGGCGGCACACCACAAGCACTTCCAGATCCAGAGCCACAACGACCTGCTGACGACCTACCGCGGCGACATCGGCGGGAAGAACGGCTACACGGTTGCGGCGCAGGCGACGTACGTCGGCGCGGCGCGGCGGCACGGCCAGACGATTCTGGTGTCGCTGATGCACGGCTATCCCGACTGGGCGCCGATGGCGCGCGCCTTGCTGAACTGGGGCTTCAAGGCCAACGGCAAGGTCACTCCCGTCGGCGAGCTCGTGCAACCGCTCCCCCCCAAGCAACCCGTGCCACCCCAGACCTCAACCGTCGCGGCGGCAACGGTTGCACCAATCGCAGACAAGAGCCGCACCGGACCGATGATCGAGACGCTCATCGTGATGGTCACGGCGTTCGCCGCCGGCATGACCGCGATCCGGCGCATCATGCCGAAGCGCCCCACGTCACGGCTGAAGCTGCCGCCGATCTGAGCGGATAGCGGGCCAGTTGCCCCTATTTCGACACGCTGGTCAGACGTGTATTGTCCCCGGCAATCTGCTCCATACCGGGGCGAGGATCGAGCATCTGGGGTAGTTGTGGCGCAAGGCACAGTTAAGTGGTTCAACGGCGAAAAGGGCTACGGCTTCATCGCCGTGGACGGCGGAAGTGACGTCTTCGTTCACTACAGCGCCATCGAGATGGACGGCTACAAGACCCTCGAAGAGGGCCAGCGCGTCGAGTTCGAGGTCACCCAGGGTCAGAAGGGCCCGCAGGCCGACAAGGTGCGCGCCGCTAGCGCGTGACGATCGAGCGGGGCCACCGATGCTCCTGCCTTACGACGTTCACCTGTTCGGCGAGCAGGACGACCTGTGCCTGCAGGTAGATCCACGACAGCAGCACGATCACGGATCCGAACGACCCGTACGTCGCTGACACGTGGCGCAGCTTGTGTGAGATCAGCGCGGCCGACCCGGCCTGCAGCAGCGCCAGCACGGTGGCGGCGAAAGCCGCACCGGCAAGCACGTCTCGCACCGTCAGGTCCCGGACGGTCAGCCAGCGGAACACCACGGCGAACAGCGCGGTGTTCAACGCCACCGTCACCGCGATGCCGGCAATGGTCAGCCCCCAGCCGACCGGAATGCCGAGCGCGTGGCCGCTGGTCACCGTTCCCGCGACGGCCGTCGTCAGAATCAGTCCGAGCCCCCCGACCAGCACGGTGCGCAACGCATGCAGGTTCTTGCGCAGCAGGTTGGGTTGCTCGCGGCGTCCCACTCCGTACACCGTGTCGGCCGCCTGCCCTGCTGCCTTCGCAACGCCGAGCCCGCTGTACGTCGCGAGCACCAGGCCGATGACGACGGCGATGACGCTGCCGTGGTGCGGCAGCGGCGAGCCCTTCACCAGCGGAAGGTTCTTCAACGCCGAGTCCTCGATCTTCGTCTGCCAGCCCGGATGTCCGGACAGCACGAACCCCAACACCGACGCCAGCGCGAGCAACAGCGGGAAGACCGAGAAGAACGCGTAGTAGGTGATGACGACGGCAAGGTTGGCCGAGGAGTCCTCACCGAACTTGACCAACACCGCGACCGGGAACGCCAACCAGGGACGGCGCTGCTGGTAGGCATCGAGCCGAGCCTGAGCCGCGGAAACGTTCAATGTGCCTCTCTTTTCCGGGTCCCCGCGGAGTTCTCGAGCGGAGCGAGAAAAGTTCGTGGGGTATCTACCAACCTTCGTCGGTGCGGGCGAACCGCTCCTCCGGCGGACCAGGCAGCCCGCCCGAGGAGAACGCGAAGTCGCGTTGCGGCCGCCAGTGCAGATCCGGTCCCTGCTCGAACAGCGAGAACCCCCAGACCTGGAACTGCGCGTCATACCCGGAGAGCTCGTGCAACGCGCGATACAACGCGTCGTCCGGCAGGTCGTGCGCCACCGTGACGTGCGGGTGATACGAGTAGTCGAGCGCGCGCGTCAGTGGACCCGATCGCACCTGAACCTCGATCTGCTCACACTCAGCGATGCCCTGGACGAGGGGCACGAACACCACGGACGACACCGGCAGGAACGTCGCCGACCCGCGCAGCCGGATGTCGAAGGGACGGAACCGCGCGGCAACCCGGCGCAGGTGCTCCTCGATCTCCGGCAGCGCACCGCTGCCGACCGTGGTCGGCGGAAGCAGCGTGACGTGCGGCACGATCCGCAGCGCGTTGGGATCACCGAGCCGCTCCCGCCACCCCTGCAGCTCGGCGCCGAACGGCTCGGGAATCCCGACCGCGACGCCGATCTTGCGGGTCTCGCCGACCTCGGTCATCGCGCCGGCAGGAACCCGACTGCGTCGTAGGCCGCCGCCAGCGTCGCGGTCGCAACCTCGCGAGCTCGCGCCGCACCGGCAGCGAGCACGCCGTCGAGAGCGTCCTCGTCGGCGAGCCACTTCTGGGTCTGCTCGCGGATCGGCGCGAGGTAGTCGACCACGGTCTTGGCGACCTCGCCCTTGAGGTCGCCGTAGCCGCGTCCGGCGTAGGACGCCACGAGCTCTGCGACCGGAACCCCGGACAGCGTCGACTGGATCGTGAGCAAGTTGCTCACGCCGGGCTGCTGCTCCGGGTCGAAACGAACCTCGGAACCGGTGTCCGTCACCGCCCGCTTGATCTTCTTCGTGAGCGAGGCGGGCTCCTCGAGGATGTCGAGCACGCCGGCCTGGGACTCACTCGACTTGCTCATCTTCGACGTCGGGTCGGCGAGGTCGACGATCTTCGCGGTCTCCTTGACGATGAGCGCGTCCGGAATGACGAAGGTGTCGCCGAACCGGCTGTTGAACCGCTGCGCGAGGTCACGGGTGAGCTCGATGTGCTGGCGCTGGTCCTCGCCGATCGGCACTGCGTTCGCCTGGTAGAGCAGGATGTCGGCCGCCTGCAGGATCGGGTAGGTGAACACACCGACCCCGACCTTGTCGCTGCCGTACCGGGCGGTGCGGTCCTTGAACTGCGTCATCCGGCTCGCCTCGCCGAACCCGGTGATGCACTCCATCACCCAGGCCAGCTCGGCGTGCTGCGGGACGTGGCTCTGCACGAACAACGCGCACCGGTCAGGGTCGAGCCCGGCCGCGAGAAGCTGCGCGGCCGCCAGGCGGGTACGGCGGCGCAACGCCACCGGGTCGTGAGGGTTGGTGATGGCGTGCAGGTCCACGACGCAGTAGAAGGCGTCGTGGCTGTCCTGCAACGGCACCCAGTTGCGCACCGCACCCAGGTAGTTGCCCAGGTGGAACGAGTCCGCCGTCGGCTGGATGCCCGACAGCACCCGCTGCTTGGAATCCCCCGCTGGCGCGCTCATGCGTCCATTCTCCCGATAACCGTCACCCGAATTTTCGCCACACGGCGTCCGTCGAGCTTTGTGGCCTTGAGCCGAACACCGTCGATCTCCACCGCGTCCCCGACCTTGGGCAGCCGGCCGAGCGTCGCGACGAGGGCGCCGGCAACGGTCTCATACGGTCCGTCCGTCAGCTCCACCCCGACCGCATCGGCGAAGTCGTCGAGGTTCATCAGCCCGTCGACTTCGATGTCACCGCCGCGCAGCTGCCGCGCCTCGTCGTCGTCAGCGTCGTACTCGTCGCGGATGTCGCCGACGAGCTCCTCGATCAGGTCCTCGAGGGTGACGATGCCGGCGGTACCGCCGTACTCGTCCACGACGACGGCCAGATGGTCCCCGGAACGGCGCATCTCCGACATGGCGGCGAGCACGCGCTTGGTCGACGGCACCATCGGGACCTCGCGGACCAGGTCGCCGACCTTCACGCCACGCCGCTGGCCGGTCGGCGGACGAAACAGGTCACGGACGTGGATGAACCCGACGACGTCGTCCTGCGACCCGCGTACGACGGGAAACCGGCTGTGCGGCGAGTCGTGTGCCGTCCTCGTCGCCTTGGTCAGCGACCAGCCGGCGTCGAAGAACTCGACCTCGGTGCGAGGAACCATGATCTCGCGAAGCTGCCGATCGCCGGCCTCGAACACCTCGTCGATCAGCCGGCGCTCCTCGCGGGACAGCGCGCCGTGCCCGGTGACGAGATCGCGCAGCTCGCCTTCGGTGATCTCCTCGCGGTTCAGCGACGGGTCGCCACCGAGCAGCCGCACGACGACGTCGGTGGATCGCGACAGCAACCAGATGACCGGGCGCATGGCGGCGGCGAACCGGTCGAGGGTCGGGGCGACCGCACTCGCCGTACCGGCGGCGCGTTGCAGCGCGAGCCGCTTGGGCGCGAGCTCGCCCACGACTAGCGTCACGTAGGCGATCAGCAGCGTCACGCCGAGGAAGCCGACGACGTCGGCCAGGCCCTTGCCCATGCCGGCGCTGCGCAGCTCGTCGGACAACGAGTGCGACAACGTCACCGCGCCGAACGCACTCGACAGCAGCGCGGTCGTCGTCACCCCGATCTGGACGGCCGACAGGAACCGATTGGGATCCGACACCAGCGAGGCGAGCCGCTCACCGCGCCTGCCTTTGCTGGCGAGCGTGGTGACCTGGCCCTCGCGCAGCGTCACGAGCGCCATCTCGCTCGCGACGAACACCGCCTCGACGAGGATCAACAGCAGCACCACGACGAGGCTGAGCCACCAGGTCATGGCGAATCCGTCCGGCGCTCAGAGATTGGCGACGTCAGCCTGTTTGGCGCGAACCGCCTCGGCTGCCTCGAGCAGGCCGGCCTTCTCGGTGTCGGAGAGATCGCGCTCCACGACCCGGCGCACCCCGCCCGCCCCGAGCTCGGCCTCTACGCCGAGGTAGACCCCGGAGATGCCGTACTCGCCGTCGACCCAGGTGCAGACCGGCATGACCGCGCCGCTGTCCTCGGCGACGGCCTTGGCCATGCGCGCGGCGGCCGCCGACGGCGCGTAGAACGCCGACCCGGTCTTGAGCAGCGCCACGACCTCGGCGCCGCCGTTACGGGTCTTGTCGACCAGCTCGTCGATCTTCGCCTGGTCCAGCACCTCGGACAGCGGCTTGCCGTTGACCGAGCAGGCGCTCGGCACCGGAACCATCGTGTCGCCGTGCGAGCCGAGCGTCAGCGTGGTGACCGATGCGACGTCGACGCCCGCGGCCTCGGCGACGAAGTTGGTGAAGCGCGCGGTGTCGAGCATTCCGGCCTGGCCGATCACCCGCTCCTTGGGGAAGCCGGTGACGTTGGCGGCGAGCGCGGTCATCTCGTCGAGCGGGTTGGACACGACGATCACGACCGCGTTCGGCGAGTGCTTGGCGACCTGCTCGGCGACCTGACGCACGATCTTGGCATTGGTCTCGATGAGGTCCATACGGCTCATGCCGGGCTTGCGCGGCAGGCCCGCCGTGATGACGACGATGTCGGAGCCGGCGGTCTTGTCGTAGCCCGAGCCGTCGGCACCGGTGGTGACCCCGACGACCTTCGTCTCGAAGCCCTCGATCGGGCGCGACTGGTTCAGGTCGAGCGCGAGTCCTTCCGGACGACCCTCGAGGATGTCCGTCAGGTAGACGGTGTCGAAGATGTTGTACTCGGCGAGCCGCTGCGCGGTCGTCGACCCGTAGAACCCTGCCCCCACAACGGTGACGGTCTTGCCCATGACTAGGACTTCATCCCTTCGAGACGTTCGATGATCGCGTCGGCGTACTGCGACGTGCCGACCGCGGTCGGGTCGTCGCGGTGCGGCTTGAGGTCGTAGGTGACGCTCTTGCCCTCGGCAATGACCTCGGAGACCGCGCGCTCGAGGTTGTCGGCGGCGACGGTCTCACCGATGTGGCGCAGCATCATCTCGCCGGACAGGATCATCGCGGTCGGGTTGACCTTGTTCTGACCCTTGTACTTCGGCGCTGAGCCGTGCGTGGCCTCGAACACCGCGGCGTTGGCGCCGATGTTGGCGCCAGGCGCGACTCCGAGACCGCCGACCATGCCCGCGGTGAGGTCGGACAGGATGTCGCCGTACAGGTTCGGCAGCACCAGGACGTCCCACTCCTCGGGACGCTGGATCAGACCCATGCAGGTCGCGTCGACCAGGTTCTCCCACGGCTCGATGTCCGGGTAGTCCTTGGCGACCTCGCGGAAGACGGCCAGGAACAGCCCGTCGGTGTACTTCATGATGTTGGACTTCGTCACGCAGTGGACCCGCTTGCGCCCGTTGCTGCGCGCGTACTCGAAGGCGTAGCGAATGATCCGCTCGGACCCGAACTCGCTCATCGGCTTGATCGACAGGCCGGAGCCGGCCCGGATCTTCTTGTCCTGCAGCGGGTTGAGGAAGTCGATGACCTTCTCGGCCTCGGGGGTGCCGGCTTCGTACTCGATGCCGGCGTACAGGTCCTCGGTGTTCTCGCGCACGATCACGACGTCGACGTGGTCGAAGCGGGTGCGCATCCCCTCGTAGCTCTTGCAGGGGCGCACGCAGGCGTACAGGTCGAGCTCGTAGCGCAGCGCCACGTTGACCGAGCGGAAGCCGGTGCCGATCGGCGTCGTGATCGGGCCCTTGATGGCCAGGCCGGTACGACGGACCGACTCGAGCGTGGCGTCCGGAAGCGGCGTCCCCGCCGTCTCCATGATGTCGATGCCGGCTTCCTGGGTGTCCCAGGTGAACGACGAGCCGACGGTGGCGGCCGCAGCCTCCAGCACTCGTCGGGTTGCCTCGGTGAGCTCGGGACCGGTCCCGTCACCGGGAATCAGGGTCACCTCGTGGGTGGTCATTCAGGCTCCTGCGATCGTCGGCCCGGGTTGTCCGGCCCGCAACGAGGTTAGTGCAGCGGCCACTAGCCCTTGCCGCTGGGGAACGGGGTGACGGCGGCGAGGACGCCGAGCGCGACCGCCAGCCCCGCCATCACGGCGACGTCGACCCGGCGGACCCTGACGACGAGCGACCCGGCATCGCGCTCACGCAGGACCAGCCGCAGGACCGCTCCGGCGGCCAGCGCGGCGCACACCACCCACATCCCGGCCCGCGGGTGGTGGATCGCGGCCACGAGCAGGCCGACCGCAACCAAGGCCGTGACGCCGACCATCGGGTCGATCCTGCGCCTCGGCTCCGGTGGCTGGCTGCTCATCGGAGCCGATCGTACGGCGGCGCGCTCAGCCGGTGAACTTGCCGTGCTTGTGCCTGGTGTTGCCGGCCTTGTCGTGGGCGACAGCGCGCCACTTGACCGTCCGAACTCCGTTGACCGTCGTGGTCGTGTGGTGAACCGAGCACGTGGCGCCGTGGGACAGGGTGTCGTGGGCGTGGCAGACCAGCTTGCCGTTGGCCTTGCGCTTCACGGTCAGCGTCGGCCTCACCTGGTCGATGTTGATCGGCGAGACCGTGACCGTCGTGCTCCCGCCGTCGGTCGCGGTGACGGTCCGGGTGACCGACTGGCCGGCCCCGTTGTGCGACTTGACGACCGGGCTCGGGCACCCGTTCGACAGCGGCGCGGTGTTCGGGGTGCACGTGAACGACACGGTGACCGGGGACCGGTACCACCCGTTGTGCTTCGGGTGCGCGCTGGACAGGTGCGTCTTGACCGTAGGGCCGATCGGCGCGCGGTTGCCGGTCGACGCCAGGTAGTTGGTGTCACCGGCGTAGCCCGCCGACACCGCCTGGTTGCCGACGTTCGAACCGGTGATGGTCGCGACCCCGCTGGTCAGCGGCGCGCTGCCGGCCGAGACGCCGCCCACGGTGAACGACACCGTGCCGGTCGGCGTGCCGGTTGCCGGGGACACCGGGCTCACCGTCGCGGTGATCGTGTCGCCGGAGACGGCGACGGCCGTGCTCGTGCTGGCCTTGTTGATCGTCTGCACCGAGGCCATCGTCGCGGTCGCCGTGTTGTGGTTCGAGTCGCCCGCATACGTCGCCTTGACCGTGTGCGTGCCGACCGCGAGGGGAGTGCTCGGCGAGTACGACGCGGTGCCGCTGGAGTTGAGCGCCACGGGCGAGCCGACGTCGATGCTGTCGATGTTGAACTGCACGTTGCCCGTCGTCGTCAGCGGGCTCGACGTGGTCGCGGTGAACGTCAGCGGCTGCCCGTAGACCGCCGGGTTG
>DASZYY010000166.1:0-5312 GCA_035545175.1 Mycobacteriales bacterium
GGGGCGCACGGCGCCGATGTAGTCGCTCCGGAAGGCGCTACTGATCCGCACGTTCGCACCCGTGTACGGCGCCTCGACCATCTGCCCGTTGCCGATGTACATGCCCACATGATGGATGGTGTTCGGATCCGAGGTGTTGTAGGCGAAGAACACGAGGTCACCGGCGCGCAGGTCGCTCTTCGCGACGTGGCCGCCCTCGTTCCACTGGTAGCCGGTCCAGTGGTCCATGTGAACGCCGACCTGGGCGTATGACCACATCGTGAGACCGGAGCAGTCGTAGGTGTCCGGACCGGCCGCTCCCCACTGGTAGGGCTTGCCGATCTGTGACTCGGCCTCCCGCACCGCGGCCGCAGCGGTCGAGGCGGAGACCGTGCCGTTGAGGTTTCCGGTCGTGTTGGCGTACGGGCTCGGCCCGCTGGCCGGCGGCTCGGATTCCGCAGCCGCCGCGGCAGCGCGCTGGCGAGCGAGCGCCTCGATCCGTTCCCGCTGCAGCCGGGACGACTTTGCCTTGGCCTGTGCCAGCAACTCGTCGAAGTGCGCCTGCTTGCTCTTCAGCCCGTTGAGAACCTTCTGCTGCTGGAGCGCCGCGGACTCCGCCGCGGCCTTTGCTTTCGCTGCCGCAGCCGCCGCGCTCTTCGCCGTCGCGGCGACCCGGTCTGCCTGGTGGGCAACCGCGGCGCGGTACGCCGCGGTTGCGTTGAGCTTCGTCAGTGTCCGGTGCTGGCTCACCGAGATCGCGTCCAGCGCCCCGACCCGGCGAATGAGGGCCTTGGGGCCGCCCGGGGCGAGGAAGGCGTTGATGGCCGAGATCCCGCCGGACTCGTACTCGGTGAGGGCGAGCCGGGAGGCGTCGCGCTGCGCCTTGTTGGCCTGCCGGGTGGCGGCCGCGAGCACGCGCTGTGCGGTGTCGGCGGCCCGCTGCGCGGCAGCGAGCTTCACCTGGGCCTCGTCGTACTTCTCGACCACCACCTCGGCGGCGTTGCTCAGACGTTCGAAGCGGGCCTGCGCGGAGCCGAGTGCGGCGGCGGCGCTCGCGACGTCCTGCTCGCGCTGGGCGACCGCTGCCTTGCTCGCCGCGACCTGACCCGCGGTCGGCCCTGGGGGCGGGTCGGCAGAGGCCGCGATCGGGGTGAAGGCAAGAGCCAGCCCCACCGTGACAGCCGTGAACACGGCCCGGCGACGGCCTGGCATGGGGTGACTGTAGTGCCGGGAGTGTCGGATGTCCGGTTCCGACGCGTGTTCTGCTGCGCTTCGCGCAGATTTGAGCCGGGGGCCCCAACCCCGGCTCAGGCCGGCACTGCTTAACGCCGCCGTCTCAGCTCAGGGCCTGCCGGATGTCCTTGATCAGGTCGTCGGGGTCCTCGAGGCCGATCGAGAACCGGACCGCGGCCGGCCCGATGCCCGCGGCGGCCAGCGCGGCGTCGTCGAGCTGGCGGTGCGTGGTGGAGGCGACGTGGCTCACCACCGTGTGCGCGCCGCCCAGGCTCGTGGCCACCTCGCCGACCTTGAGCCGGTCCGCGAGGGCGAACCCGGCCTCGCGCCCCCCGCGCGGCGTGATGGTCACGATCCCGCCGTAGCGAGGCCCTTGCGGGCCAGACTCGAAGAGCTTGCCGGCAAGCGCGTGCTGCGGATGCTCGGTGAGACCGGGGTAGTCGACGCGCTCCACCGCAGGGTGGTCGGACATCGCCTCCGCCACCCGCGCGGCTGTCTCGCAGTGACGGGCGACGCGAAGCGGCAGCGTGGCAAGGCCGCGATGCAGCAGGAAGGCCTCGTCCGGCGCGAGGCTGCCGCCGAGGTCGATGCGCGACTTGCGGACCGCGGCAACGAGGTCGACGTCGCCGACCACCACGCCACCGGTCACGTCGGAGTGACCTCCGATGTACTTCGTCGCGGAGTGCATCACCAGGTCCGCGCCCCACGCCAGTGGGCGGCAGACCGGCGGCGGCGCGAATGTGCTGTCGACGCACAACGGAATGCCGGCGTCGCGGCAGACAGTGGCGAGACCTTCGATGTCGGCGACCGCTGTCGTCGGGTTGGCGATCGTCTCGGCCCACACGAGGGCGGTGTCGTCCCGCAGCGCGGCGCGGACATCGTCGGCGTCGGTGACGTCGACGAAGGTCGCCTCGACACCGAACCGGCGCATCACGTGCTCGAGGAGTCCGTAGGTCCCGCCGTACACCGCGGCAGGCGCGACGACGTGCGAACCGGCACGGCACAACGTCAAGAAGATCGTCGAGATGGCCGCCATGCCGGAGGCGAACGCCTGTGCGGCGACCGGGTGGTCAAGGCCGTGGCCTTCCAGTGAGGCGAACCCGAGCGCGAACGCGTCGACGGTCGGGTTGTCGATGCGGCTGTAGCTGTAGCCCGGGGCGCGGTCACCGAGTACGTCGACGTACTGCTGCGTCGTGGCGAACTCGTACGCCGCCGTGCGATAGGTCGGCAGGCCCAGCGGTCGCACCGCGCTGAAGTCGGGCCGGGGTGCGTGGACGGCGCGCGTTGCTTCGGCCGTACCCGCATCGGTGCGCGGGTCGAAGATCGGCAGGTTGGACGGAAGGTCAGGCACGACTTCGGTCAGACATCGGCGTCCTGCTCATGCTTCGGGGCGCTCGCCAGCAACGAGGCCAGCATGTCAGGCACCGAGATGCCTTCGTCAACGACTTTGACGACGTGCTCGGTGATCGGTGCCGCAACGCCGTGCTTGCGGGCGAGGTCGAGGATCGAGCGGCACGACTTCACGCCTTCAGCGGTCTGCTTGGTCTTGGCGATGACCTGTTCCACCGACAAGCCGCGCCCCAGGTCCTCACCGAACGTTCGGTTACGTGACAGCGGCGACGAGCAGGTCGCGACCAGGTCACCCATTCCCGCGAGGCCGGCGAAGGTCAACGGCTCGGCGCCGAGGGCGACGCCGATGCGCGCCGTCTCGGCGAGCCCGCGGGTGATCAGCGAAGCCCGCGCGTTGTCACCCAACCCGAGGCCGGCGGCCATCCCCACGGCGAGCGCGATCACGTTCTTGACGGCACCGCCGAACTCCACGCCGATGACGTCGTGGTTGCGGTAGGGCCGGAAGTAGCCCGAGTTGCACGCGACCTGCACCTGGCGGGCAACCTCGAGGTCGGTGCATGCGACCACGGCCGCAGCCGGCTCGCGGCTGGCGATCTCCTTGGCGAGGTTGGGCCCGGAGACCGCCGCGACGCGGTCTTCCGGAACGCCTGCGACCTCGCGGATCACCTCGGTCATCCGCTTGTCGGTGCCGAGCTCGACGCCCTTCATCAGGCTCACGAGTGTCGCGTTTGACGGGAGCAGATCGACAAGCTCGGCGAGGTTCGCGCGCAGTGTCTGGGACGGCACCGCGAGGACGACGATCTCCGCACCGTCGAGTGCCTGCCGCGGATCGGCGGTGGCCCGCAGCTTCGAGGCGAGCTTGATGCCGGGGAGATAGTCCGGATTCTCGTGGGCGGTGTTGATCGCGTCGGCGAGCACCTCGCGGCGAGCGCACACGACCGTGTCGGTGCCGGAGTCGACGAGCACTTGAGCGAAGGCGGTCCCCCAGGACCCGGCGCCGATGACGGCAGCGCGGGTCACGCCGCGGCTTTCGGGTCGTACGTGACAGCCGGCGGGGTGCCGCCGCGCAGCTCGATCAGCAGCTCGGTGATGCGGGCCATCACGACGTCGGTGACCTCGCGCAGCAAGGCGGTGTCGATCGGCATGCCCTCGTACTTCGACAGGTCGACGGGTTCGCCGGCGAGGATCTGGACCTGCTTGCGCGGGAACGGCCGGGGCAGCTTCGCCTTGTAGCGCCAGAGCCGTTGCGGTCCCCACTGCGCGACCGGAATCACCGGTGCGCCGGTCTCCAGCGCGAGGCGAGCAATGCCGGTGCGCGCCTTCATCGGCCAGCAGTCGGGATCGCGCGTCGCGCTGCCCTCGGGATAAATCAGAACCGACTTGCCTTCGTTAACGGCGTCGACGGCGGCGGTCAGCGCGTTCGCGGCGTCCGCCGTACCGCGGTAGACCGGGATCTGGTTGGCCCCGATGAAGATCTTCTTGAACAGCGGTACCTCGAACAGCGAAGCCTTCGCGAGGAAGAAGGGGACCCGGTCGGCTTCGAGGACGAACAGGCCGAGCGTCAGCGGGTCGACGTAGCTGAGATGGTTGGAGGCGACGATGACGCCGCCCGTCTTCGGGATGCGGTCCTGCCCGCTCCACACTCGACTCGTGGTGAGTGCGAGAAACGGTTTCGCCACGACCACCACGAGGCGGTACCAGAACCCGAGCCGCCCGTACTTCACCCTGCGAGGATGCCAGACATGACCCGACCCGCCGACCGGTTGTCGCTTGTCGTCCCGGTGAAGCGGGTCGAGAACGCCAAGACGCGGCTCGGACTCGACGCCGAGTCGCGCGCGTCGCTCGCCGTCGCGATGGCGGTCGACACCGTCGCCGCGGCGCTCGACTGCGCACTCGTCACTGGCGTGGTGGTCGTCACCGATGACGCCCGGGCGCGCAAGGCGCTGGAACGCTTCGACGTACGAATCGTTCCGGATGCTCCTGACGCCGGGCTGAACGCCGCACTCGAGCACGGGGTCGCCGTCGCCGGTCCGGGCCACGTCGGTGCGCTCGCCTCGGACCTCCCGGCGCTGCGGCCCGAGGACCTCGAGGTCGTGCTGAGCAAGGCGGCCGACCACGCCCTGTCGGTCGTCGGCGACTTGTCCGGCACCGGTACGACGTTGTTGTGCGCGCGGTCGGCTGCGGACTTCGCGCCCCGCTTCGGGATCGCTTCCCTCGCCGCGCATGTGGCAGCAGGGGCGGTCGACCTCACCGACCTTGCCCCGGAGTCGGTACGACGTGACGTCGACACGGTCGACGCGCTCAGCGGCGTGGTCGACCTGGGCGTCGGCGAGGCGACGCGAGCCGCGCTGTCCAACCTGCCGGTCGCAGAGGGTCTGTGAGCATGCAGGCCACGGTTCGCCACTTCGACGAGGCTTCGCGCTGCGGGGACGTGCTCACCGACGACGGAAAGGTGATCGCGTTCGATGCCGATGCGTTCGAGACGTCGGGCTTGCGGTTGCTGCGGCTCGGTCAGCGCGTGCGGCTGAACGTCGACGACGCCGGGCGGGTCAGGTCGCTGACGATCGCGACCTTCCCCAACCCGACGTCGTCGTGAAAGCGTTAGCTAGCGCTTCTTGGCGGGAGCCTTCTTAGCCGGCGCCTTCTTGGCGGGAGCCTTCTTCGCCGGTGCCTTGGCGGCCTTGGTCGCGGCCTTCTTGGCAGCGGCAGCAGCCTTGCGCGGACCCGCGGCGGCGGTCTTGCCGGCGCTG
>DASZYY010000167.1:0-2890 GCA_035545175.1 Mycobacteriales bacterium
CTGCGAGTCAGCCGAGGCGCTGCGGTGCCGGTCCGCCGCTCCCGCGGCTACGCGCCCGCACCCGTCCGGCTCCCGGTCACCGCTCGCCGTACCGTCCTCGGCTGCGGGGCCGAGCTGAAGAACACATTCGCGTTCGGCCGCGGCGGGCGCGCCTTCGTCTCCCACTACATCGGCGACCTCGAGAACGCCGAGACGCTGCGGTCGTTCACCGACGGCATCGCGCACCTCGAGCGGTTGTTCGCGATCCGCCCGGAGGTGCTCGCCCACGACCTGCACCCGGAGTACCTGTCGACGAAGTGGGCGCTGGAACAGGACGGCGTCGACCTCGAGGCGGTGCAGCATCATCACGCGCACATCGCCTCCTGCCTCGCCGACAACGGCCAGACCGGCCCGGTGATCGGCGTCGCGTATGACGGGCTCGGCTACGGCAGCGACGCGACGCTGTGGGGCGGGGAGATCATGCACGCCGACCTCCGCGGCTTCACCCGCCTCGCCCACCTGCGCGGCGTGGGCATGCCCGGTGGTGCACAGGCGATCCGTGAGCCATGGCGGATGGCCGCGTCCTGGCTGGACGACGCGTACGACGGCGAGCCGCCGGCCGGCCTCGCCGTGCTCGACCGGCACCCGGGCTGGGAAGACGTCGCGGCGGTGGCCCGCAGTACGTTGGCGCCGCGCACCTCGAGCGTCGGCCGGATGTTCGACGCCGTCGCCGCGATCTGCGGGCTGCGCGATGCGGTCACCTATGAGGGGCAGGCGGCGATCGCCCTCGAGCAGGTCGCCGACCGGAGCGAGATTGCGTGCTATCCGATGCCGTTCGACGGCGAGAGCCTTGACGGCCGGGAGCTGATCCGGTCGGTGGTCGAGGACTTGCGCCGCGACGTCGCGGTGCCGCTGATCGCGGCCCGCTTTCACGGGGCGATCGCGGTTGCCACCGCGGCGATCTGCGGCGCGCTGCGCGAGGTCTCGGCGACCGTCGCCCTGTCCGGCGGAGTGTTCCAGAACCAGCTGCTGCTCAGCCGCCTGACTGATCAGCTCGAAGCCGACGGGATCGAGGTCCTCACCCACCGGCAGGTTCCGTGCAACGACGGCGGCATCAGCCTCGGCCAGGTGGCGGTCGCGGCAGCGCGCGCCGTGGGTTGAGCCGGGTGCGTCACAGGCTGCGGATCCGCAGGTAACGCTTGATGTCCGGTGCCGATTGCACGACGACAACCGCAACCGCCGCAGCCAGCCCGACGGCCAGCGCGGTGGCGCCGATTCCGAGCATTCGCATGATGTGCTCCCTTCGCCCCCGCGTCCCCCGTTCAGCAGATCCGTGGCAGCGGGTCCCCGACGAGCATGTCGACGATGCGGGTCCCGCCGAAGCCGGTGCGCAGCAGCACCATGCCCGGCGGGTCTTCAGCGACCCGCGCGATCACCGCTGCCTCGCCGCCGAGCGGATCGGCACGCAGCGCGGCCAGTGCCGCGTCGGCCGACGCCGCCGGCACCACCACGACCATGCGGCCTTCGCAGGCGACGTACATCGGGTCGATGCCGAGCAGCTCGCACGCGCCGCTCACCACCGGGCGCACCGGGATGGCGGACTCGTCGACGATGACCGCGACCTCGGCGGCCTCGGCGATCTCGTTGAGGATCGTCGCGACGCCGCCGCGGGTCGCGTCGCGCAGCATCCGGGTGTCGGGTGCGGCGTCGAGCACGGCAGCGGTCAGGCCGGCGAGCGACGCCGTGTCGGAGCTGACGTCGGCCTCGATGTCGAGGTCGCCGCGCGCGAGCATCACCGTGATCCCGTGGTCGCCGACCGGCCCGGACACGATGACGACGTCGCCGGGGCGGACGGCCGCGGGCGTCAGCCGGCCGGCTCGCTCGACGATGCCGACGCCGGCGGTCGTGATGTAGCAACCGTCGCCCTTGCCGCGCTGAACGACCTTGGTGTCGCCGGTGACGATCTGCACGCCGGCGTTCGTGGCGGCGGCGGCCATCGCCGCGCTGATCCGTCGCAGCTCCTGCACGTCGAAGCCCTCTTCGAGCACGAAGCTCGCCGACAGCGCGAGCGGACGTGCCCCCGTCATCGCCAGGTCGTTGACCGTGCCGTTTACGGCGAGGTCACCGATGCAGCCGCCCGGGAAGAACAGCGGCGACACGACATAGGAGTCGGTGGTGAACGCCAGCCGGCCGCCGAGCGCGTCGAGCACCGCACCGTCGCCCAGCTGCTCGAGCTCCGGGTTGCGGAACGCTTCGAGGAAGACAGCCTCGATCAGGGTGTGTGTCGCCTTGCCGCCGGCGCCGTGCGCCAGGGTGATCCGTTCCTCGCGCAGCCTCGCCGGCCGGTGCCGGCGCTGCTCGATCCGGTCGAGCACCGCCTGCTCGCGCCCGGGCCGGGCCGTCGTCGTGTCCGCCGCGTGCGGGCTCATGCCGTCACCGTCCGACCCAGGGTCAGGTCACGCACCCGGGAGCGGTCGAAGCGCCCGAAGTTGTAGTACGCCGCGCAGGCGCCTTCGCTCGACACCATGCAGGTGCCGATCGGCGTCTCCGGGGTGCATGCCGTGCCGAACACCTTGCACTCCCACGGCTTGAGAACTCCCTTGAGCACCTCGCCGCACTGGCAGGCCTTGGGATCGGCGACCCGCACGCCAGGCACGGCGAAGATCCGCTCCGCGTCGTACGCGGCGTAGGCCTCACGCACCTGCAGCGCCGACAACGAGATGAAGCCGAGGCCGCGCCATTCGAAGTACGGCCGAAGCTCCATCACCTCCCCGATCGCCTCCAGCGCTCTCGGGTTGCCGTTCCAGGGCACCACCCGGGCGTACTGGTTCTCGACTTCGGCCCGGCCCTCGGCCAGCTGGCGCATCAGCATCAGCACGGAGGCGAGGATGTCGAGCGGTTCGAAGCCCGC
>DASZYY010000168.1:0-2979 GCA_035545175.1 Mycobacteriales bacterium
GTGCTCGAGCCCTACGGCATTCGTGAACTTGTGCAATCCGGGGTCGTCGCGGTCGGTCGCGGCGCTCGTAGCATTACTGATCGAACCCTCAGATCCGTTGAAAGGACTGCATAGCCGTGCCCGAGATCTTCTATGACGACGATGCCGACCTGGCGCTTGTCCAAGGCCGCAAGGTCGCCATCCTCGGCTACGGCTCGCAGGGCCACGCCCACGCGCTGAACCTGCGTGACTCCGGGGTCGACGTACGCGTTGGCTTGCCCGAGGGTTCGAAGAGCCGTGCCGCCGCCGAGGCCGAAGGCCTGCGTGTGGTGACGCCCGCCGAGGCCGCGGCCGAAGCCGACCTGATCATGGTTCTGGCGCCCGACACCGTGCAGCGGCACCTGTTCGCCAACGACATCGAGCCGAACCTGAAGGACGGCGACGCGCTGTTCTTCGGCCACGGCTTCAACATCCGCTACGGCTACATCACGGCTCCGGCCGGCGTGACCGTCGCGATGGTGGCACCGAAGGGTCCCGGCCACCTGGTCCGGCGCCAGTTCCAGGAGGGTCGCGGCGTACCGTGCCTCGTCGCCGTCGAGCAGGACCCGGACGGCAACGGCCTCGCACTCGCGCTGTCCTACGCGAAGGGCATCGGTGGCACCCGTCCCGGCACGCTGAAGACCACCTTCACCGAGGAGACCGAGACGGACCTCTTCGGTGAGCAGGCCGTTCTCTGTGGCGGTGTCTCGGCACTGGTTCAGGCCGGATTCGAGACGCTCACCGAGGCCGGCTACCAGCCGGAGGCGGCGTACTTCGAATGCCTGCACGAGCTCAAGCTCATCGTCGACCTGATGTACGAGGGCGGCCTGGCGAAGATGCGCTGGTCGATCTCGGACACCGCCGAGTACGGCGACTACACCCGTGGACCGCGCGTCATCACTGACGCCACCAAGGCGGAGATGAAGCGCATCCTCGGCGAGATCCAGGACGGCACCTTCGCTCGCGAGTGGATCGCCGAGGACGACGCCGGTCGGCCGAATTTCGACAAGTACCGCGCCGAGGGTGCTGCCCATCCCATCGAAGAGGTCGGCGGCAAGCTCCGCGGCCTGATGTCCTGGATCAAGCAAGACGCCTGATCCGGGCGCCGTACCGATCGCCTCGCCTTGACAAGGCCAGGCGATCGGTAGAGACATGGGTCCATGACCAACCGCGATGACCGATACGACTCGCCCGACGAGGTATCGCTGGACGCCCCCGTGACCGACCCTGAGCGTGATGGCGTGCGAGCGCTGCACGACACCGAGGCTGAGGCCGGCGATGAGACGGAGATTGCGGACCTGTTCGACCTCGACCGCGACGAAGCCAGGGAGCTGGGTGTTGACCTCGACCGCCCGGACGGTGGGGAAAGCCAGCTCGATTGAGTCGGTAGGGTTGGCGAGTGCCCAAGCCGGTTGTCCTGATTGCTGAAGAGCTGGCGCCGGCGGCGCTGGAGGTCCTGGCCGAGGACTGCGAGGTCCGTCACGTCGACGGAGCTGATCGGGCGGCGCTGCTGCCCGCGCTCGCCGACGTCGACGCGGTGATCGTCCGCAGCGCGACCCAGATCGACGCCGAGGCGCTCGCGGCGGGCACCCGCCTGAAGGTGGTGGCCCGCGCCGGCGTCGGGCTCGACAACGTGGACGCCGAGGCCGCGACGGCTCGCGGCGTGCTGGTCGTCAACGCGCCGACGTCGAACATCACCTCGGCCGCCGAGCATGCGGTCGCGCTGTTGCTGTCGGCCGCGCGCAACATCCCGGCCGCCAACGAGAGCCTCAAGTCCGGACAGTGGAAGCGCAGCGCGTTCACCGGCGTCGAGGTCGTCGACAAGACGGTCGGCGTGGTCGGCCTCGGCAAGATCGGGCAGCTGTTCGCGGAGCGGCTGAAGGCCTTCGGTGTCCGCCTGGTCGCTTACGACCCTTACGTTCCGGCCGCGCGTGGAGCGCAGCTCGGCGTGCAAATGATGACCCTCGACGAGGTCCTTGCCGAGAGCGACTTCATCTCGATCCATCTGCCGAAGACCAAGGAGACCGCGGGTCTCATCGGTGAGCGCGAGATCGCGCTCATGAAGCCCGGCGCGATCCTCGTCAACGCCGCCCGCGGTGGCCTGGTCGACGAGGCTGCCCTTGCCCTCGCGTTGAAAGAGGGCCGCATCGGCGGCGCCGCCTTCGACGTGTACGCGACCGAGCCGTGCACCGACTCGCCGCTGTTCGCCGAGCCACGGGCGGTGGTCACCCCGCATCTCGGTGCGTCGACCGTCGAAGCGCAGGACAAGGCCGGCCTGGCGGTCGCGCGTTCGGTGAAGCTGGCGCTCGCCGGCGAGCTCGTCCCGGACGCGGTCAACGTCAAGGGCGGCGCCGTGGCCGAGGAGCTGCGCCCCAGCCTCCCGCTGATCGAACGGCTTGGGCGGGTGTTCACCGCTCTCGCCGCCGGCGCGCCGACGAGCCTGACGGTCGACATTCGCGGTGAGATCGCGGCGTACGACGTGTCCGTGCTGCAGCTCGGGGCGTTGAAGGGCGTCTTCGCCGATGTCGTCGAGGACCAGGTCACCTATGTCAACGCGCCGCTGCTCGCGGCGGAGCGCGGCGTCGAGGTGACGCTCACCTCGACGGAGGACTGTCCCGACTACCGCAACCTGATCACGGTGCGCGGCACGCTGCCGGACGGTACGACGGTCTCCGTCGGCGGGAACCTCACTGGACCGCGCATGGTGCAGAAGCTGGTCGGCGTGAACGGCTTCGACGTCGAGGTCGCGCTCGCCGAGGACATGGTGTTCGTCACGTACGAAGACCGCCCCGGCATCGTCGGTGCCGTTGGTCAGCTGCTCGGCCAGGCGGGCGTGAACATCGCCGGCATGCAGGTGTCGCGGACGTCCGAAGGCGGATCGGCGCTGATGGTGCTGACCATCGACTCCGCGATCCCGGCACATGTGCTCGATGAGATCGCGAGCGCAGTAGGGGCCTCACA
>DASZYY010000169.1:0-4079 GCA_035545175.1 Mycobacteriales bacterium
CGCTTCTGCCCGTCCATCGCGACGTCCGGGATGATCAGATGCCGCGAGTAGCGCCGGATCTCGTTCGGCGTCAGCCCAGGCGCGGGCGCAACGAGCGGGGGAAGCGGCACGACGTCACCTCGTACGAATGAATTAGCGAACCATCAAGAGTTGCACAGCGAACAACCGTGCGGCGCCGGCGATTCTTCCCGCGGCCGACCTACCAGGAGAACCAGCGCTTGCGCCGCTCCGGTACGACGTTCGACGGCCCCTCCGGGGGCACCGGCATCGGGGGTGGGGCTCCCCAGACGGCTTCCTGGTCGAACGGCGCGTCGACGCCCGGGACCGGCGCTGAGCCGGGGGCGCGACCCGCCACCGCCGGCGAGTCGCTGGAGGCGTGCTGAGCCCACCGGGCGGCGCGCTGCTCGTCCTCGTCGACAGCCGGCCGCTCCCAGCTGGCGGTGTCGTCCTCGTCGTCGATCTCGACCTGGCTGAAGTCGATGGGCGCGCCGTGGGCGTCGTCGTCCTCGTCGTACTCCTCGTAGCCCTCGTCGACGTCGGACTCGTCGTACCCCTCATCCTCGTCGTCGACCTGGCTCGCGGCCACGGGGGCGACCGACGGGGGCGCCGGCTCGGCCGCCGGCGACGGCGCCGGTGCGTCGACGAGCGCCACCGCGCCAGCCCGGCCCAGCAGCGTCTGCGCGAGCGCGAAGACCGCATCGTCAACGTGCGCCATGATCCGCTGCTCAGCCGCCCCGATCGCGGCGTCGAGATCCTGGCCGCCCGCGACAGCGGGCGCGCCGTCCGGTTGCGGAGCCGAGGCGAGCGCGGCGACGCGGTCGGAGAGGTCGGACAGCTGCTTCGACAGCGGCGAGAGGTCCACCGGCTCTGCGCCACCGGAACCCTCGGAGCTGCCGCGCACCGCCACAACCGCTGCGACGTCGGACCGAAGCGACGACATCTCGCCGGACAGCTGGGTCAACTGCATCGCCAGCGGCGACAGGTCGACCGGCGCGCCGGAGGAGCCGTCACCGGCGCTGCGGGCGGCGACCACCGACGCCACGTCGGATCGCAGCGACTTCAGCTCGTCGGACAGGGACGCGAGCTTGGGCTCGAGCACCGCGAGCGCGGCGTCGTCGCCGACCGCGGGCTGGGTCAGCGCAGCCTGCGTGCCCGAGGCGATCGACTCGACCTTGCTGTGCAGCGCCTGCAGCGAGGCGGCGTGGTCGTTGTTCGCCTGCGCGAGCCGTTGCGCGAGTGGACCGAGCATGCCCTCGATCGCCGACAGCCGCTCGCTGACCTGGGCGTCCGTCGGGCGGGCGACCGCCTGCTCGATCCCGCCGAGCCGCTGCCCGAGCGAGGATTCGACGCCGACGATCCGCTGCTGGACGGCGTTGAGGCTGTCGGCCAGGCCGGAGACCTGCTGGCCGTACGTCGGGAGGGCCTGCATCCCGGTCGTGAGCACGCCGATCGTCTCGGCCTGCGAGCGGACGTGGGCGTCGATCGCGCCCAGAGCGCCACGGGTATCGGCAAGCTCCTCGCCGCGCTGCGCCACCATCCGCGCGACGCCGTCGAGCCGCTCGGCGAGGAATCGGACGGCCTCCCGCAGCTCGGCGGTGACCGAGTTGATCGCGTCAGGGCTCTGGGCCGGCGCCTCCGCGCGCAGCGCGGCGACCTCCTGGCCGAGCCGGATGACCTGGTTGCGGATGTCGACGAGCGCCGCCATCGGATCCGGCGCAGGCGCCGGCGCGCCCGTCGCGGGGTCAGTGGTCACGGACATCTCCTCGATCGCGACTGCTTGGCAAGAAGTATCCCCGTTCCCGCCCGATAGCGCAGTTTTCTCCCCCGCAGCATCTGCAACTGCCGCTACGGGCCCCGGTAAGGCGGATCGTAGTCGCGCCACGTCGGCGCGTACACGCCCCCGGCCTCCCGAGTCGATACGCTTCGGTGCACCGTGACCCAGACCCAAAGCCCCGGCGAGCGAAGCAGACGGCTGCCACGCTCGGCGCGACGGGAGCAGCTGCTGGGCGCGGCGCAGGAGGTTTTCGTCGCGCACGGCTACCACGCCGCCGCCATGGACGACATCGCCGAGCGCGCCGGGGTCAGCAAGCCCGTGCTCTACCAGCACTTCCCGAGCAAGCTCGAGCTGTACCTGGCGCTGCTGGAGGTGCACGCGGATGCGCTTGAGCGGCAGGTTCGCGACGCCCTCGAGAGCACCACCGACAACCACGACCGGGTATTTCGCTGCGTTCAGGTCTACTTCGACTTCGTCGACGAGCCCGGCGGCGCGTTCCGCCTGGTCTTCGAGTCCGACCTCCGCAACGAGCCGGTGGTCCGGGAACGGGTGGACCGTGCCCTCCAGCGCTCCGTCGAGGCGATCGCCGACACCATCGCCCGCGACACCGGGCTCGACCGCGAGCAGGCGGAACTGCTGTCGTGCGGGCTGGCGGGAGCGGCCGAGATCAGTGCCCGCTGGTGGCTCGATGCAGGCGGCCGGGTGGACAAGCAGCAGGCGATCGAGCTGATCCAGGCGCTGGCTTGGCGCGGCATCGCCGGCTACCCGCTCGTCGCCTCGCCGCCCAGCTGAGCCGCAAAGTCAAAGACAACAGACGCAACAACTAGGGGCGCGGCTCCCGCTCCTAGTTGCGAGCCGCCGGCCCATTGCGTCGTTGAGATGGATCGCATGTCACATAAGGGTTGTGACTTGCGACACCTGTGTGACATGCGGGTCGCGATTTGCGACACCGGTGTGACATGCGTGTCGCGGTGTCACAACCCGAATGTCACATGCGAGTTCGCCGTCGGCAGAGAGGTTTCTGCCGCTCGTGACCAGGCCGTCCACTAGCCTGACGGTGTGGAGGTTCGCATCGGCGTCAAGGGCGCTCCCCGGGAACTCACGATCGACAGCGCCCAGAGCGCCGACGAGATCCAGCAGGCGGTCGAGGCCGCGCTGGTCAAGGGTGAGCCGATCGTCACGCTGCTCGACGAGAAGGGCCGGCGGCTGATCATCTCCGCCGACAAGCTCGCCTACGTCGAGATCGCCGACACCGACTCCCGCCGAGTGGGCTTCGGCGCGATCTAGTGTCCTGAGTCAGAAGTTCGCCGCCAGATGCGGTGATCCGAGCGCCGGATTCGCAAGGCGGAGGAGGAGCTCATAGCAGCGCTATGAGCGACGACGCCAACGCCGCGAGCCGGTGTTCGGGCGCCACAGGTGGTGGCAGTCAACTGCTGACTGAGGACACTAAGCCTGCAGCCCCAGCGACTCCATCCGCTCGCTGTGGCGTTGGGTGAGCCGCGCCAGCAGCTGACCGACCGCCGTCAGGTCACCGACGCCACCGACGATCAGTCGCGCCAGCACGTCACGGTCGACCGCGATGCGCTGGGCCTGGACCAGCGCCTCCCCCACCAGCCGCCGGGCCCACAGGGCGAGCCGGCCCGCGACGGCCGGATCGGCTTCGATCGCCGACCGGACGTGGGCGACCGCGAACTCCGCGTGCCCGGTGTCGTCGAGGACGTCCCCGACCAGCGACTGGGTCTCGTCGTCCATGAGTTCGGCGACCTCGCGGTAGAAGTCAGCGGCGAACCCGTCACCGACATAGGCCTTCACCAGGCTCTCCAGCCAGTCAGCGGGCGTGGTCGAGTCGTGGAAGGCGTCGAGCGCTCCCTGAAACGGCGCCATCGCGGTCGTCGAGTCGACGCCGATCGAGGCGAGTCGCTCGTGCAGGACCTGGTAGTGCCCGAACTCCGCCACCGCCATCGCTCCGAGCGCCGCCTTGTCGGCCAACGTGGGCGCGAGCGAGGCATCAACCGCGAGCCGCTCGAACGCGGTGAGCTCGGCGAGGGCGAGGACGCCCAGCAGGTCGATGCTGGCCTGGTGGCGGTCCTCCTCGCTCATCGGATCGGTCCACTCGGCCATTTCGCAACTCTCTCACTACACTGGACCAGGCAAGATCCCGAATCCCGCACGATCCGTATTCAGCGGAGCGCCGTGGTGTGTCGGCCCCCCGTGCAGATCGCGGGCGCGGGCCCACCAAGCAAGTCAACGGACTCCGCACGTATGTAGGAGTCCGCTCACCCATGAAGACCTTCGCTGAACTCGG
>DASZYY010000170.1:0-4036 GCA_035545175.1 Mycobacteriales bacterium
GGGGATCGAGAGCCGCAGCTTTCCCGCGCTCGCCTCGAAGGGGGCGTTCTCCCGCGCCGACATCGCGCGGATCCTGCGGCTCGCGCATCGCGACCACGTCACGGTGATCCCGGAGATCGAGATGCCCGGACACCTGGCCGCGTTTCTCGCACAGCACCCGGGGATGGAGCTGAAGCCCGCCGCGGTCGTCGGCTCGTCGACCTCGCAGCAGTACCTCACCGACAAGCTCGACATCACCAACCCGAAAGCGCTCGTCGCGATGCGGCGGATCCTCGACGAGTACTTGCCGATGTTCCCTGGTCCCTACTGGGACATGGGCGTCGACGAGGTGCTGCCGCCGGCGGAATACCCCGCCTTTCCGCAGCTCGCGACGTTCGCCACCGCCCAGTACGGCCCGGGCGCGACTCCGGCCGATGCGCTTCACGGCTTCATCAACTGGGTCGATCAGATCGTCCGTGCCCACCACAAGACGCTGCGGATCTGGAGTGACCAGATGGGTGGCACCGGGGTGGTGCCGGTCAACCCGGATGTGGTCGCGGAGTGGTGGACGAGCGCCTCGCCGCTGGGCGACAGCGTGACGGTCGCGCCATCGACTCTGCTCAGCAGGGGCTACCAGGTACTGAACGCGGGCTGGTACCCGAACTACTACACCGACGACCTCGGTCCTGTTGCGGGGCGGGCGGACCTCGCCGGCGTCTACAAGAGCTGGACGGTCAACCAGTTCGACGGTCAGGAGCTGAAGAACGGCACAGTGACGAGCCGGCAGAAGGTTCCGGCGAACAGCCCGGGCTTGCTCGGTACGACGCTCAACATCTGGGGTCCGCTCAAAGAGAGCACCGAGCAGACGGCGGCTGGCATCGAGCCGCACCTTGCCGTACTCGCGCAGAAGGCGTGGGACAGCCCGCTGCCTGCCGCGACGTACCACGGCTTCGTCCGGGACACGCACCGTGTCGGCCTCCCGCACTAGGGCAGCCGCCGCCGCCCTTCTGCTCGGCGCGCTGGCGGTCCCACTCGTCGGATCGACGCCGGGCGTCGCCGCCAGCCGGCTCGATCCCGTGTCGCTCGTCGACATCCGCAGCGGCTCGCTCGGTCCCGGGTTCGTCACGGTCGCCGCGGGCCTGCCGTTCGGCATGGTCACGCCGGGGCCGGCCACCACCACGCCGGCAGGAGACGACCCACTCAACTACGTCGGGTACTCCTACCAGGACCCGGAGATCCGCGGGTTCACGTTGACCCACTTCTCCGGTGCCGGCATTCACATCGGCGGCGAGCTTCCGGTCATGCCGACGACCGGCGCCGTCAGCATGAAGCCCGCCGACTGGGCGAGCCCGTACACGCACGCCACCGAGATCGCCGAGCCCGGCTACTACGCGACGACGCTCGCCAAGTCCGGTGTGCGGGCCGAGCTCACCTCGACGCTGCGCACCGCGGTCGAGCGGTTCACGTTCCCGTCGACGGCGCAGGCGAACCTGATGTTCGACGTCACCCGCGACAACGACAGCAACCAGTCGGGCGGGACGCAGTCCGGTGGCTTCCGCATCGTCGGCAACCGGGCCGTCCGCGGCTACGTCACGGTGCCGGACTCGGGCGGCATCACGATCTGGTTCGCGGCGCGCTTCGATCGCCGCTTCGACCGTCACGGCACCTGGACGGCAGCCGGGATGACGTCGGCGAAGCGTTCGGTCGCCGGGCACGGCGCCGGCGGCTGGGTCGGCTTCGATGCGACCAAGGTGCACCAGGTTCAAGCCGACATCGCACTGAGCTACACCTCGCAGCGCGAGGCGGTGCGCAACCTCGACGCCGAGGCACGCCCGAATGCCGGGTTCGACGGAGTACGAGCGAGGGCGCAGCGGATCTGGAACAACCGGCTGCGCGCGATCACCGTTGGCGGTGGGCCGCAGCACACGCAACGGACGTTCTACACGGCGATGTACCACGCGCTGCTGATGCCGACGACGTTCGACGATGCCGACGGCGGTTACCGCGGCTTCGACGGCAAGATCCGCACGCTGCCGGCTGGTCACCACCACTACACCGACCTGAGCTTGTGGGACACCTACCGGACGCAGACCCCGTTGCTCACGCTGGTCGCGCCGAAGGTGGCGCACGATCTCGGGACGTCGTTGCTCGCCGACACCGCGCAGAACGCCGGCGTCATCCCGCGCTGGGTGCGCGCAAACCGCGACTACGGGATCATGGGTGGCGACTCGGGGACGCCGACCCTGGCAACCCTCGTGACAAGTGGTGCGCTACGGGGTGGCGCCGCGAGGCGCGCGTACGTCGACGTGGTGCGGCAGGCCACGACGCTTCCTGCGGTGGATCCGCGGTCGAACCTCGACAGCTATCTCAAGCTCGGTTACATCCCGCTCAACGTCAGCGATCGCGGCGCGTCAGTGACCCTCGAGTACGCCATCGACGACGCAGCTGTCGCCGGCCTGGCGCGGCACTTTCACGACGATGCGCGCGCCAGGGTGTTCACGAAGCGCGCCGGCTACTGGCGGCATCTCCTCGACCGAGGTGACGGCTTCCTGCGACCACGAATGAGCGACGGCTCCTGGGCCGATCCGACGAACCTCGGCCTGACGCGCGTCTGGAACCCGATCTTCCCCGACGGTTGGCAGGAGGGGACGGGCTGGCAGTACCTGTGGCTCGTCCCGCAGGACGTGCGCGGCCTCGCGGCCGCCATCGGCAGGTCGACGATGCTGAAGCGGCTCGACCGGTTCTTCGCCGCGGCGCTTGATCGTCAGGTCGCGCCGGCCGTTCCGGAGACGCAGACACAGGGTTCGTTCTTCGGCGTCTACTACGTCGGCAACCAGTACACCCCGGCGAACGAGACGGACTTGCAGGCGCCGTGGTTGTACGACTGGCTGGGGGAGCCGTGGCGAACCCAGCAGGTCGTGCGCGCCGAGGCGAGTGCGTTCAACGCCTCGCCGTACGGACTGCCGGGCAACGACGACGCCGGCACCATGTCTGCCGCCTACGTCCTGTCGGCGATAGGCCTCTACCAAGCCCAGCCCGGCGTGGACGCGTGGGAGCTGTCGTCTCCGCTGTTCACGTCGGTGTCGATCCGTAACCGGTTCGCGATCGCCGCACCCGGCAGCAGCGCGCTGCGGGAGTACATCCGCTCGGCGCAGCTCAACCGGCGTTCGCTCAACCGGGCGTGGCTGACGTACCGAGAGCTGCATGGACGCCTCGTGGAGTCGATGGCGTCGCGTCCCACCAAGTGGGCGACCGAGCCGAGCGCCGCGCCTCCGAGCCTGAGCGATCCTCGCTAGCGCGCTGTCGATCAGGTGTTGTTACGGAACATCACGATGCCGAAGATCACCGCGACCACGGCGGCACCGATCGCAAGCGGCGCCATCGGTTCGCCGCGGTCTTTGCTCCGCCACGCGCCGAAAGCCGGCGCGACACCGATGAAGACCAGACCGATCGAGAACGCGATGACGAAGTAGATGGCCGTGATGATGAACGTGTACACGGCGTACTGGTTCTGGTGGTAGAAGGTGCTGTTGCGAGCCTGCTGGGTGCTCATCACCTGTGAGTACGACGAGCCGTACTGCGGCTGCTGAGGGTTCTGCGGGGCGCCGGCTTCAGGGCTTGCCGCCCACTGCTGCTGCGCGGCGTGGTGACCGACCTGTGCCGAGGGGTCGTATCCGGTTGCCGCCGCGCCGTAGCCCTGGGCCGCGCCGTAGGCCGGCACCGCCGCAGCCGCCGGGGCTGCAGGGACGGGCTGCGCGGTTGCGGGGGTGGTGCCGTCCGAGGTCGCCGTGGTCCACGCCTGGCCGTTCCACCAGCGGTACGGCGCGGCGCCGCCCGGATCCGGGTACCAACCGGGCGCGGGACTGGTCACGTTGACTCCTGAACGACGAGGCTGGAAAGAACTCTATGCAGCCGACAGCAGCTGCCCGATCGATCCGAGATCGATCGGCGTGGCGTTGCCCGGTGCCGTAATGGTCGGCGCCTGCTGGGTGATGTTGAGCTCGAGCGGCAGGCTGATGTGCTCCTCGGTGTCGAACTGGCCGGCGTCGAGCTCGAC
>DASZYY010000171.1:0-3478 GCA_035545175.1 Mycobacteriales bacterium
AGCTCAGCCGACGGCGGGCCGTCCGGCGCGGCCTCGACCGCGGCGACGAGCTTCTTGCTGTGCGGCGCAAGGACGGCGCCGGCGAGCGCTTCGATGACGATCAGCGTGATCAGGCCGGTGAGGACCCAGCCGTCGCCGACCCTCACCGCCTTGTGGCTGGCGCCGACGATCCAGAACCCGAATCCCAGGATGAAGATCGCGAGGATCGGCAGGATCGGCTCGAGCTTGTGGACGAGATGCGCGAACGGCCGCATCTGCTCCACCGTCTTCGCGCGGGGCAAGACATGCAGCGCCGCATGAAGCACAGCTGCGATCGCGAACGATGCGATGACGACCGTGATGTGCAGGAAGAGTGCGACGTTGTACTGCGTGATCTCACCCACGACTGCCTCCCCGGCTTCGACTCCAGGGGAGACTAACGCCGCGCTTGCCGCGCGGCGCGGATTGACCGGACTGGGTTAGAGCCAGGCCTTCAGCGTCGCGGCGGTGTCGCTGCGACGAAGCTCGCGCAGCGTGTCGCGCTCGATCTGGCGGATCCGCTCGCGGGTGAGGCCGAGCTCCTTGCCGACCTCGTCCAGCGTGCGCGACCGGCCGTCGTCGAGGCCGAACCGCATCCGCATGACGACCGCGGACCGCTCCGGGAGGCTCGACAGCACCATGCGCAGGCGGTCCTGCAGCAGACCGAAGTCCACGACGTCCGCGGCGATCGGGGCGTCCATGTCCTCGATGAACTCGCCGAACGTCGCCGTACCGTCGTCGCCGACCGGCGTCTCGAGGGAGAGCGTCTCGCGGCCGTAGCCGAGGATCTCCTCGACCCGCTCCGCCGTCATCTCGAGTACGACGCCGATCTCACCGAAGGTCGGCTCGCGGCCGTACTCGGTGGCGAGGTCGCGCTTCACGCGCAGCGCCTTGTTGATCTGCTCGACCATGTGCACCGGCACACGGATGGTGCGGCCCTGGTCGGCGATCGCGCGCTGCAGTGCCTGGCGGATCCACCAGGTGGCGTACGTCGAGAACTTGTAGCCCTTGGTGTAGTCGAACTTCTCGACCGCACGAACCAGGCCGATGTTGCCCTCCTGGATCAGGTCGAGCAGCGTGAGGCCCTTGCCCTGGTAGCGCTTCGCGAGCGAAACGACCAGGCGGAGGTTGGCCTCGAGAAGGTGGTTGCGAGCGCGGGCGCCGTCGGCGGCGATCGCCTCGAGGTCGCGACGCAGCTTCACCGGGATCTTGGCGATCTCCTTGGCGTCGGCCTGGCGGATCTTCTCCTGCGCGTAGAGGCCGGCCTCGATCCGCTTGGCGAGCTCGACCTCCTGCTCGGCGGTGAGCAGCGCGACGCGGCCGATGTCGGTGAGGTAGACGCGGACCAGGTCGGTCGTCGGAACCTCGTGGTCCCAGACGTCGTCGGCCTCGTCCTCTTCGACGGCGGCGGCCTCGGTGGCCGGCCCCGAACCCGGCGCGTCGGCGCCGATCGTCACGCCACGCTTGCGGATCGCGGAGATCACGCGCTTGGCCTCAGCCGGACCCACGCCCGCTTCGTCGAGGGCCGTCCGTACCTCAGCGAACGTCAGCGAGCCCTCCGCGCTGTCGAGGAGGTCCTCGACGGCGGCCGGAAGGGTGCCGTTCGCGTCCGGGCGAGCGATCGTGGCGGTGCTCATGGCGTGCGTAGGTCCTTAGTTCGTATCGTGGTGGGGCGGTGCATTCCCTGCGTCGGTCCGGAATACATGCGGTACAACGCGCAAGGGGCCGCAAGTGTTCCGCGGCGCGACCGACCATTCTGCCGTACAGCGGCCCTCATGTCACCCCCGAGATCGCGGGATCGGGCGCTATCGGCGCATTTCGAGCGGCGCAAGACGCGCATTTCCGCATGAATTTCGGCGTACCCGTGATCAAGGTCACTATCCGTTCGGGCGCGTCACCGCTTCAGCGTGAGCTCACGAACAGCGATTGCGCCCCTCTCGCCACCGCTCCGTCGGCGTCGTACAGGGTCGATCGAGCCAGTCCGAAGCCGCCGGAGTCGATCGATGTGGCCGCCTCGAGACAGATCCAGTGGCCCTGCGGGTAGCGCTCGAGGTGGACGGTCAGGTCGGGGTTGATGAACATCCAGCCCTCGAAGGGCAGCACGTTGGACAGCCCGTTGCCGCAGTCGGCGACCGCCATGAGGCGCTGCAGCCCGGAGGGCTCCTCGCCGGCGACCAGCGGGATCTGCTGGCGGAACCAGCACGACGCCGGGCCGGCCTCCAACCAGGACCCTGCGGCGGCGCGCAGCTCCATCGCCTGGAGGAACGGCGCGGCGAATACCGGGACCGGTTCCGCGTCGACGGGAAACACCGGCGCCGGATCGACTGCCGGCACGGTGTCCGGGAGGTCCAGCTTGCTGGTCCGGATCCGCCAGGCGCGTGCCCGCGCCGCGGCCCGGCCCCCCGCCACGATCTCGGCTTCGATCAGCTCGACGCTCTTGCCGGGCCGGACGACCTGGCTGTTGACCGTGATCTCGGTGACCGGCACCGGGCCGAGGATCTCCACAGCCATGCGTACGACGGTGCCCGGCCAGGACGACTCGGTCGTCTCCGCGGCCCGCGCGAGGAGCGCCGACGGTGGCCCGCCGTGCTGCAGCGCGGAGTCCCACGGTCCGACCGTCGAGCTGGTCGAGATGAACACACCCGGGTCCGATGTCGGCAAATAGAAGGCCTCGTCCACCCGGCGGACCTTACGCTGCGGCGTTGTGACTGCGACCCACGCTGTGATCATTGTCGCAGTCGGGATCTTCGCCGGCACGGTGAACACGATCGTCGGGTCGGGGTCGCTGCTGACCTTCCCGACCTTGCTCGGGCTCGGCTATCCAGCGGTGCTCGCGAACGTCTCGAACACGGTCGGTCTGATCAGTGGCTCGGTGAGCGGCGCGATCGGCTACCGGCGGGAGCTCAGGGGGCAGCTGCGGCGAATCCTCGTGCTGATGCCGGCTGTCCTGGTCGGCACCGTCATCGGTGCGGTGCTGCTGCTGGAGCTGCCGGGCTCGGCGTTCCGTCACGTCGTACCGGTGCTGATCCTCTTCGCCGTCGTACTGGTGATCATCCAGCCGCGGATCGCGCGACGTCGGGCCGCGGCGGGGCGCAAGGCCGAGCATCCCGGGCCGTTGCTGCAGAGCGGGACGTTCCTGACCTCGATCTACGGCGGTTACTTCGGCGCGGCGCAGGGGGTGGTGCTCCTCGCGCTGTTCGACATCACCCTCGACGACGACCTGCAGCGGCTCAACGCCGCCAAGAACGTCGTGGCCGCGGCGATCAACGCGGTCGGCGCACTGTTCTTCATCGCGCGCACCGACATCGCCTGGAAGGTCGCGGGCCTGCTCTTCGTCGGCTCGACACTGGGCGGGCAGATCGGGGCTCACCTCGGGCGGCGGATCCCGCCGAACGCGCTACGTCTTGTGATCGTGGTGGTCGGCACCGGCGTCGCGATCAAGCTCTTCATCACCGGCTGA
>DASZYY010000172.1:0-23175 GCA_035545175.1 Mycobacteriales bacterium
CGCTCCTCAACCACCACCACGCAACCCCGTGGGAATGGAAAGACGACGAGATCAACACTGCCCAAGGCCGCCTAGAGCGATGGCGGTCCGCGTTCGCCCGCCAAACCGCACCGCCGGCCGAACCGCTCATCGATGCGGTGAGACGAGCTCTACGAAGCGGCTTGGACACCCCAAAGGCGCTAAGCGCCGTGGACACCTGGGTCAGGAGCGAGGGCGAGGACGCAACTGCCCCACAGAAGGCAACAGCAGCGGTAGACGCGCTCCTCGGAGTGCTGTAGCGGCGCAGCGGGGACGCGCCGCACCACTAAGAGCGAGCCCGATCGTCGGGGGAGCGACCCGTAGCGACGGGTGCCCTCGGAGCCGCACCCGACCCGAGAAGGTCAGTCGGCGGAGTCGTGCCTGCGCAGATACCGCTCGAAGGCCCGCGCGATCGCTTCACCGGAGGCTTCGGGCATGGCGGTCTGGTCGTCACGCAGCTCGAGCGAGGCGATGTAGTCGGCGATCTCGCCGTCGTCACGCGCCAGGGCGTCGACGTCGCTCTCCCACGACTGCGCGGCCTCCGGCAGGTCGCCGAGCGGCACCGTGACGTCGAGCACGTCCTCGACGCGGTGCAGCAGCGTCAGCGTCGCCTTGGGGCAGGGCGGCTGGGCGAAGTAGTGCGGAACGCTGGCCCAGTACGACACGACCTTGCGGCCGGTCTCGGCGAGCGCTTGGTGGAACACGCTGACGACTCCGGTCGGTCCTTCGTAGCGGGACCGGGTCAACCCGAGGCTGTGAGCCAGGACCTCGTCGGATGCCGAGCCGTTCACGTCGATCGGGCGCGTGTGGGGGACGTCCGCCAGCAGCGCGGCGAGACAGACGACCTGGTCGACCTCGAGCTCATCAGCGAACGCGGTGAGCTCCTCGCAGAACGCGCGCCAACGCATGTTTGGCTCTAGTCCGCGGACGAGCACGATCTCTTTGTCCCCGACGGTCGCGAGCGCAAGACGAGTCGTCGGCCAGTCGATGCGCCGAGTGACCCCGTCGACCAGGCGGACCGTCGGACGGTTCACCTGGTAGTCGTAGTAGTCCTCGGGGTCGATGGCGGCAAACGGCCGAGCCTGCCATTCGCGCTCGAGATGCTCGATCGCGTTCGTCGCGGCGTCGGCAGCGTCGTTCCAGCCTTCGAAGGCCGCGATCATGGCGCGCCGCCGGCCGGAGCCGCGGGAGACCGTCACATGTCCAGCGTATGCCCGGATCCGGTCATCGGACTTGGGACTAGCTGCGCCCGCCGCCGGTGGTGTGAACGATCAAGACGTCACACGACGCCCGGTGGGAGATGTTCGCCGGGACCGAGCCCAGCAGTCGGCCCGCCAGGCTGTTCAGGCCGCGGTTGCCGACGATGCACAGGTCGGCCTTGCGGCCGTCGATGAGCGCGACCAGCACGTCGACCGGGTCGCCGGCCTCCGCAGTCGTCTCGATTCGCTGCGCGCCGGCCTTCATGGCGATGTCCTTGGCCTCGCGCAACGCCTCCTCGGCGGGGTTGGCACCCATCACCTTGTAGGCGGCTTCGCCGAGCTCCTGGGTCGCGCGCGCACGGTCTCGCTCGGACAGCGGCTGGTAGGCCGACGCGATGATCAAGGTCGCTCCGGTGTCACCGGCGAGTGCGGCTGCTTTCTCGACGGCGCGGAACGACGACGGTGACCCGTCGGTGCCAACGAGAACCTTCGTGTAGCTGCTCACCCCGGCCTGCCCCCTTCGTGGCGTTCGCTAGGCGGTCTGGGGAACCGTATATGAGGCGCTGGATTCAGTCACGGTTCCGTAGAATCGATTGAAATGTCGAGTCCGCGGGAGCGCTCCGGACCTGCCGCGCTGCTCAAGGCACTGCGCGAGCGGGTTGTCGTTGCCGACGGCGCGATGGGCACGATGCTGCAGGCCCACGACCTGACCCTGGACGACTTCGAGGGACACGAGGGCTGCAACGAGGTCCTCAACGACACTCGTCCCGACGTCGTACGCAGCGTTCACGACGCCTACTTCGCGGTCGGCTGCGATGCGGTCGAGACGAACACGTTCGGCGCCAACCTCGCCAACCTCGGCGAGTACGGCATCGAGTCGCGGATCCGCTCGCTGTCCGAAGCCGGCGCCCGCCTTGCGCGCGAGGTGGCGGATGGCTACTCCACTCCGGATCGCCCGCGATGGGTGATCGGCTCGGTGGGCCCGGGCACGAAGCTTCCGACCCTCGGCCACGTTCGCTACGCGCAGCTCCGCGACGCCTATCAAGCCGAGGTCGACGGGCTGATCGCCGGCGGCGCGGACGCGGTGCTCGTCGAGACCGCGCAGGACCTGCTGCAGGCCAAGGCGGCGCTCAACGGCGCCCGGCGGGCGTTCGCCGCGACCGGAATCAAGCTTCCGCTGTTCGTGCAGGTCACGGTGGAGACGACCGGCACGATGCTCGTGGGGAGCGAGATCGGCGCCGCGCTGACCGCGCTCGAGCCGCTTGAGATCGACCTCATCGGGCTCAACTGCGCGACCGGTCCGGCGGAGATGAGCGAGCACCTGCGCCACCTGTCGCGGCACGCCCGGGTCGGGCTGTCCGCGATGCCCAACGCCGGGCTGCCGGAGCTCACCTCCGACGGCGCGTACTACCCGCTGACGCCCGCCGAGCTCGCGGATGCGCACGACCACTTCACTCGCGACTTCGGGCTCTCCCTCGTCGGCGGTTGTTGCGGTACGACGCCCGAGCACATCAAGGCGGTGGTCGAGCGCGTCGGTGGCCGCGAGGTCACGCCCCGACGCCCGCACCCCGAGCCGTCCGTCTCGAGCGTGTACCAGCAGGTCACGTTCCAGCAGGACGCGTCGTACCTGTCGATCGGTGAGCGCACCAACGCGAACGGCTCGAAGGCGTTTCGCGAGGCGATGCTCGAGCAGCGTTGGGAGGACTGCGTCGAGATCGCCCGCGAGCAGACTCGCGACGGTGCGCACCTGCTCGACGTCTGCATCGACTACGTCGGCCGCGACGGCACCGAGGACATGCGCGAGGTTGCGTTCCGCTTCGCGACCGCATCGACGCTGCCGCTCGTCCTCGACTCCACCGAGCCGGCGGTCATCGAGGCGGGACTGGAGTGCCTCGGCGGCCGCAGCGTCATCAACTCGGTGAACTATGAGGACGGCGACGGTCCCAACTCGCGGATCGCGAAGATGATGCCGATCGTCAAGGAGCACGGAGCCGCGGTCATCGCCTTGACGATCGACGAGGAAGGGCAGGCCCGCACCGCGGAGTGGAAGGTGCGGGTGGCCAGCCGTCTGATCGAGGACCTGACCGGCAACTGGGGGATGTTGCAGTCGGACATCATCCTCGACTGCCTGACCTTCCCGATCGCGACCGGTCAGGAAGAGACCCGCCGAGACGGCATCGAGACGATCGAGGCGATCCGCGAGGTCAAGCGGCGCTATCCGGAAGTGCAGACGACGCTCGGCCTGTCGAACGTCTCCTTCGGCCTCAACCCGGCGGCGCGGCAGGTCCTCAACTCCGTCTTCCTGCACGAGTGCGTGAAGGCGGGCCTGGACTCGGCGATCGTGCACGCCTCGAAGATCCTGCCGTTCTCACGGATCCCCGAGGAGCAGCGCGACGTCGCGCTCGACATGGTCTACGACCGTCGCCGGCCTGCCACCGACACCGAGCCGGCTTACGACCCGCTGACCCGATTCCTCGACCTGTTCGAGGGCGTCGACGTGACGTCGGCGCGTCAGTCGCGGGCCGAGGAGCTTGCGGGCCTACCGCTGGGCGAGCGGCTCGCACGCCGAATCATCGACGGCGAGCGGGCCGGTCTCGAGGCCGACCTCGACGAGGCGATGGCAGCCGGCCGGACGCCGCTCGACATCATCAACGACAACCTGCTCGAGGGCATGCGCGTCGTCGGCGACCTGTTCGGCTCCGGGCAGATGCAGTTGCCGTTCGTCCTTCAGTCGGCCGAGGTGATGAAGACGGCCGTCGGCTATCTCGAGCCGCACATGGAGTCGACCGGAGAGGCCGGCAAGGGCACGATCGTCCTCGCGACGGTTCGGGGCGACGTGCACGACATCGGCAAGAACCTGGTCGACATCATCCTGAGCAACAACGGCTACACGGTCGTGAACCTCGGTATCAAGCAGCCGATCACCTCGATCGTCGAAGCCGCACAGGAGCACTCCGCCGACGTGATCGGCATGAGCGGCCTGCTCGTGAAGAGCACCGTGATCATGAAGGAGAACCTCGAGGAGCTGAACACCCGCGGCCTGGCGGATCGCTGGCCGGTGCTGCTCGGCGGGGCGGCGCTGACCCGCGCCTACGTCGAGGTCGATCTCGCCGAGCTCTACGACGGGCACGTGCGCTACGCGAAGGACGCCTTCGAAGGGTTGCGCCTGATGGACGCCGTCATGGCGGTCAAGCGCGGAGAGCCCGGTGCGGAGCTGCCGGCGCTGCGGGAACGCAAGGTCAAGGCGCGACCCCGCCCCGACGAGGTGTCGCCTGACCAGATTCCGGCGCGCTCGGACGTCGCGACGGACAACGCGGTTCCCGAGCCGCCGTTCTGGGGCAGTCGCGTCGTCAAGGGCATTGCCCTGGCCGACTACGCGGCGCTGCTCGACGAGCGGGCCACGTTCCTCGGCCAGTGGGGCCTCAAGCCGACCCGCGGCGAGGGCGGCCCGTCCTACGAGGAGCTGGTCGAGACCGAGGGCCGGCCGCGGCTGCGCGCCTGGCTCGACCGGATGCAGTCGGAGAAGTGGCTCGACGCAGGTGTCGTCTACGGCTACTTCCCGTGCGTCTCCAAGGGCGACGACCTGGTCATTTTGCACGAGGACGGCTCGGAGCGGATGCGGTTCAGCTTCCCGCGGCAACGTCGGGACCGGTTCCTCTGCCTGGCCGACTTCTTCCGGCCCGAGGACTCCGGCGAGGTTGACGTCGTGGCCTTCCAGCTGGTCACCGTCGGCTCGCGGATCAGCGAGGCCACGGCCGAGCTGTTCGGCTCGAACTCCTACCGCGACTACCTCGAGCTTCATGGTCTGTCGGTGCAGCTCACCGAGGCGTTGGCGGAGTTCTGGCACGGTCGAGTCCGTGACGAGCTCGGCTTCAGCGCAGAGACCTCGGGCGACCTGACCGAGGTGCTCGCCCACCAGGCCTATCGCGGCTCTCGCTACTCGTTCGGCTACCCGGCGTGTCCTGATCTCGAGGACCGCGCGAAGGTGGTCGAGCTGCTCGAACCGGAGCGGATCGGGGTCACGCTGTCGGAGGAGTTCCAGCTCGTGCCGGAGCAGGCGACCGACGCCATCGTCGTGCACCACCCCGAGGCCAAGTACTTCAACGCACGGTGACCTACCCGGTGAAAGCCGTCCTGTTCGACATGGACGGGTTGCTCGTCGACTCCGAGCCGCTGTGGACGATCGGCGAGATCGAGCTCGCCGAGCATCTCGGCGGATCGTGGAGCGACGAGCTCAAGACCGCGATCATCGGCACCCGGCTGGACACGGCCATCCGCACGATCCTCGAGTGGTACGACGTCCCTCGCGACTCCGGTGACGTCGATGCCGCGATGACCTTCCTGCTGAATCGAATGGTCGAGCTCTACCACGATCAGCTCCCCGTGATGCCGGGCGCGCTCGAACTGATCGACGCGGTCCGCGATGCCGGTGTCGCGACGGCGTTGGTGTCGTCGTCGTACCGCGTCCTGGTCGAGGCGGTTCTCGACGGTGTCGGTCGCGATCGCTTCCACGTGACCCTGGCCGGCGACGAGGTGACCCACGGCAAGCCTGACCCGGAGCCCTACCTGACCGCCTGTGAACGACTCGGTGTGCTTCCCCCCCAAGCCGTCGTGCTGGAAGACGCGATGAGCGGCGTGAAATCGGCAGAAGCTGCCGGCTGCAAGGTGATCGCCGTCCCCTGGCTAGCCCCGATAGACCCCGCCCCAGGAAGGTTGGTGGTCGGGAGTCTGAAAGAGATCGACCTCCCCTGGCTGCTCTCCCTCAGCGCCCACTAAGCGGCGGGGCCAAGTCCTCCGTCGGCTAGGGAAGAATCTGCTCGCTTCGCTGCGCGGATCTTTCCACGCCTCCTCCAGACCCGTCCTCGCCGCTCGGGATCGGCGGGGGAGTGCCGCCGAACTCTGGGCAGAGCGACTGAAACGAGCACCAGCTGCAGAGCTTGCTGGGCTTGTGACGCCAGTCGCCGGTCTCTCTGGCCTTCTCGATCGCCGATGCGATGGCGTCGAGCTGCCGCTCCAGGCCGGTGAGATCGCCCTCGTCCGGTTGGTAGTCGAGGACCTCTCGGTCGCGCAGGTAGTAGAGCCGCAGCAGTCGCGGCAGCACGCCCGTGGAGCGCCACAGGACCAGCGCGTAGAAGCGGAGCTGGAACAGCGCCTTCCCCTCGAACGCCTCGCTGGGTGACTTTCCGGTCTTGTAGTCGACGACCCGGAGGTCACCGGCCGGTGAGCGGTCGAGCCGGTCGACGAAACCTTTGAGGTGAATCCCCGACGGGAGCAGGGTCTCGACGAGGACCTCGCGTTCCGCCGGCTCGAGCCGCTGCGGGTCCTCGAGTGCGAAGTAGCTGTCGAGCAGCTCGCGGGTCGACGCAATCAGCGCTTCGAGCCCGCCCGGCGCGTCAGCGACCAGGGCCGCGAGCTCCGGCGCCTCGTCCAGCAGCGACCGCCAGCCCGGCTCCACGTCGTCACAAGCCGCCGCGATCGTCCGGTCGCCGGCGGGAAGGTCGAACAGTCGCTCCAGAACACCGTGAACGACGGTGCCGCGCGCGGCGTCGAGGCTCGGCGGCTCGGGCAGCCGGTCGATGACGCGGAAGCGATACAGCAAGGCGCAGTTCTTGAAATCGAGAGCGCGTGACGGCGACAGCGACCACGCGGGCTGGGTTGCCTCACCTGCCGTGGGGTCCACTGCGTCAGCCGGGAGCTCGATCACCTTGGTGATGCTCTCTGACTCAGCCAGCGACGTCATGCCCCGGACGTTAGAGGAGGCCGCCGACGAAATCCGATGACGCGCGGAGACCAGCCCGAACAGGTGAGGGCAACTTCAGGAAGCGCGCCTACGCTGAGCGGGTGAGCGAAGAAGGGCAGCCGCCCTCACCTCCGCGGCGAGGACCCGCCGGATACTCCTTCGGCCGGATCTTCGGCGTGCCGCTCATCGTCTCGCGCGCCTGGGTGGCGCTGATCGTGGTCGCCACGCTGCTTGGGCCGGGCACGATCCGCGCCAACGTGAATGTGAGCCCGGCGGCGAGCTACCTGGTCACCTTCGCGCTCCTGATGCTGGTCTATGCGGCGGTGCTGTGCCACGAGGCCGCTCACGTGCTCGTTGCGAAGGCACTCGGGCTTCGGGTCGGCCGCGTCGTGCTCCAGCTGCTCGGAGCGCAGTCCGAGGTGCTCGACGAGCCGCAGACTCCGGGTCGCGAGTACCTCGTGGCGGCGTCGGGCCCGCTCACGTCTGTCCTGCTGGCCGGCGTCGCCGCCGCGATCGGTGCGGCACTGCCGGCGCATTCCGTCGGCTGGTTCCTCGCCAACTCCACCGCGCTGATCAACGGAGTTGTCGCGGCTTTCAACCTGCTGCCGGGCATGCCGCTCGACGGAGGACGGCTGCTGCGCGCCCTGTTGTGGCGCATCACAGGTGACCGGATGCGAGCCTTGCTGATCGCGGGTCAGGTCGGCATCGTCATCGCGGCCGCGACCGCCGGCGCTTCGGCCTTCGAGTTCCGGTACGGCGGTCGCGACGGCGTGTTCACCGCGCTGTACCTGCTCGTCGTCTCCTTCTTCATGTGGGTCAACGCGCAGATCTCGGTCGCCCAGGCGAAGGTCGGCGCCGCGGTGCCGTCGTTGTCCATGCGAGACCTCATCCGCCCGGCGCTGACGGTCGAGGCCCAGCTGCCTCTTGCGGAGGCGGTACGGCGGGCTCGGGCGATCGGGGCGCGCGCCCTGGTCGTCGTCGACGGGCGGGACCGGTGGGCCGGGATCGTCTCCGAGGCGGCGGTGCAGGCGACCCCGGTCGAACGCCAGCCCTGGGTCTCGGTGAGCGATCTGGCGCGCCCGGTAGAGGCGGGGCTCGTGCTGCCGCAGGGGCTGTCGGGCCCCGACCTGATGACCGCGATCCAGCAGACGCCGGCGTCTGAGTACCTGGTCGCGGGGGATGACGGCGCGCTGGCGGGGGTCCTGGCGCGGACTGACCTGATTGCCGCGCTCAGAGCTGCGGGCGTCAGGTAGACAGTCTTGGCGTGGGGAAGAACGAGGGCGAGCGCCGACGTGGGCCGTTCCGGGTGGGTGACCTGGTCCAGCTGACCGATCCCAAGGGTCGGATGCACACGATTGAGCTGGTTGCCGGCAAGGAGTTCCACACCCATCGCGGTCTGATCCCGCACGACGACCTGATCGGCCTGCCGGAAGGCAGTGTGGTCAACTCCGCCGGCGGGACGACGTACCTCGCGTTGCGGCCGTTGCTCAGCGACTACGTCCTGTCGATGCCGCGCGGTGCCACCGTCGTGTACCCCAAGGACGCCGCACAGATCATCGCGATGGCGGACATCTACCCGGGAGCGCGCGTCGTCGAGGCCGGAGCCGGCTCCGGCGCGCTCAGCTGCAGCCTGCTGCGGGCAGTCGGTGCCACCGGGTCGGTCACCTCCTACGAGCGGCGGGCTGACTTCGCAGAGGTGGCGCGGACGAACGTGGAACGCTTCCTCGGCGGGCCGGTCGCGACGTGGACGCTGCACGTCGGGGACCTGGCGGACGCTGAAGGGGAGGACGTCGCGGACCGGGTCGTGCTGGACATGCTGGCGCCGTGGGAGGTGCTGGAGACCTGCGGCCGGCTGCTGGTGCCGGGCGGTGTGCTCTGCGGATACGTCGCCACGACCACCCAGCTGTCCACGCTGGTCGAGGCGCTGCGCGAGCACGGTGGATTCGCCGAGCCGGCGCCCTGGGAGTCGATGATCCGGGGCTGGCACGTCGACGGTCTGGCCGTACGCCCGGAGCACCGCATGATCGGACATACCGGGTTTCTGGTGACCGCCCGGCGGCTCGCGCCCGGCGTGACCGCGCCGCCGCGGCGGAGGCGCCCGTCGAAGGGCGCGCATTCCGGGGAAGGTTAGAAGGCGACCCGCGGGGGTCAGATACGTCGAAATAGACAGGGCGACTGTTCGACTCAGATATAGGCTCGGCCCAGTCGATAAGACGTGCAACCGAGGAGGTGGCCGTGCCTGGACAAGAAGACGCCGAGGCACGTGCAGCGCGCCTCGAGCAGCACTCGGCCGATCTGGCTGACCAGATCGCCTATCTCGAGTCGGAGATCGCAAGCCTTCGCCGACGCAACACCGTCGCCCCGCGCGGCGGCGCCGGCGTGGAGGATCGGCTGGCGCAGCTGCAGGCGGAGCTCGCGTCGGCGGTCAGCCGCAACGAACGGCTGGTCGCCACTCTCAAGGAAGCGCGCGAGCAGATCGTCGCGCTGAAGGAAGAGGTCGACCGGCTGGCGCAGCCGCCGTCGGGTTACGGCTACTTCCTTGCCCGGCACGACGACGAGACGGTGGACATCTTCACCGGTGGTCGCAAGCTGCGAGTCTCGGTCTCGCCGGCGCTCGACATCGACGAGCTGCGACGTGGCCAAGAGGTGATGCTCAACGAGGCACTCAACGTCGTCGAGGCGCTGTCGTTCGAGCGCCAGGGCGACGTGGTGATGCTCAAGGAGATCCTCGAGGGCGGCGATCGTGCGCTCGTGATCGGGCACACCGACGAAGAGCGCGTCGTGATGCTCGCCGACAGCTTGATGGAGCAGACGCTGCGGGCAGGGGACTCGCTCCTGCTCGAGACACGATCGGGATACGCCTATGAGCGGATTCCGAAGTCCGAGGTCGAGGAACTCGTCCTCGAGGAAGTCCCGGACATCGGCTACGAGGACATCGGTGGACTCGGCGACCAGATCGAGATGATCCGCGACGCCGTCGAGCTGCCGTTCCTGCACAAGGACTTGTTCGTCGAGCACCAGCTGCGCGCGCCGAAGGGCATCCTGCTCTACGGCCCGCCCGGTTGCGGCAAGACACTGATCGCGAAGGCGGTCGCGAACTCGCTCGCCAAGAAGGTCGCCGCCGCGGGCAAGGGCGAGGGTCGGTCGTACTTCCTCAACATCAAGGGCCCGGAGCTGCTCAACAAGTACGTCGGTGAGACGGAGCGGCACATCCGGCTGGTGTTCCAGCGGGCGCGGGAGAAGGCCAGCGAAGGCACGCCGGTCATCGTCTTCTTCGACGAGATGGACTCGATCTTCCGAACCCGCGGGTCCGGCGTGTCCTCCGACGTCGAGAACACGATCGTCCCGCAGCTGCTGAGCGAGATCGACGGCGTCGAGGGCCTTGAGAACGTCATCGTCATCGGTGCGTCGAACCGCGAGGACATGATCGACCCCGCGATCCTGCGGCCCGGGCGGCTGGACGTGAAGATCAAGATCGAGCGTCCCGACGCCGAGGCGGCGCGCGACATCTTCTCGAAGTACCTCGTCGCCGAGCTTCCGCTGCACAAGGACGACCTGTCCGAACACGGTGGCTCCGCCGAGGAGACCATCGACGCGATGGTCCAGGTCGCCGTCGAGCGGATGTACACCGAGAGCGAGGAGAACCGCTTCCTCGAGGTCACCTACGCCAACGGTGACAAGGAGGTCCTCTACTTCAAGGACTTCAACTCCGGCGCGATGATCGAGAACATCGTGGCTCGTGCGAAGAAGATGGCGATCAAGGACTTCCTGGAGCACGGTCAGAAGGGCATCCGGGTCAGTCACCTGCTGTCCGCGTGCGTGGACGAGTTCAAGGAGAACGAGGACCTCCCGAACACGACCAACCCCGACGACTGGGCGCGGATCTCCGGAAAGAAGGGAGAGCGGATCGTCTACATCCGCACCCTGGTCACCGGAAAGCAGGGCGACGAGTCCGGCCGCAGCATCGATACCGTCGCCAACACCGGCCAGTATTTGTAGCCCCGGTTAGCCTGAACGTATGGCGGTCAGGCGTGTTATCGGCACGGAGACCGAGTACGGCATCGCGGTGCCGGGCCAGAGCTCGGCCAACCACATGCTCGCCTCGAGCCAGATCGTCAACGCGTACCTGTCAGCGACCACAGGTGGGACCCGCGACCGCAGCCCGCGGTGGGACTTCGAGGAGGAGTCGCCGCTGCGCGACGCCCGCGGCTTCGATGCCGGCGGCCCGCAACCCGGTCGCGACTCCGACGTACTGCCCGACGATGAGGTCGGTCTCGCCAACGTCATCCTCAGCAACGGCGCCCGGTTGTACGTCGACCACGCGCATCCGGAGTACTCCTCACCCGAGGTCACCAACCCGCGCGACGCGGTGTTGTGGGACAAGGCGGGGGAGCGCGTCATGGCGCGGGCTGCCGAGTTCGCGGCGCGCGTTCCAAGCACCGGCCTGATCCAGCTCTACAAGAACAACACCGACAACAAAGGTGCGTCGTACGGCGCCCACGAGAACTACCTGATGAAGCGGTCGACGCCGTTCGCGGAGATCGTGCGGCACCTGACCCCGTTCTTCGTCACGCGACAGATCATGTGTGGCGCCGGCCGGGTGGGCATCGGGCAGGACGGCCACGGTCACGGCTTCCAGATCTCGCAGCGCGCGGACTTCTTCGAAGTCGAGGTCGGGCTCGAGACGACGTTGAAGCGGCCCATCATCAACACTCGCGACGAGCCGCACGCAGATCCGGAGCGGTACCGCCGGCTGCACGTGATCATCGGCGACGCGAACATGAGTGAGGTCTCGAACTTCCTCAAGCTCGGGACCACCTCGATCGTGTTGTCGATGATCGAAGAGGGCTGGTTCGCCGAGAGCGGCGTGGACCTCACGATCGACTCGCCGGTCGCGTCGCTGCGGGCGATCTCGCACGACGCGTCGCTGAAGCACACGGTAAAGCTGAAGGACGGGCGTACCGCGACGGCGCTGGAGGTGCAGACCGACTACCTCGAGCAGGCGCGGAAGTTCGTGGAGTCTCGATACGGGGCGGATGTCGACACCGACACCGTCGAGGTGCTCAACGAGTGGGAAGCGGTTCTTACCCGGCTGGCCGACGACCCGATGACGCTGTCCGGGGAGCTCGACTGGGTGGCGAAGCTGTCGCTGCTCGAGGGCTACCGCGACCGCGAGGGCTTGGAGTGGAGCGCGCACAAGCTGCAGCTCGTAGACCTGCAGTACAGCGACGTCCGAGAGGACAAGGGCCTCTACAACCGGCTGGTCGCGCGCGGGCGGATGCGGCGACTGGTCTCCGACGCCGAGATCGACCGGGCCGTCAGCGAGCCGCCCGAGGACACCCGCGCCTACTTCCGTGGCCGGTGCCTGTCCAAGTACGGCGCCGACGTCGCCGCAGCGTCGTGGGACTCGGTCATCTTCGACGTCGGCCGGGACTCGCTGCAGCGGGTGCCGATGCTGGAGCCGCTGCGCGGGACGAAACAGCACGTCGAGGGGCTGTTGGCGCGCTGTGACACCGCGGCTCAGCTCGTCGACGAGATCACCGGCACCCACTGACGGCTGTATTTGCGCCGATCTCGTCCGACCTGACGAGTAACTTTGACCTCACCAGCAGCGCTGTCCACCTAGGCGCGCACCCGGACGACGGAGGGTTCCCATGGCGACTCGCGACGAAGGCGGCCAGAAGCGGGCCACTCGGCAGTCCGAAGAGGTGGAAGAGGTCGCGGACCTCGACACCACCGACCTGCAAGAGCGTCAGGCCGAGCTGAGCGACGACGTCGACGACATCCTCGACGAGATTGACAGTGTCTTAGAGGCAAATGCGGAGGACTTCGTGCGTGGCTATGTACAAAAGGGGGGAGAATAGTACCCGAATGTCCGATTCGGCGGGTAACTTCGACCAAACTCTGACGAAGGCGTGCCTCGACTGCGGGGAAACGAAATCGGTCGAGGAGTTTTCGCCCTCCCCGAAGGGCGTCCTGGGAAGAAACAGCTACTGCAAGATCTGTATGCGGGAGCGGTCGAAGGCCTCGTACCGCAAGCGTCGTGCCGCGGCCGGACGGACCGTGACAGAAGCACGCAACGTCCCTAACGGGCAGCGCTGGTGCCCTGACTGTCAGACAGTCAAGCCTTTCGAAGACTTTCCGCGGAATCGCTCTGGGCGAGACGGCAGGGGCGCCTACTGCAAGCCGTGCCACAACGCGCGCGGTCAGGAGACGCGGAACCGTCTGTACGGGGGAGGGCGCGAGTATCACCTGCGCGCCCGGTACGGGATCGGTCAAGCCGACTATGACGCGATGCTCGCTCGTCAGAACGGCGTCTGCGCCGGATGCAAGAAAGCCGTCCCGGGCCACGTTGATCACGACCATGCGACTGGCAAGGTGCGGGGGTTGCTCTGCTTCAACTGCAACCAAGCGCTCGGCAACGTTCGCGACGACCTGCAGGTGCTGGAGCCGCTGGGCGGATATCTCGCCAGGGCACGCAACGGCCGCGCACCGCTTCGTGCCTATCTGCCGCCGCCGGGCATCGTGATCGAGTACGTGCCGACGCACTCGAGGGCCGGTTGATCGCTTTGCGCGAACCCGTTGCCACTCGGGTGGCGCAGTCGTGACAGGGTGGGGTTGTGGATCTCTCTGACGGGACGACCCTGCCGGCTGCCTTCTTCCAGCCCGGCTCATCGTCGTTCAGCGACTTTCTGTCCAGCCACGCGCCCGATCTGCTGCCTGGCCGGCGCGCCCAGCTGATGGCCGGCGCAAGCCCGATCGACGCGCCCCACGGCACGACCATCGTCGCCGTCACACACACCACGGGCGTGATCCTCGCGGGCGACCGCCGCGCGACGATGGGCAACGTCATCGCGCAGCGCGACATGGAGAAGGTGTTCCAGGCCGACGAGTTCTCGGCGGTCGGCATTGCCGGCACGGCGGGCGTCGCGATCGAGCTAGTGCGGCTGTTCCAGGTCGAGCTCGAGCACTACGAGAAGCTCGAAGGCGTCAACCTGTCGCTGGAAGGCAAGGCCAACCGCCTCTCCCTGTTGATCCGCAACAACCTGCCGATGGCGATGCAGGGCCTCGCCGTCGTACCGCTCTTCGCCGGCTACGACCTCGAAGCCACGAGCCCCGACACCGCAGGCCGGATCTTCTCCTACGACGTCACCGGCGGCCGCTACGAGGAACGCAACTTCCACTCGGTCGGCTCCGGCAGCGTCTACGCCCGCGGCGCGCTGAAGAAGCTCTATCGCGACGACTTCACCGAGGACGACGCGATCCTCGCCAGCGTGCAGGCGCTGTACGACGCCGCCGACGAGGACTCCGCGACCGGCGGGCCGGACCTGACACGCCGCATCTTCCCGGTCATCACCGCCGTCGACGCCCACGGTTTCCGCAAGCTCACCGACGACGAGGTCGCGGGCATCACCGAGACCGTCGTCGCCGAGCGCATGCAGAACCCAGGCGGCCCTCAGGCACCCCTTCGCTGAGACGTAGTACGAGAGGACTGGCGAGCAAGCGATGACGATGCCCTTCGGCTACGTCTCACCCGAGCAGGTGATGAAGGACCGCGCCGACTACGCCCGCAAGGGCATCGCGCGCGGCCGTGCGGTGCTGGTCATGAGCTACGGCGGCGGCATCCTGTTCGTCACCGAGAACCCGTCCAGCGCACTGCACAAGATCTCCGAGATCTACGACCGGATCGGGTTCGCGGCGGTTGGCAAGTACAACGAGTTCGAGAACCTGCGCGTCGCCGGGGTACGCATGGCGGACCTTCGTGGCTACTCCTACGACCGGCGTGACGTCACCGGTCGTGCGCTCGCCAACACCTACGCCCAGATCCTGGGCACGATCTTCTCCAGTGGCGGCGAGAAGCCCTTCGAGGTCGAGCTCACCGTCGCCGAGGTGGGGGAGAGTCCCGCCGACGACCAGCTTTACCGGCTCACCTACGACGGCAGCGTCGCGGACGAGGAAGGCATCGTCGTCATGGGCGCCTCGGCCGAGGAGATCGGCATCGCGCTGCGCGAAGGTCGTAGCGACGACATGGACCTCGGCGCCGCCCTCCGGCTGGCCGTGCAGGCTCTCGCCGGTGTCGACGGCGAGACCCGCGAGATCGCCGCGAACGCCCTCGAGGTGGCCGTTCTCGACCGGACGCGGCCCCGTCGTACCTTCCGGCGGCTGTCCGACGCCGCGGTGGCGGAGTTCCTCAGCGGGAGCTAGCCCACCGGCAGGTGCACGTGGTGGAAGTGCGGCGTGGTCCGTAGGTACTTCAGTGCCCGGAACAGGTTGAACGTCTCGGCGGCTTCCTGATCGACCGGTGCCCCCGGCACCGGGCCCTTCGGCAGCACGAGCAACATGCCGACCAGCTTGTGGCCCAACGTCACCGCCGAGCCGCAGTCGGGCGTCTTCCACATCGCCGTCGGGCTGCTCATGTCGAGCTCCCAGGCGCGCTGATGTGTGGCGCCCGCGGTGGTAGCGGCGCCATCGACGAGGAGGTGCGCCCCTTTCGCCGGCAGCTTCGACACGACCCGCCGCGGCACGCCGACTCCCGGGATCGCCGCACTGACCCGCGCTCGGTCCCGCCGATCGACGCGGATCAGCGTCAGGTCGTTGTAGTAGCAGCGGCGAGGGTTCTGGTCACCACGCAGCTGCATCTCGCTGAACGAGCTGTAGACGAGCGTGCCGCGGTGCTTCGCACCCTGGATCGACACCGGCGAGCCCAGCGGCGTCTGCGGGGCCGCGCAGCCGTCGGTGTTGGCCTTGCCGAGATCGATACCGCCGCACGAGGCCGGGGCGGCCAGGAAGACCCGGTGACCTGCCCGCAGGACCGCGCCGACCGTGCACGTGACGTCGCCGTAGTTGACCGACACGCCGGGATGGATCGTCTTGGGGGCCGCCGCGTCTGCGCCCGGCAGGCCGCCGGTGACGGACGCGAGACAGACCATTGACAGGGCCAGGCCGAGACCACGGCGCACCATCCGGGGCGTCACAACCCACCTCCTGTTTCGATGTGACTCAGGTCACATTTCGAGAGCCCTGGCGAACATCCTGCCCCGAATCGTCCCGGTGTGGGTGCTGCGGTTGATTCCGGCGTGGCGATCACAGCCGTACAGTCCCTCTCATGGAACGGCGCATCTACGGACTCGAGAACGAGTACGGCGTGACGTGCACGTTCCGCGGCCAGCGCCGACTCTCGCCTGACGAGGTCGCCCGGTACCTGTTTCGCCGGGTCGTGTCCTGGGGTCGCAGCAGCAATGTCTTCCTGAAGAACGGCGCCCGGCTCTACCTCGATGTCGGCTCGCACCCGGAGTATGCGACACCGGAGTGCGACAGCGTGGTCGAGCTGGTCACCCACGACAAGGCGGGGGAGCGCACCCTCGAGGGTCTGCTCATGGACGCGGAGCGCCGGCTGCGCGAAGAAGGCATCGCCGGCGACATCTACCTGTTCAAGAACAACACCGACTCAGCGGGGAACTCATACGGCTGTCACGAGAACTACCTCGTCGGCCGCCACGGCGAGTTCAGCCGCCTTGCCGACGTACTCATCCCGTTCCTCGTCACGCGTCAGATCATCTGTGGCGCCGGCAAGGTGCTGCTCACCCCGCGCGGCGCCGTGTACTGCGTGAGCCAGCGCGCCGAGCACATCTGGGAAGGCGTCTCGTCGGCGACGACGCGAAGTCGCCCGATCATCAACACCCGCGACGAACCGCACGCCGACGCGGAGCGGTTCCGGCGGCTGCACGTCATCGTCGGTGACAGCAACATGTCCGAGACGACGACGCTGCTGAAGATCGGTACGACGGACCTCGTGCTGCGAATGATCGAGGCAGGCGTGGTGATGCGTGATCTCACCTTGGAGAACGCGATCCGCGCCATCCGCGAGATCAGTCACGACATCACCGGTCGTCGCACGGTGAAGCTTGCGAACGGTCGTGAGGCAAGCGCGCTCGACATCCAGCAGGAGTACTTCATCAAGGCGCGCGACTTCGTCGAGCGACGCGGCGGAGATGAGACGAGCCGGCGTGTGCTCGAGCTGTGGGAACGCACGCTCAAGGCGGTGGAGACCCAGGACCTGAGTCTCGTCGACCGCGAGATCGACTGGGTCATCAAGCATCAGATGATCGAGCGCTATCGGCAGAAGCACGGCCTTGCACTGTCATCTCCGCGCATCGCGCAGCTGGACCTGACCTATCACGATGTCAACCGCCGACGTGGTCTCTACTACCTGCTCGAGCGGCGCGGTGCGGTGGACCGAGTGACGACGGACCTGAGGATCTTCGAGGCGAAGTCGATCCCGCCGCAGACCACTCGCGCGCGGCTACGCGGCGACTTCATCCGCCGCGCTCAGGAGAAGCGCCGCGACTTCACCGTCGACTGGGTGCACCTGAAGCTCAACGACCAGGCGCAGCGCACCGTGCTGTGCAAGGACCCGTTCCGCGCTGTCGACGACCGGGTCGAAAAGCTCATCGCCAGCATGTAGAGCCCGCAAGGATCAAGGGCTCTGGAGGACGGAGGCGGTGTGCCGGCCGGCGGCTGCACACCCGAGGAAGTACGCCAGGTCCTCGTCGAGCCCGCGACCCATCGACGACACCATCACGGGTGCGTCCGCGATCGCTTCGCGCAGGCCACCGGTCTCGACCGGCACCAGGCGATGCGGGGGTGCAAGCGGCGCCACTGCAGCCGCGATGTCGGCGCCCAGGCCACCGTCGAACCGCGGAACGGCAATCTCCGCGGGCCGGAGCGCGACCCGACCCAGTGCGGTCAACGAGTGGTGGGAGACCCCCCGATGCCGTTCACGCGCGTCGGCCTCGCTGATGCGCAGGGCCGCCACCGCCCGCCCGCCGAGCACCGATGTGGCGTTGACGGCCTCGCCGCTCGCCACCCCGCTGAACCCCCAGCGAGTCCCGGTGCCGAGGTTGCCAGGCCCCTGCGTGACGATCGCCAGGTCGGCTTCAAGGACGAGGCGCGCCGCGAGCAGTCCGGAGTGAAGCGTGACCGCCTCCACGTCACCACCGAACGCCTGACCCACCGTGACGGTGGCAGCGAGCCAGCCCGCGTCGCGCAGCTCACCCACGTTTCGCGAGAACCCCAGTGGCAGGGCCCCACCGTCCGTCATGACGTAGACGACCCGCGGTGTGCGGCCGCCCTCGCGCAGGCCGGCGAGGATCGGCGTCAGCGCCGAGTGCAGGTCGGCCACCACGACCGGCATCCCGTCGATGGAGTCGGCATCGCGCAGGGTCTCGTGGTCCGGGGAGTCCTGCTCGTCCACTGCAAGAACCGTCGCCTGCAGCGGCGTGTAGCGCGCCTTGACGACGTGCCCTGGCTCGTCGCGGTCGGCGGGCAGCCGGTCCGGCAAGGCGACGACGAGAGCGAACCCGCCGGTCCCGAGGCCGAGGCTGATCGCCGTGGTGTTGAGCAGGACCCGGTCGCCGACCTGCGGGTCACCGACGAGCTCGGGGTAGGCGAGCGCCTTGAGCGACCCGTCGCCGGTCGTGACGACGAGCTCGATCGCACCGGGTCGACGTCGTACGACTTCGGCGACCGTGCCCTCGCGCCACTGGATCACAGCGGCTGAGCCTATTTGCCGGATCTCGCGGCGTTCGGACGGTAGCGTCGTCGGCCTATGGCAGCGGAGCGCACCGAACGGCTGATGAACCTCGTCATCTGCCTGCTGCACACCCGCGCCTACCTCACGGCGGAGCGGCTGCGCGAGATCATCCCTGGCTACGCCGAGGCGCCGTCCGACGAGGCCTTCAAGCGGATGTTCGAGCGCGACAAGGAAGACCTGCGCGACCTGGGCATCCCGCTGGAGGTCGGCTCGCTCAGCCACTTCGACGACGAGCCCGGCTACCGGATCCCGCGCTCGGACTACGCGCTCCCGGAGATCCGGCTCGAGCCGGATGAGGCCGCCGCGCTCGGCCTCGCGGCGCGGATGTGGTCCTCGGCGTCCCAGGGTGCCACCGCAACCCGCGCACTGCGCAAGCTCGAGGCGGCCGGCGTCGAGCTCACCCCGTTGCCCGAAGGGCTGCAGCCTCGCCTCGGCGCCGGTGGCGCAGGTCTGCCGACCGTGCACGAGGCGCTGCGCGACGGCAAGCGGCTGAAGTTCTCCTATCGCGGTGCCAACGACGCCGAGCCCGTCCAGCGCAAGGTCGAGCCCTGGGGTGTGGTCTGCTGGCGCGGCCGCTGGTACCTCGTGGGGCACGACCTCGACCGGCAGGCGTCTCGCGCGTTTCGGCTCTCGCGGGTCGTCGGCGAACCAGTGGTTGAGGGCAAGCCCGGTTCGGTGACGGTGCCCGACGGCGTCGACCTCGTGGCACTGGTCTCGGCGACCGACCCGCCGCAAAGCGAAGCGCTCGCTCGCGTGAAGGTCCGCCACGACCGGGCAATGGGGCTTCGCCGGCAGACCATCGATGTCGTCGACGACGGCGATGGCTGGGATGTCGTCACGTTGCCTTGCCCCGATCCGCATCGGCTTGCCGAGCAGGTCCTGTCCTACGGCGACGACGCCGTGATCCTGTCGCCGGCAGAAGCGCGAGACGCGATCGTGCGACGTCTGCAGGCGTTGGTCGGGGAGACGTCGTGAGCGGCGCGACCGACCACCTCCCGCGTCTGCTGGCGCTGGTGCCGTGGTTGCTGTCGAATCCCGACTCGTCGGTGGGTGAGGTCGCCCGCGAGTTCGAGGTGAGTGAGGCGCAGATCCGCGCCGACGTGAACCTGCTGTGGATGTGCGGGCTTCCCGGTTACGGACCCGGCGACCTGATCGACGTGGAGTGGCGTGGGGACCGGGTCACATTGTCGAACGCCGAGACGATCGAGCGCCCGCTTCGTATCACGCCCGACGAAGCGCTCGCACTCATCGCCGCGCTCCGCGCACTCTCCGGCGTACCGGGGATCGTCTCGACCGCCGCGATTGATCGCACGCTGGCAAAGCTGGAGGCCGCCGCAGGTGGAGTCGCCGCCGCCGACAAGGTGGTGGTAGCGCCGACCCCTCCGGCGAACACCGACGTCGTGACGACGATCACTGATGCGCTTGCGCAGTCGCGTCGGGTGCACCTCCGCTACTGGGTGCCGGCGCGTGACGAGGCGACCGAGCGCGACGTAGACCCCATCCGCTTGTTCACCAGCGACGCGACCGTCTACCTGTCCGGCTGGTGTCACGCGGTAGAGGACTTGCGCACGTTCCGGGTCGATCGGGTGCTCGACGCCGTACTGCTCGCCGATGCCGCCGTGGTGCCCGACGAGGTGCGGGAGCGCGCGTTCAACTCTGAGCTGTTCACTCCGTCGCCCGACGATCGTCTGGTGACGCTGTCACTGGATCCGGCCGCCCGCTGGGCAGCGGACTACTACCAGTGCGAAGAGATCGAAGAGCGCGGCGACGGGGGTCTCGTCGTCAAGCTTCGTGCTCGCGACGACGCATGGGTACGACGACTCGCGCTCGGCCTCGCGGGCGTCGCGCGGTTGACCGATCCGCCCGAACTCGCCCAACAAGTCCGGGATGCGGCGGTTAGTGCTCGCGCGGCCTACGACGTCTAGATGTTGTTGTGAACTTCGCATCAAGCAATGCGATCGCGCTGCCGACAGTTAGGTATCGCCACAGCCCTAGTGGCGGAGACACCGTGAAGGACGGCGGCCGTGACGACGATCAAGGCTTCGTGCCCCAGCTGCGGCGAGGTCGAGCTGACCAGCGATGACATCCGGCTGCGTGTGTGCAGCCACGGACAGCTGTCCTACTACACCTTCACGTGTCCGTCGTGCATCGAGAACGTCCGCAAGCCGGCCGACGACCACATCGTGTCGCTGCTGATGTCGGGCGGCGTCGAGGCGGAGGTCTGGGAGGTACCGGCCGAGGCTCTCGAGCCGAAGGCGGGGCCGGAGCTGTCCTACGACGACCTGCTGGACTTCCTGCTCCAGCTCAGCCGCGACGACATGCTCGCCGCGCGCGCTTCCACGCCCGCGCACCACTAGCTGCGCCCGCCGGTAGCCGGCACCCCCTACCCTCGAGGCCGTGTGGGTTGCCTTCTACGTTGGGATGGGCGTCCTCGGCATCGCGGTGCTCGGCGCCGTCGCCTTTCGGCTCTTCCGGCAGGTCCGCAGCCTGGCACGTGATGTGAAGGCTGCGGGGGAGCGCATCGCGGCTGCCAGCGATCAGCTGTCGAAGGAACAGGCGTCTCGAACCAGCCGGGCGTAGACTTGTAGTACGGGATTCCAACTCGGGATCCGAGGAGAGGACCGAATCATGGGCGAGTTGTCTCCCTGGCATCTGCTGATCGTTGCCGGCGTCTTCGTCCTGCTCTTCGGCTCAAAGAAGTTGCCCGACGCCGCCCGGTCGCTCGGCAAGTCGATGCGGATCATGAAGACTGAGATCAAGGGCCTTCACGAAGACGAGAAGCCTGCCGCTCCCGCAGAGCTAGCGGCGAGCCAGCCGGCAAACGCGGACGCTCCGACAGCCGAGCAGACCAGCTCGACCAGCTAGTCATCTAGCTGTCCCAACGCGGTGAGGATGCCGCGCCCAGCTCGGGCGCAGCGGGATCGGTCGCCTGACGGCCGAATGACGCTCGGGGAGCATCTCGCAGAACTGCGCTACCGCGTCATCGTCGCTCTAGTCGCGGTCATCGTCACGACGATCATTGCCTATGTGTTCCACGGCCACATCCTGAACTTCATCTCACACCCATACTGCGACCTTCCGGCGAAGTACCGCGCCCTGCCGGGCAAGTGCAAGCTCGTTGCTTTCGGCGTGCTCGAGCCCTTCACCGTGACGCTGAAGCTGTCGTTGTACGCCGGCGTACTTGCGGCATCCCCTGTCTGGCTGTTTCAACTGTGGCGGTTCGTCACGCCTGGCCTGTATGCCCACGAGCGCCGACACGCGTCGACATTCGTGGGCGTGTCGGTGCTTCTCTTCGGGATGGGCGCGACCTTCGCCTATCTGACGCTGCCGAAGAGCCTGCACTTCCTGCTGGGCGTTGCGAACGGCGACATCTCCTCCCTGCTGCCCTTCAACAACTACCTGTCGTTCTTCATGGGCATGGTCCTGGTCTTTGCCATTTCGTTCGAGCTTCCGTTGCTCGTGGTGATGCTGAACCTGGTCGGCGTCCTGTCGGCTGCACGGCTCCGCGCGTGGAGCCGTGGAATCATCTTTGGGATCTTCGTCTTTGCCGCGGCGGCGACACCGAGCCAGGACCCGTTCACGATGAGCGCACTCGCGGTTCCGATGTGCTTGCTCTACGGTGTCGCCGTGTTGATCGCAACGGTCCATGACCGGCGGGTCGCCCGACGTGCGCCGCTGTACGGCGATCTGGCCGACGACGAGCTGTCGTCGATCGACGACGAGCCGGCGCTCCCGTGACCACCGCCAACGTCGCCCTCATCGTCAACCCGAGCGCGGGCAAGGGGCGGGCCGCGAAGCAGGTTGCCGCAGTAGCCGGGCGGATCCGCGAGTCGGGCGCGAACGTCTCGATCCTGGTCGGGGCGGACGCGGAGGACGCGCTGACGGTCGCGCGCAAGGCGGTCGCCGACGGCGTCGATGCGCTCGTCGCGCTCGGTGGTGACGGCATGGTTCATCTCGCGTTGAACGCCGTCGCCGGCACCGACACGCCCTTGGGCATCATCCCGGCCGGCACCGGCAACGATCTGGCGGCAACGCTCAAGCTCCCGACCAAGGATCCGATCGCCGCTGCGGGCGTCGTCAGCGACGGGCTGCGTGATGGCAAGTTCCTCGCGATGGACGCCATCCGGGTGGGGGAGAAGTGGTTCGGCTGCGTGCTGGGTGCGGGTTTCGACTCGCGGGTCAACGACCGGGCCAACCGCATGTCCTGGCCGAAGGGCCGGATGCGCTACAACATCGCGATGGTCGCCGAGCTCGGCGTCTTCGCGCCGTTGCCGTTCGAGCTCGTGATCGACGGCGAGGAGCTGAAGACCGACGCAATGCTCGTCGCGGTCGGGAACGCCAAGTCCTACGGCGCCGGCATGAAGGTGCTTCCCGACGCCGACGTCACCGATGGGTTGCTGGACGTGATGGTGCTCGGACCGGTCAGCAAGGCCGAGTTCCTCAAGACCTTCCCGAAGGTCTTCAAGGGGACGCACAAGTCACATCCCGCCGTGACCATGCGTCAGGCCAAGGTCGTGGAGCTCTCCTCACCCGGGGTGACGGCGTACGCCGACGGGGAGTATCTGGCCGATCTGCCGATCCGGTGCGAGTGCGTTGCGGGAGCGGTTCGCGTCCTCGCCTAGCGC
>DASZYY010000173.1:0-9151 GCA_035545175.1 Mycobacteriales bacterium
GTCATCTCGTGAAGATCGTGTCGTCGGCCGGCAAGGAGGTCGACGAGCTCGACTGAGCCGACCACCGTGGAGTCGTCGCGCGCGATTACGGCGCAGCGGGTCCGGTGGGCCTCGGCCATGACATAGGCGGTGTGTCGCAGGGTGTCGTCGACGTACACCGTTGGTGCGGCCAGGAGGTCGTCGGCCGGTGGGCGCATCACGTCGGCGACGAACGCCATCTCGAGCGGATCGACGTCGTACTCGCGGGAGAGGTGATAGCCCCGCCGGGCGATCTTCTCCGTCAAGACCGACCGCTTGAGGACGAGGACAGAGACGCCGAAGGCGACGGACGCCCCGATCAGTAGCGGAAGCACGGCATCGAACCGGCCGGTGAGCTCGACGGCGAAGATCACCCCGGTGAACGGTGAACGCATGACGCCGCCGAGCACCCCGGCAAGCGCGACCAGCGGCCAGAAGCCGGCACCGACGGCCGGAAAGATGTGCGCCTCGAGGGTGCCGAGCGCGCCGCCGATCATGAACATCGGAGCGAGCACTCCGCCCGACGTGCCGGAGCCGAGCGAGAGCGACCAGATCAGGGTCTTGACGACGAGGATGCCCCCGACCAGACCGAGGCCGATCGATCCGGTGAGCTCGGCGTCGATCACGTTGTAGCCGACGCCGAGCGTCTGCGGCACGACCAGCCCGCCGACTCCGATGATCAGGCCGCCGATCGCCGGCCACCACATCCAGTGAATGGGCAGCCGCCGGAAGCCATCCTCCGAGGCGTAGACGAGCGCCGTCGCGATCATCGCGAGGAGTGCCGAGCCGATGCCGGACACGACGCACAGGAGGTACGTCGACGCGGTGATGTGAAGCGGTGCGCCGGCCGGGAAGAGCAAGCCGCTGCCGAGCAGCGGACGGCGCAGTGCGGTGGCCACCGCGACCGCGGCGGCGACGGGCACGTAGCTGCGCGGCCGCCATTCGAAGAGCAGGAGCTCCACCGCGAGCATGACCGCGGCGAGCGGGGTGTTGAACGTTGCTGCCATTCCCGCGACGGCACCGGCAACCAGCAGCGTCTTGCGCTCATCAGCCGTGAGGTGAAGGAGCTGCGCGAACAGCGAGCCCACCGCGCCGCCGGTCGCGATGATCGGGCCTTCGGCCCCGAACGGTCCGCCGGTCCCGATCGCGATGGCCGAGGACACCGGCTTGAGGACCGCCACCCGCGGCTGGATCTTGCTGCCGCCGATGAGGATCGCCTCGATCGTCTCGGGCATGCCGTGGCCGCGGATGCGCTCCGATCCGTAACGAGCCATCAGCCCGATCACGAGGCCGCCGACCACCGGTGCCGCGATGATCAGGGCCGGGTTGTGGTGATGGCTGTCCGGCGAGACGAGGTGGGTGTCGAGGCGTTGGTAGAAGACGCCGTTGGTGATGAAGCCGATCAGCCGCAGGAGCGCCCAAGAGACGCACGCGCTCACCGCCCCGAGGGGCAGCGCGAGTCCAGCGATGAGCAGCATGCGTGGTCCCGCGCTGAAGTCGCCCAAATGGCTCAGGTTGCGAACTCTGGATGCTGCGGGGTCGAGGTTCTCGGAGGTGGGGTCTAGCTCGTCCACCCCGGCGTCCAATCCTGGTCGGGCCCGTCGCCGGCGGCGGCGGTGAAGGTGCGCATCGACCTGATCATCGCTGCCCGCTCCTCGTCCGGGATGCGCCGCGATATTCGTGCGATCACGGCCTGGCGACGAGCGGTCACCGTTGCGACGACGGCCTCACCCGCGGCGGTGATCTCGAGTCGGATTGCTCGGCGGTCCACAGGATCGGCGGTGCGGGTGATGAGACCTTTGCGGCGCAGCCGCGCAGACATCCGGGTCGCGGTGGAGCTGTTGACGCCGAGCCGGTCGGCCAGGTCGGCCACCCGCAGACTGCCGTGATCGGCAAGGGTGGCGAGCGCCCGGAACTGGACCAGCGTTATGTCGGGGTAGTCCTCAGACACGGAACGAAGCGCGATGCCGACCAGAGCGCGACTCAATCCCAGGACGGCGTCGGTGAGCTCGTCACGACCCGTCGCCGGCTTGGTCACCACCTTCTCGGCAGCTCGTACGCCGAACCCGTGGACATACATGCATTATGCATGTATCACTGTGGAAGGATCAGCACGGGGGCCGGCGGCGCTCGAGGAGGCGACTGCAGATGGATCCCTTGCTTGCCGTGATCATCGCGATGGCGCTGATCTTCTTCGTCGTCGCGGTGTACATGGAATGGCTCGGCCTGTTGAGCGTGGTGACCTTCCGGAGCGGCCCGCGCCATCGCGGGTGTGGTCACCTCAAGCTCACACCCGCCAACGATCGAGATCTGTGCTGGCACTGCCGTCATCAGCACCTCGATCACGCACTCCACACGCTGCGTCACTAGCGCCTCCGGCGGTGCGTTACGGTGCCCGCCATGGCTCTTTCGCCCGACGCCGTACGCCTCGACGGTCGCGTCGCGATCGTGACGGGCGCGGGGTCCGGCATCGGTCGGGGGATCGCCTCGGGGTTCGCGGCGTTCGGTGCATCCGTGGCGATCTGGGAGCGAGACGCGCAGACCTGCGCAGCAGCGGCCAAGGAGATCGGTGCGCTCGGCATTCCCACCGATGTCCGTGACTCGGCTGCGGTCGACTCGGCCTTGGCGCAGACGATCCAGGAGCTCGGTACGCCGTCCATCCTCGTGAACAACGCGGGCGGGGTCTTCTCCTCGCCACTGCTCGCCACGACCGAGAACGGCTGGGACGCGCTCTACAAGTCGAACCTGCGTCACGTGCTGCTGTGCACGCAACGCGTCGCGCGGGTCATGGTCGATGCCGGGATCGGCGGCAGCATCATCAGCATCACCTCGATCGAAGGGACCCGGGCCGCACCGGGTTATGCGGCCTACGCCGCCGCCAAGGCCGGCGTCATCAACTACACGAAGACGGCGGCGCTCGAGCTCGCGCCACACGGGATCCGGGTTAACGCACTCGCGCCCGACTTCACGATGACCGAGGGCCTGCAGGCCGTCGCGATGCCGGGCGTGCTCGACCGCGTGCAGCACATGATCCCGATGGCGCGAGCCGGTGACGTCGACGAGATGGCGGGAGCCGCTGTCTTCCTCGCGTCCGGCCTCGGTGCCTATGTCACCGGACAGACCATCCACGTCGACGGCGGGACTGCCGCCTCCGGCGGCTGGTATCACCATCCCGTGACCGGCGACTACATGTTGGGACCGACGTCGTGAAGCACTGGGTGACCTACCCGCTCGTGAAACATCCGTATGACCCCGCGTTCGTCTCGAAAGAGGCGCTCATCCGGTTCGCCCAGGCCGCGGAGGCGGCGGGCTTTGACGGGATCGGCTTCACCGATCACCCGGCGCCGTCGGACCGTTGGCTGCAAGCGGGTGGCCACGACGCGCTCGATCCGTTCGCCGCACTGGCCTTCATCGCCGCGGTCACCGACCGGATCCGGCTGATCCCGAACATTGTCGTGCTGCCGTACCGAAACCCCTTCATCGTCGCGAAGTCGATCGCCACGATCGATGCGTTGTCGAACGGCCGGTTCACGCTGTCCGCCGCGGTCGGCTACATGAAGGCGGAGTACCGCGCCGTCGGTGTCGACTTCGACTCCCGCAACGACCTGTTCGACGAGGCGATCGCGGTGCTCAAAGGGATCTGGTCGACCGACAACTTCGCCTTCGAGGGTTCGACGTTCACCGCAGTCGGCCAGACCGCGAACCCGAAGCCCGCACATGTGCCGATCTGGGTGGGCGGCAATGGTGCCCGGGCTCGGCAACGCGTTGCGGACTTCGGCGACGGCTGGAACCCGTTCCCGGCACCGGCGAGCCTTGCCGCGACCGCGAAGACGACGGCCCTCGAGACGACCGAGGACCTGGCCCGGTTGCTCGAGGACCTCTGGCAGCGCGTGGACGCCGCGGGCCGCGACCGCTCGACCGTCGACGTCTCGTTCATGACGCACGCCGGGGGCACGCCCGGCACGGCGGGGTTCAACGGCGGCGCGGCGTTGGAAGGGCTGGCCGAGCTGGCCGAGCTGGGCGTCACCTGGAACGGCACCGGGGTTCCGGGCGACTCGGTCGACCACGCGATCGAGGCGCTGGAGCAGTACGGAAAAGAAGTGATAACCCCAAGCGCGCACTAGCGGTAGCTCTGATCTGTGAAGGGTTCTCGGTGTCAGGGCCCAACGGATTCCCTTCACAAACCGCTGGTGAGTGCGCCTTTGATCACCTCGGGGCCCGTGGGCATGCGCTCGCGGGAGGCGTCGATGAGCACCGGCGCCCCGGCTGCCGGCGCGATCGGGCCCGGGTTCGCCTCGGAGTCCGGGTCGAGCGCATGGCTGAGTGCCGAGACGAGCGCGTCCGGCCGGTCGTTCTGGAGGTAGTGGCTCGCGTCCGGCACGAGGTAGATCCGGTTGCGCCCGGGCTTGAACATGAAGAAGTCGTCCCACGCGTGGAGTGCCACCCGCGGCGGCGACACCGGGTCGTTCATTCCCCAGATCACCGACGTCGGAGTGTCGAGAGCGCCCAGCGCCTCGAGCCAGCCCGTCTCGTTCTCCGCCCGTTCGACCAGGTACTGGATCGTCTCGTGGATCACACTGACGCCGTCGTTGTGGGCGAACGTTGCTTCGAGCGCGTCGATCTCCGGGTCTCCCGCGCCGCGGGGCGGTGAGTAGGTCAGCGTGCCCATCCCGACCGCCAGCATCGCCGGCGTCATGAACTCCTTCACCGCCGGCCAGCTCTCGGGGTCAAGCGCGAGCCGCTGGAAGTCGGTGAGGTTCGACAGTGGCAAGTAGATGTTGCCGTTGGTCAGGACCAGGTGGTCGACGCCGGTCTTGGTGTGGCCGGCGGCCGCGTTGATGGTGTGCAGCAGGGAGACGCTCGTCCCACGGTCGTGCGCGATGACGATCGCCGACTGCTTGTTCAGCACATCGGCGAGGTAGTGGTCGAGCAGCTCCGCGTCGCGGCCGAGGCTGTAGCCCCACCCGGTGGGCTTGCTCGAGAAGCCGTAGCCCGGGAAGTCGAGCGCGCAGACATGGAACCGGTCGCTGAGCAGGATGCCGAGATCGAACCAGTCGACGCTGCAGGTCGGAAAGCCATGGACGAGAACGATTGTCGGGTTGCCCGGATCGCCGCCCTCGACGTGGAAGATGTCTACCGGCGGCGCCGATCCTTCCGCCGGGGCCCACGAGAAGTACGAACCGCGATCCCGCCAGGCCTGCGCCCGTCCTGATGACATGGCGCTTACCGTAGCGAGGGGCACGGGGGATTCGAGACGACCGGGGGTTCGAGATGAGCTGGCAGCTCCGCGCGACCGAGGCCGCGCTGCGCATCACCCGACGGATCGTCGGTGCGGGGACACCGGAGCTGATGCAGTCGCGCATCGAGAAGTCGCGGGCGAAGCCGCCGAGCATCCCGCCCTCCGACAAGGTGGCGCGCGATCTCGATGTCTCGACGCGAAATGTCGAAGGCGTGACCGTCTACGGCCTGAAGCCCACAGGCAGCGCACCGGAGCGCCATGTCGTGTACTTGCACGGCGGTTCGTACACCTTCGAGATCTCGCCCTTCCATTGGCGGTTCATCAAGGACATCGCGAAGTCGGCTCCGGCGGGCTTCACCGTGCCGATCTACCCGCTGGCGCCGGAGCAGACCGCTGCGAAGACCGTCCCTGCGATGACCGACCTCGTCGAGCAGACCATCGACCGTTACGGCGCCGACGCCGTCACGCTGATGGGGGACAGCGCCGGCGGCGGCATGGCGCTGGCAGTGGCGCAGCTGCTACGTGACCGCGGCAAGCAGCCGAACCGGACGGTACTGATCAGCCCCTGGCTCGACGTGACGTTGAGCGAGCCGAAGGCCCGCGAGATCGAGCCGCACGACGTCATGCTGACGGTCGATGGGCTGCGCCACTGCGGGTTGTTGTACGCCGGCGACCTCGATCCGAATGATCCGCGGGTCAGTCCGATCTTCGGCGAGATGAAGGGCCTGGCGCCCGTCGACCTGTACATCGGAACGTACGACGTCTTCTACGCCGACATCGCGCCGATCATGGCTGCGATGGAGGCCGGCGGCGTCGAGCTGACGGTCCATGAGGGCCCGAAGCTGCCGCACGTCTTCCCGATCCTGCCGATCCCCGAGGGCAAGCCGGCCAGGGCGGAGATCGTGAACCTGGTGCGGAGTTAGAGCCAGCCCTTCAGCAGGCCGGACTCCTTGAGCGCCTTCCACGGGCGGTCGTCATGTGGCGGCGTTGCGCCGGGTCCGACGTTCACACCGCCAGGCGGGAGAACCGGCACGTCGCAACCGCTCGAGACGAACTTCGCCGCTTCTGGCAGATCGGGCACCTTGGTGCGTGGGTGGGCGAAGTCCAGCGCATATCGCAGGTTGCTCAAGTGCTTGGTCGAAGCTCCGGTGAAGGGAATCGACGCGTCCCGCGGCGTGATCGCATGCAGCTTCCAGTTCCACTCGACGAACCGCAGCACTGACGCGTGGTCGTACGCGTAGGAGCTGATCCGCGGCTTGTCGGGACTGCCCTTGGTGAAGGGTGAAGCGAGGATGCACGGCACGCGGAAGCCGGCGAGCACCTTCTTGATGTGGCCGGTCCGGCGGTCGCGGATGACGTCCTGGGTGTCGAGCTGCTGGTTGCCGGGCGCGACCAGCGGCGGAGCGACGTGGTCGAAGAAGCCGCCCCACTCGTCGTAGTTGATGACGAGCAGCGTCTTCGACCACTTGGGGCCGTTGGCCACCGCGTGGAACACCTCGGAGAGGAACGCGTCGCCGGCGCGAAGATCGGCGAGGGGGTGGTCATCGCCCGACGTACCGCTGCCCTCGTCCTCGAAGCGCGGGTCCACGATCGAGAAGTTCGGCAGCGTGCCGGCGGCCGCGTCGAGCAGGAACTGCGGGTACGGCGCTGACTGCGCCATGTGCTTGGTACCCCAAAGACCGAGGAACGGCAGGTCGCTGAAGTAGTAGCGGCCGCTCGGCCCGCCCGGCTGGTTGAGCTGGTCCCAGATGGTGGGAACGGAGGCGGCAACTACCGGAAGCTTCGAGCCATCCGGATGAACGTTGTTGTTCTGCCGATCGGTCTGCGCCGCGTGCTGGAAGAACCGGTTCGGCCAGGTCGGGCCGAGGTAGGAGCAGAAGTAGTTGTCACACGTCGTGTAGTTCATGGCGAGCGGGCTGCTGAAAGCGCGTGCCGTCGAGTCGTAGTAGCTCAGCGAGTACGCCGTGTTCTCCGGGTCCTGCACGAACCCGTTCATCTTGCCGCGGTTCCACTGGATCCGGCCGCCTGTGTAGCCGTGATCCTGGTCCGCCTCGCCGCACGCGTTCAACACCTCGGTCTTGAAGATGCCGTGCGACTTGCCCGTGCGGTCGCGGTAGCGAAACGACTCGTAGCGTTCGTGGTCGACGACCTTGCCGTCGGGGTCGATGCCGATGCCGTTCGCGCCCGGCAGCCAGCCCATGAAGTGGTCGAAGCTGCGGTTCTCCATCATCACGACGATGACGTGCTCGATCGGCGAGCGACCTTCGATCGCGGCGAACGACGGGGTTCCGATCGGCCCGATGTTGAGATAGGCGGGGTTGCGGAACGGTCGCGCCGATGCGCTGCTCATGCCGTTGGCGCCGAGCATCGCGGCGCCGGAGGCGACGGCAGCGCCCTTGAGCAGAGTCCGTCGGTCGAGCGTCACAGCGCCGTCATCCTCGCCCAAGAACCAGCGCGCTTGGGTAGCGCGCGGATGAATGCACGGTGAGGATTCCGCCAACCTGCTTCGCCGCGCTCGGAACGGAGGGCGTTGCGTGAGGCTCGTCGGCCGTCTGGATCGCCAGGCGCAACGAGTCGCCGACCGGGATCTGTACCGCGGTCGGGAAGATCTCGACATCGAGCTCGTAGACCTTGCCGGCCTGCACCGGCTCCACCGAAGCGCGGGTGTCGGGGTGCCATGGCTGGACCATCAGGCCGTTGCGGTACGCCGACCGCTTCGGGTTGACCTTGCGCAAGCTGAGCATCTGCCAGCCGTTGGTGATCGGCGTCGACACCCCGCTGGGTGAGACGTCCTCGAGGCGAGCGGTGACGAACGCCTCGGACTGCGTCGTCGAGACGAACAGCCGTGCCATGGACGTGCCGTTGAACCGCAGCGGCTTACCCCGGACCGGGAAGTCGTACGTCGCGCCGAGCCGGTCATTGATCGAGTGGTCCCCGGTGCAGGCCGGCAGCCCCATCGGCGCCCCGCCGGCGGTCCACTGCGAGGTCGAGGAGCTGCAGACGCCGGCGACCGGCACGTAGGGAATCTGCTTGTCACCTGCCGGCAGCCGCGTCGCGCCGTAGCGCGTCCCGGCCACCGGGTAGCTCGACGATGTGATGAAGCGGTTCACGCCGAGGCGGTAGACCGTGACCGGCGGGATGTCGCGATCGAGGGTCGGGTCCTTGAGGCCGCGGACGTAGTGGTCGAACCAGCGGAGCTCGAGTGGTTGCGTCCCGGCGCTCGAGGCATCGAGGTGGGTCCACGGACCGATCAGCAGCCGCGCCGGCACACCCCGGGAGCGCAGCGCGTTGTAGAGCATCGGCTCGCCGCGCTGGAACAGGTCGTACTCACCGCCGACGATGAACGTCGGCACGTTGACCCGGTTGATGATCTCCAGGGGCGAGCGGTCCTTGAAGAACTTGCCGTCGTACTCGCTGTCGGCGTCGCCGACCGCTTCGCCGGTGACGGCGGACGTGATCGTCGGGGCCTGGAACTTCGCCAGGTTGGTGGTGTGGTCGGCGAGCGCTGTGGCCGCCTCACCGGGGTCCGAAGCACCGGACGTGGTGAGCAGTCCGGCGCCGGTGACCAGCCCCATCCACGACGGGATGAAGGCGGAGTCGGTCTCGCCACCCGAGACGGTGACGTCGCGGTAGGCATCGCCCATCGGAACGACCGGGAAGATCGCGCGCAGCCCCTTCGGGTGGCAGGCGGCGGTGAACAGCTGGTTGATCCCGCCGTAGGAGCCGCCGTCGAGGGCTAGGCGACCGTCACTGCCCGGGACCTTGACGGCCCAGGCGGCCAGCTCGCAGGAGTCCTTCTTCTCCCGGGGTCCGAACCCGGTCCAGTCACCCTCGGACGATCCGGTGCCGCGGGCGTCCGCGAGCACCTGGATATAGCCGCGCTGGACCATGTAG
>DASZYY010000174.1:0-4126 GCA_035545175.1 Mycobacteriales bacterium
TGCTTCCGCACAACACGCTCGGCCGGCAGATGGCCAGCAAGCTGAAGGTGTACGCCGGCCCGGAACACCCGCACCAGGCGCAGCAGCCGGTGCCTTACGAGATCACGCAGGTGGCGCAGTAGTGAGTGAGTCAGTGACCGATGAGGTCGTCGTGCAGGACGAGGCAGTCGAGGACATCGACGACACCGGGGCCGGCGACACGATCGTCGAAGACGAGGCTCCTGCCGCTCCCGTCGAGCGCAAGCCCCTCATCCAGGGCATCGGCCCGGCCGCCGCGACCGGCCGCCGCAAGGAAGCCATCGCCCGCGTCCGGCTGATCCCGGGCACCGGCGTGTGGACCATCAACGGCCGCACGATCGATGACTACTTCCCGAACAAGGTCCACCAGCAGATCGTCAACGAGCCGCTGGTCACCCTCGACATCGCCGACCGCTACGACGTGCTCGTGCGCGTGCACGGTGGCGGCGTCTCCGGCCAGGCCGGTGCGGTTCGCCTCGGTGTCGCCCGCGCGCTGCTCGACACCGACGACGCCGCTCGTCCGCCGCTCAAGCGGGCGGGCTTCCTGACCCGCGACGCGCGGGCCAAGGAGCGCAAGAAGTACGGGCTCAAGAAGGCAAGAAAAGCTCCTCAGTACAGCAAGCGCTGATTCGAACGCTGGCGGCGTTGCACCCACGAAATCGCTTCGCGATTCCGCGGGGCCCCGAAAGATGCGTCGCCTTGCGTGCCTCAGCACGCGGCGGCTCGTGCGGCCTTGCCAGCCTTCGAATCAGCACTCGCTGACCGGGAGGTCGATTCGTGAGTCTTTTCGGGACTGACGGGGTCCGCGGGGTTGCCGGTGTCGACCTCACGGCGGACCTTGCGCGATCGATCGCGGCGGCGGCTGTCGCTGAGCTTGCCTCCGGTGAGTCCTCGCCGCTCGTCGTCGTCGGTCGTGACCCGCGCCCGTCCGGCGCGTGGTTGCAGGAAGCGGTCGTCGACGGCCTGAAGTCGGCCGGTGCCGATGTGGCGCTGGTGGGCGTCATCCCGACCCCCGCGGTGGCGCGAGCCGTCGCCGACGGCGTTGCCGGACGGCCGGCGAAGCCCGCCTTCGGCATCGTGATCTCCGCCAGCCACAATCCGGTCCAGGACAACGGCATCAAGCTGTTCGGCCCGGGCGGCGTGAAGCTGGACGAGGCCACCGAAGAGCGCATCGAGTCGCGGATCGGAACGACCCACGAGACAGCCCGGCGTGGCGTGGTGGTCGCCGACCTCGTCGGCGACACGGCTTGGTACGTCGACGCCTTGCTGGAGACCTTGCCGAACCCGCTCGGGGGGCTGCGCCTCATCGTCGACTGTGCCAACGGCGCGGCGACGACCGTCGCCGTCGATGCCTACACCCGCTCGGGTGCCAACGTCACCATCATCAACAACGACCCGACGGGGGCGCGCATCAACGAAGGTTGTGGCGCCACGCACCTCGAGGCGCTGCAGGCTGCGGTGCGCGATGCAGGGGCTGACATGGGCATCGCCCATGACGGTGACGCAGATCGTTGTCTTGCGGTCACCGGGGATGGGACGCCGGTCGACGGGGACGCGATTCTGGCGATTCTCGCCCTCGATTACCAGCGGCGTGACAACCTGCGCCGCGACCTGGTCGTCGCAACTGTGATGAGCAACCTCGGACTGCACCGGCTACTCGCTGCCCATGGCATCGGGCTGGTGACCACGCCGGTCGGCGACCGTCATGTCGCCGAACGGATGCGCGTGGAAGGTGCGCTGATCGGCGGTGAGCAGTCAGGTCACATCCTGCTGCTCGACCACGCCACCACCGGCGACGGGATTCTCACCGGGCTGCAGCTCGCCGCTGCGGTCGTTGGATCGGGTCAGTCGCTGGCGTCGTTGGCGGCACAGTTCGAACGATTCCCCCAGGTCCTGATCAACGTCACGACGCAGGATCCGGCGCCGGCGATAGCGGGGGCTCAGGCCCTCATCGACAGCGTGTCGGCCGAGCTCGGCGATACCGGGCGGGTCCTGGTGCGCCCGAGTGGCACCGAGCCGCTGGTGCGCGTCATGGTCGAGGCGGAGACGAGCGAACAAGCCACTGCGCTCGCGGAACGCATCGCGTCCAGCCTTAGAGAGCAATGAAGCGCGCGACCCTTCTTCGCGGCCTCGTCGCACTCGCGGTCGGGGGAGGGGTTCCCTGCACCGCGGTCGCCACGCCCACCGTCGTCCCGAGCCCGTCGCGAGCGGTGTCCAGCGGCGCGTCCGGTGCGGCGAAGTCGGCGTACGCAGCGCTCACACCGGCGCAACGCATCGGGCAGCTGTTCATGGCTGGCGTCAGCTCGACCGGCCCGTCGGCCGCAAAGCTCGCGCATCTGCACCGGCTCGGCGTCGGCAGCGTGATCCTCAATCACAACTCCTCCGCCGGACAGGCAGCCGTTGCGGTGACGACGACCGCGATCGCGACCGCCCTCACCACGGCGAATGTCGCACCGTTCATCGCCACTGACCAGGAAGGCGGGGAGGTGCAGCGCCTGTCCGGGCCGGGCTTCTCGTCGATCCCGAGCGCGTTGCAGCAAGGGCAGTGGGCCACGCAACGGCTGGAGCGCGAGGCGGCGACCTGGGCGGGTGAGCTGTCCGACGCCGGCGTGAGTCTCAACCTGGCTCCGGTGGCAGACACCGTTCCTACGCCGCACGCGCATGCCAACCAGCCGATCGGGAGGTATGACCGGGAGTACGGCCACACCTCCGCCCGCGTCGGCTCGCACGTCGCTGCCGTGGTGCGGGGTGAGAGCAGCCACGTCGCGGTGACCGTCAAGCACTTCCCCGGCCTGGGCCGGGCAACCGGCAACACCGATCTCACCAGGAACGTCACCGATCCGACGGCGCGCCAGGATCCCTACCTCGCGCCGTTCCGGCGCGGGGTGTCGGCGGGCGCCGAGTTCGCGATGGTCTCCCTTGCGACGTACCCGCACATCGATCCGAACCGCCCGGCCTGTTTCTCCTCGATCGTCATCGACGACATGCTCCGAGGTGATCTCGGCTTCACCGGCGTGGTGATCTCGGACAGCTTCCACGCCGTCGCGGTCCGCGACGTTCCGCCGGCAAAGGCGGCGATCCGGTACTTCCGTGCCGGCGGCACGATGCTGCTCGACACGGATGCCTCGCCGATTCGCGAGATGGAAGCCGCGGTCCGAGATCGCGCGAAGACGCACCCTGCGTTCGCGGCCGTGATCAAGGCCGACGTCATGGACGTCCTGCGGGCGAAGTCGAAGGCAGGACTGCTGTCCTAGTGTCCTGCCGGCTCTAATGTGCAGCAATGACCTTCAGCGGCATCCCGGTCGCGGCGCTCGACTTCTACGAGGACCTCGAGGCGGACAACACCAAGACGTTCTGGACCGCTAACAAGTCGGTGTACGAGGAGTCCGTGAAGGCGCCGATGCTCGAGCTCGCCGCCCTGCTCGGCCCGGAGTTCGGTGAGGGCAAGTTCTTCCGGCCCTACCGCGACATCCGGTTCAGCAAGGACAAGACGCCGTACAAGACCCATCAGGGCGTCGTCTTCCACGACAGCAACCGCTACCTGCACATCTCGGCGGCCGGCTTGTTCGTCGGTGGCGGCTACTGGCACACGACGTCGAGCCAGGTCGCGCGGCTGCGGCGGGCGGTCGATGACGACCTGTCCGGCAAGGCACTCGAGAACGCGCTCGCAACCGTCGCGAAGTCAGGCCTCAGCGTCCACGGCGAGCAGCTGACCCGGGTCCCGAGCGGCTTCGACAAGGCACATCCCCGCGCCGACCTGCTCCGTTACAAGGCGCTGACCTGCGGGCGCGAGTTCGGCTCGCCCGCCTGGCTGTCGACCAAGCGGGCGTATGACGAGATCGCCAAGGCCTGGCGTTCGATGAGCCCGCTGGTCGAGTGGCTCGACAAGCACGTCGGCGAGGACTGACTGACTCCTAGAAGGTCCAGGCCGGGTCTTCGGCCAGCTCGGTGAGCTGGCCGATCGTCAGCGGCTGCTTCGCGGTACGCGCCCTCGTCGCCTCCGGACCGAAGGCGTAGTTCGACTCCTGCGCTTCGACGACCAGCCCGTTCGCGTAGTGGATCTCGACCGCGAGCACCTCGCCGCCACCGGTACCGGCGGTGATGTGCG
>DASZYY010000175.1:0-33481 GCA_035545175.1 Mycobacteriales bacterium
CGCCCGGCCGGGCTCGACGGCGAGCCGCGGCACCGAGAGCGACGCCGCCTCACACTCCCGCTCGACGATTGCGCGCAGCTGCTTCGCGACCTCCGCCACGTCGGCCGGATCGTCGTCGGAGGTGTAGGCGATGCCGAGACCCCCGCCAAGGTCGAGCTCGGGCAGCGTTACGCCGAGCACGTCGCGAATCGTCGCCAGCAATCCGACGACGCGATGCGCAGCGACCTCGAAGCCCGCGGTGTCGAAGATCTGCGAGCCGATGTGGCTGTGCAGGCCGACGAGCTCGAGCGACGGCAGCGCAACCACGCGACGCACCGCCTCGAGAGCCGAGCCGCCGGCGAGCGAGAAGCCGAACTTCTGGTCCTCGTGCGCGGTCGCGATGAACTCATGAGTGTGCGCCTCGACGCCGACCGTGACCCGGACGAGGACCCGCTGGCGGACGCCCGCCGCCTCGGCGACATGGGCAAGCCGGGCGATCTCGTGCTCACTGTCGACGACGATCCGTCCGACACCAGCGGCGACGGCCGTCGCGAGCTCCTCGCGTGACTTGTTGTTGCCGTGCATGAGGATGCGCTCGGCCGGGAAGCCGGCCGCAAGCGCCGTCGCGAGCTCGCCACCGCTGGACACGTCCAGCGACAGCCCTTCGTCCTGCACCCAGGAGGCGAAGCCCTTGGACAGAAAAGCCTTGGCCGCGTAGTAGATGTCAGTGTCGTCGCCGAAGGCCGTCCGGTAGCCCCGACACCGGGCGCGGGCGTCGTCCTCCGACAGCACGAAGGTCGGCGTGCCGTGCTCGGAGGCGAGGTCGCGCACATCGCAACCACCCAGCTGGATGACGCCACCGACGCGCTCGGCTCCCAACGGCCAGATCCGCTGGTCGAGCTCGCCCAGCGACTCCGGCGGTGCGCCGAGCGGGTAGGAGGTCGTCGGGTCGGCGTGCATCGCGCCGGCCGGATGTGCCTTCGCCATCACATCCGCTCCGGTGCGGTGACCCCGAGCAGACCGAGGCCGCTGCCGAGCACGACGCGGGTTGCCTCGACCAGCCACAGCCGGGCGCAGGTGAGCTCGGTCGCGGGCTCGTCACCCATCGGAAGGACCCGGCACGCGTCGTAGAACCGGTGGTAAGTGCCCGCCAGCTCCTCCAGGTAGTGCGCGATCCGATGCGGGCCCCTCAGCTCGGCCGCGCTCGCCACGATCCGTGGGTACTCCCCCAGCGCGGCAAGCAGGTCTCCCTCACGCGGCTCCACGAGCAGACCGGCGTCGTAGTCATCGCCGCGGGTGATGCCGAGCTCAGCGGCGTTCCGCAGCAACGACGAGATCCGAGCGTGCGCGTACTGCACGTAGAAGACGGGGTTGTCGTTGGTCTTGCGCGCCCACAGGTCGAGGTCCAGGTCGATCGGCGAGTCGGTGCTGTAGCGAGCGAGCGCGTAGCGCGCGGCGTCGACTCCGATCACCTCGACCAAGTCGGAGAGCAGGACGACGTTGCCGGCCCGCTTCGACATTCGGACGGGCTCGCCGTCTTTGAGCAGGTTGACCATCTGACCGATCAGAACCTCGATCGTGCGGTCGGGGTCGTCTCCGAAACACGAGGCAATCGCGCGAAGCCGCCCGATGTAGCCGTGGTGGTCGGCCCCGAGCATGTAGATGCAGCGGTCGAAGCCCCGCTCGCGCTTGTCGAGGTAGTACGCGCAGTCCGCGGCGAAGTAGGTCCACTCGCCGTCGCTCTTTCGCAGCACGCGGTCCTTGTCGTCACCGAACTGCGTCGTGCGCAGCCAGACGGCGCCGGCCTCTTCGTAGATCTGACGCTGTTCGGTCAGCCGGCCGAGGGCGGCGTGCAGCTCACCCTTGTCGTGGAGCGACTTCTCGTTGAAGTAGACGTCGAACACCACGCCGAAGTCGGCGAGCGAGTCCTTGATCTCGGCGAACATCCGCTCGACACCCTCGGCGCGGAACAGCTCTGTCGCAGCCTCGTCGTCGAGCGACGGCGCCTCGGGATGGTCGGCGACGATGGCCGAGGCGATCTCGCCGATGTACTCCCCGGCGTACCCGTCCTCCGGGATCTCCTCGCCGCGGGCGGAGGCCAGCAGCGACCTCGCGAACCGGTCGATCTGGGAGCCGGCATCGTTGAAGTAGTACTCACGGGTGACGTCGGCACCTGCCGCGGTCAGGATCCGGCCGAGCGCGTCGCCGACTGCCGCCCAGCGGACCGCACCGATGTGCACCGGACCGGTCGGGTTGGCCGAGACGAACTCGAGATTGATCCGCTGCTTCGCGAGCGTGTCCGTCCGGCCGTAGTCCGCCCCCGCCTGGACGATCGTGCGGGCGAGCGCGCCCTGGGCATCAGCGGCGAGGGTGATGTTGAGGAATCCGGGGCCGGCGATGTCGACCTGCGCGATCCCAGCCGCATCGCGCAGCCGGGTGGCGACGATCTCGGCGACCTCCCGCGGCGGCCGGCCGGCCGGCTTGGCGAGCTGAAGCGCCACGTTGCTGGCGTAGTCGCCGTGATCACGGTTCTTCGGCCGCTCGACCAGCACCGCCTCAGGAACGTCGACCGACAGCTCGCCCGCCGCGACGGCAGCGCGGACCGCCGCCACGACGGCGTCACCGAGATCGGCTGGAGTCACCCATCGAGGTTATCGGTCGCGATCCAACGGTTTGCGGGGCGCGGAGTCGCCCCCGCGGACGATCAGCCCGCGTCGCCCGCCAAGTCCCGGATGATCGTCACCAGCTCCTCCGGATCGAACGGCTTCGTGAGGTAGGCATCGACGCCGATCCGCTCGCCGTGCTGGATGTCGGCGTCCTGCGCGCGCGCCGACAGCAGCACCACTCTTATGTGCGCGGTGTCGGGGTTCTCCCGTAGCCGCGTCGCCGTCTGCCAACCGTCGAGTCGCGGCATCATCACGTCGAGCGTGACGACGTCGGGCGCGATCTCGCTGATCCGGTCGAGGGCCTCCTGCCCGTCCATCGCCGTGGCGACCTCGAAGCCTTCGAGCTCGAGGTTCACGGTGATCAGCTGGCGGATCACGTCGTCGTCCTCGACGACAAGCACCCGGGGCGACATGGAGGCGACCCTATCCAGCCGGCCGCGCCCGCAGCGCCCGCCACAGGGCGGGGTAGCTCGGCCACGTGATCGTCTCGGTGACCCATCCCGCGGCCTCGAGCTCGCGCTGGAGCGCGGGGAGGTTGCGCCAAGGGACCGCGATGTCCACGTGGTGAGCGAGATGCCACCCGATGTTGAACGGAACCATGAAGAACCGGGCGAGCCAGCCCTGCCGGACGTGGTGGGTGGTCAGGCGCCGATCGTCCGAGCGGATCATCCCGCCGTGCTCGGCGATGGCGCGCAGCCGGTTGATGACCCGCCAGACCGTCATCCACGGCGCCAGCCAGAGCACCGGCCACAGCCACCATCGCCCGATGAGGATCGATACCGCGATGAGCGGAAGCTGCATCACCGCGATCCCCAGGACGGTGGGACGCGCGGCGGGGATCCGGAAGCCACGCAGCAACGGCTTGAGGTTCTTCCAGCCGGTCGATCCGAAGGCGTCGCGGCGCATCTTCCGCCAGAACGAGGCACGCGTGATCGGGTAGCCGTTGTAGAGCTTGAGATCCGGCTCGTTGGGGCCGAACTCGTCTTTGTGGTGCGCGAAGTGGACGCGCCGGTAGATCTCGAACGGGAAGAATGACGGGTAGCCGATCAGCCAGCGTCCGACGAAGTCGTTGGCCCGCTTGTCGGTGAACAGCAGGCGGTGCGCTGCCTCGTGGCCGAGACTCGCGAACCTCGCATGCGCCGCCCCCATCAGCAGGAATGCGACGGCGTAGCCGATCGGGTTGCCGATCCAGATCGCGAGCCAGACCGTCCCCAGCGCCTGAGCCCATGTCAGGACGACGCTGCCTACGTTGCGGTACGACGCGATCCGGCGAAGCTCGGCGCGGATCGCCGGCACCGGCACACCGTTGTCGGACAGCCGGTCGGTGGGCAGCACGTCAGGCAGCACATCCGGCGACGGCACCACGGTGCTGCGGGGCTCGATGCCCGTGGGCCGCAACGTCATGACCACGGTTCATATGGTGACGCCCGCCAGCCGTGACGTCGACTTCATGCCTAGCTTGCGCTGCTAGCCTCGGCCCGTTGCTGCCCCCGTAGCTCAGGGGATAGAGCACCGCCCTCCGGAGGCGGTGGCGCAGGTTCGAATCCTGCCGGGGGCACGAGATTGCCGTCTGACAACGCTCTACGGTGCTCAGGTGGCACTGGGCGACGCCCGCGCGCCGCGGCGGAGCTCATCGAGGTAGGCGCGGACGCGGTCACGAGGGACGCCGCGGCCCCGCTCCGGGGCGCGGGTAGTTCCCGGCGCGCATCGCGGCCACCGCCTCGGCCAGGATGCGTTCGCCGTCCTCCTCGGAGCGCCGCATCATGAGGAACTCGTACGGCGTACGCGGGAAGAACCTCGGTCGGGAAGCGACCGGCGCGGCCCCGCGGTCCAGCGACGACGGACCGCTGCAGACCCGGCAGGTCCACTCGCCCGGGACTTCGACGTCAAGAGCGAAGGCAGCAGACGTGCGGTGGTCCTTGGCGCACCAGTAGTCGAAGACGTGACGAGCAACTAGCTCCGCGCCGCGGTCCACCTGATTGCTTGCACTGACCAAGCGGTTGCCGCGCATTCCGGAACGCCGCTTCACGCCGCGCCCCGAATCGCCGCTCGTGTTGCCCGTATAACCGGTACACAGACCATCAGACCTGCCACCCTCCGGTAAGCCGGTTCGCAAGTTGCGAAGCGGGGGCCACACGGAGCTGCCAGTCGGCGAAGATGGTTATCGCGACGAACAAGAAACGCCCGCTGTCGACATCCCGCGGGCGCTCGAAAACGTTCGAGAAATGCAAACCGTAACCGCCATCACGGTAACACGCTGGGCGTGCCTCCAGCGCTCACTGATCGTCCTCGGCCCCGGTTCAGGCCGGTGTCACGACACCTCGTCCGACGCAGCCGCTACGCAGGCGATCTCGTCGGGCAGCAGGTCGTCCCTACCGCTGATCCGACGCCACTCGGTGCGATCCTGGCCATGCCGGATCGCGACGAGATTGCCGGCGCCGAAGTCCTCCGCGGGGATCTGGTTCACGTCGAGCACCTGGCCGCAACGCACACAGCGCTGCCGGGCGTTGCCTCGCAGGTCGACGATATGGACCACCCAGCGCCGTTCCATCGGCTCTCCTTACCAAGGCATCCGCTCAATGCAGCGCATCGGTCCGGCAACGGCAAGAGGCGAAGGTCCCCCGCGGGTGAGCGCGTGAGCGACTACTCCGCGCTCGCGGGGCCGATCACCTCGAGGAAGTCCCGACTCGGGATCCGCCACAACGTGCTGGGGGCGGTAGTGCTGACCGTTGCCAGGCGGGCCATCCCGGTCAGCGTTCCGACCTCCCCGAAGTGAGCGGGCGCAGACAGCGTGCGGAGCTCCGAATCCCCCGCCGTGACGCTGACCTCGCCGTCGACAAGCACCCAAAGCGCATCCGCGACGTCACCTTCGGTGACCAGGTCGGTGCCGGCGGGTACCTGGACCTCTTCGATCAAGCCTGCGACCTGCTCGAGCGTGTCGCGCGAGGTTCTGGCGAACAGCACGAGGCCGCTCAGTACCTCGACGCGCGCTGCGGCATCGCCCACGGTTTCCCCCTCGTCCTCGCCGCCACCCGTGCGTCGGGCGAATCTTAGGCGGTGAACGACCGCTTCGCTCGGGTTGTCAGAATGCCTGGCAACCGTTGAAGGGACCGCAGTGACTCTCGTCGTACGTGCCGACCGGGACGGGTGGACCCAGCTCACCCTCAACCGGCCGGAAAAGCTGAACGCGCTGACTGTCGAGATGTTTCGCGAGCTGCGCGCTCATGTCGAATCGCTCCGGACGGACACGTCAGTCGGCTGCGTCGTGCTTCGCGGCGCCGGGCGCTGCTTCTCGGCCGGCCACGACCTGGGCGACATTGCGCACGGCGAGGACACCCCCTCCCGTGGTTGGCACAGCGAGACGCTGCTGATGCTGGAACGGCTCCCCCAACCGGTGATCGCCGCCGTACACGGGCACTGCTACACCGGCGCACTCGAAGTCGCGCTGGCATGCGACTTCATCGTCGCCGCGGCAGACGCGCGCTTCGCCGACACCCACGCCAAGTGGGCGCTCGCTCCGATCTGGGGCATGAGCCAGCGACTGCCACGCCGTGTCGGCGTCGCAACCGCCAAGCGCCTCAGCTTCACGGCCGAGACCGTCACCGCCGACGAGGCGCTACGCATCGGGCTGGCGGAGCACGTGTACCCGGTCGAGACCTTCGATGCCGACGTCGAGGCGCTGGCTCGCCAGATCACGACGAACTCGCCATTCACGCATGCCGCCAACAAGCGGCTGCTCCAGTCGACCGACGGCATGACTCTCACCGCCGGGTTGCAGTGGGAAGTGCTCGAATGCGAAGGAGTCGGTCCGGACGCGGGGGCGCGCATCGCGGCCTTCACCGGCAAGTAAGCGAGAAGGTGACGCCATGAACCTCGACCAAGACCCAGCCCTCGAGGCATTTCGCGCCGAGGTCGCGGAGTTCCTCGACACCGCGCCGACCGACGCGATCCGCGAGGCCGGACGGAAGACGACGAGCGTCTTCGCACCGTTTGAACAGGTCATGGAATGGCACCGCATCCTGGCCAAGAAGGGATGGGTGGCGCCGTCTTGGCCGGTCGAGTACGGCGGCACCGGCTGGTCGGTCGAGCAGCGCTACGTGTACGCCGAGGAGTACTGGAAGCGCGACCTGCCGCCGCTGCTGCCGAACGGCCTGCAGATGGTCGGCCCGCTGCTGATGCATCTCGGCACAGCGGAGCAGAAGGCGCGCTACCTGCCGGGCATCCTCGCCGGTGAGGACTACTGGACCCAGGGCTACTCCGAACCCGGCGCCGGGTCGGACCTTGCCTCGCTGAGTTGCTCGGCGGTTGCCGACGGCGAGGACTACATCATCAACGGCAGCAAGATCTGGACGACGTACGCCCACCACGCCAACCGGATGTTCATGCTCGTGCGCACGAGCACCGAGGGCAAGAAGCAGGCCGGCATCACGTTCTTGCTGCTCGACAGCGTCGATCTGCCCGGACTGGAGATCCGGCCGATCATCGGGCTCGACGGCGTGCCGGAACAGTGCGAGGTCTTCTTCCGCGACGTCCGGGTTCCGCAGTCGGGTCGCGTGGGTGCCGAGAACGACGGCTGGTCCGTCGCGAAGCAGCTCCTGATTCACGAGCGCGGCGGCGCGGTGGCGAGCCCCGCACTTCGTCGACGACTCGAGGCCGTGCGCGACGCCGCGGCGCAGACGCGCACCGCGTTCGGCGGTGTCCTCGCCGACGACGCCGTGTTCCAGCGCGACCTCGGGCTCCTCGAGGCCGAGATCGCCTCGATCGAGCACTTCGAGAAGCTCGTCATCAGCGGGCACCCGATCACGCAGGACTTCGCGTTGCCATCAATGGCGAAGGTGATGAACACCGAGATCACGCAGTCGTTGTCGACGCTGATGATCCGGGTCGCCGGCCTGAAGAGTCTCGCCTTGCAAACCGCGGCGCTGGAGGTTGGGTCGTCGACCCCTCAGCTCGACGATGCATTCTCGGCCGTCGCGATGCCCTACTACCTGAACAGCCGTGCGACGACGATCTACGCGGGCACCAACGAGATCCAGCGGGACCTGATCGCCCGCTCGATCGCGCACTGAGGCGGGACGATGGATCTGACCTTCTCGGACGAGCAGCGCCTGCTCGCGGACGGCGTCGAGCGCCTTCTCGGACAGGTTCGCGACTTCCACGCGCGCCGCGCACAGCTGGCTGAGGGCGTGACGCTCGCCCCGGCGGTGTGGCGTCACCTCGCCGACCAGGGCCTGCTCGCGCTTCCGCGCTCGGAGGCTGTGGGCGGCATGGGCGGCAACATCGTCGATGTCGTCGCGATCGCGATGCGGTTCGGCGCCGCACTCCTGACCGAGCCCTACCTGGCCACGGTGGTGCTCGCGGGTGCCGCCCTCGAAGCGGCCGGCGGCGACGATGCGAAGGCGCTCCTCGCTCAGATCGCCGCCGGCGACGCCGTCGTCGCATTCGCGCACGACGAGGACGTCAGTGGTGCTCCGGCAGACCAGATCACGACGGCCGCGATCGCCAAGGAGGACGGCTTCGTGCTGACCGGCTGCAAGCCGCTCGTTCTCGGCGCCGCCGAGGCACAACACCTCGTGATCAGCGCGAGGTACGACGACGGTGTCGCCCTCTTCCTGGTCGGCGCCGCGGCGAACGGGGTCACCACCGAGTCGTACATCACCGTCGACGGCCGCGGGGCGGGCCGGGTTCGTCTCGACGACGTCGCGGTCCCGCAGGGATCGCTGTTGCTCGGCGACGCAGGGAGGGTCATCGAGCGCATCGTGGCGGACGCGACGATCTACCTTGCTGCCGAGTCGGTCGGCGCGATGGAGGCGCTGTTCCGGATGACCGCGTCGTACGCGGCAACCCGCAACCAGTTCGGGGTCCCGATCGGCAGCTTCCAGACCGTCGCGCACCGCCTCGCCGACATGAAGATCGCACTGACGAAGGCGCACGCGTCACTGATCTACGTGACCGCTCTGCAGGAGGCGGGCCAGGCGACTGCCTCCGACATCTCGGCGCTCAAGGCCCAGACCGGACGGCTCGGTCGCGCCCTGGCTGAGGCCGCCGTTCAAACACACGGCGGCGTCGGCATGACGGACGAGCTCGCGGTCGGCCATCTCCTCAAGCGCCTGTTGGCCAACGACGCCTTGTTCGGCGACGCGGAGCTGCACCTGCGCCTCCTCGGATCTCGCCTCAGCGCGCGCGCGTAGCCGTGCAGCCGATCGCCGCTGGAGCGGGCTCGTTCGCGCTCGGCCCGTGGCAGGTCAACCGCGTGGGCTACGGCGCGATGCAGCTTGCCGGCGACGGCGTGTTCGGCCCGCCGCTCGACCGCGGCGAAGGTCTCCGCGTCCTGCGCACGGCAGTCGACAGCGGCGTCAACCACATCGACACCGCGCAGTACTACGGCGTCGGTACGGCGAACGCGCTGATCCGTGAAGCACTCCATCCATATCCGAGCGATCTCGCGATCGTGAGCAAGGTGGCGATCCGCCGCGACGAAGCCGGCGGCATCCACATGTACGACGAGCCGCACGAGCTACGAGCCGGGATCGAGGACAACCTGGTCGCGCTGGGCATCGATCGTCTCGCCGCCGTCAACCTGCGGCTGATGGATGACGCGGAGCCGAGCCCGCGCTTCGACGCGCAGCTCAAGGCGCTTGTTCAAGCTCGAGACGAGGGCCTGATAGACGGTGTCGGGCTCAGCAACATCTCGCTCGGCCACCTGACAAGAGCCCTCGACCAGACCGACATCGTCTGCGTCCAGAACCTGTTCAGCCTGGTGGACCAGCGATCGAAGGACCTGCTGACCGAGTGCCGGTCACGGGACATCGCGTTCGTGCCGTTCTTCCCGCTCGGCTCGGCGAGGGGCGGTCAACCGGAGCTGCTGAGCCACCCCGTCCTCGCTGACATCGGCGCGCGCCTGAACGCCACCACCGCCCAGGTCGCCCTTGCCTGGCTGCTCGACCGCGCACCCAACGTCTTGCTGATCCCCGGCACGCGCAGCCGCGACCACCTCCTCGCGAACAACGCGGCCGGCCAGGTTCACCTCGACGACGCGGCGAGAGATCAGCTCGCCCGCACCTTCCCGGCACAACGGAGCGCCGAGTAGCGGATCAGTCCGGTACCACGACGGCGCGGCCGTTTATCTCCCCTGCCGCGAGCCTGCGGTAGACATCTGCCCCGGCGGAAAGCGGAAAGGTCGTCACCTGCGGCCTGATCAGGGCGCGACCGGCGAGCTCGAGCACCTCGACGAGCTCCGGACGGCTGCCCCAGTAGGTCGTCTGAACCGACACCTCGTACGGCACGCCGAAGAAGGAGACCGGCAATGTGCCGCCAGCGATCCCGACGATCGTCAAGTCACCGCACTGCCGTGTCGTTGCCGCACCGAGCCGCAGCGTCGAGTCGGATCCGACGAAGTCCAAGACGACATCCGCGCCCCGTCCCGACGTCTGATCACGGATCGCCGCGGCGGTGTCGTCCTGCGGGACGAAGGTCGCGGCGGCACCCTCCGCCTCGGCGAGCCGAAGCGCTTCCGACCTGGTGTCGACGGCAATGACTCGCGCTGCGGTCGTGGCACGAAGAATCTGCACCGCCAGGTGACCGAGACCGCCGACCCCGATCACCACCGCGGTACTGCCGGGGGGAAGCTTCGGCCACGACCTGCGGATGGCGTGGTACGGCGTGAGGCCGGCATCGGTGAGCGGAGCCGCCGCGACGGGGTCGAGCCCATCCGGAAGCGGGACCAGGTGACGCGTCGCTGCTGGGATGAGCATGAGCTCCGCCATGCCGCCGTCGCGACCGAGGCCTCCGCCGCCGCCCGGCACGGGCGCCGCAGCAACGTTCTCGCAATAGGTCTCGACGCCGACCAGGCAACGCTGGCAAGCGCCGCATCCCCACGGCCCATACACCGCGACCGGCTGCCCGACCTCGAAGCCGGTCACGCCGGCGCCGAGCTCCGCGACCCACCCGGCGTTCTCATGACCGAGCGTGAACGGCGGCCCCCACGGCAGCAGCCCTGGCTCGAACTCGTGCATCAGATGGAGATCCGAGTGGCATGCACCCGCGCCGCCGATCCGGACGACGGCCTCGCCGGGACCCGGCGTGGGATCGTCGACGTCGACGAGCACAGGGTCGGACTTCCACTCCATCAACCGAAGTGCGCGCATCTTCGATTCCCCTTTCTGCGCCGAACCGTCGCGCGGTCCGATGCTCTTCGTCAATCCGATGCGCTTCGTCAATCGGCGATACGAACCGCTATGGCCGGCTTGATCTGAGATGCCCGTCGTGCCGGGCCGATGGTCGCGATCAACGACGCGACGAACGTCGCCGCCGCCAGGACCCCGATCGTCATCCAGACGATCGGGAACCCGTTACGCACCCCGTCGAACGCAGCGCTCTTCTGGTACATCAACCACGTGGTCAGCACGCCGAGGACAGCCCCGAGGGCGATGCCCTCGAAGGCGATGATTCCGCTCTCCATGAGGAACGAGCGGGCGACGACGGATGCCCGGAATCCGAGCGCGCGAAGCACGCCGATCGTGCGACGGCGCTCCCGAACGGCCCGCACCATGACGACGCCGAGGCCGGTGATGCCGACCAGCAGGCCGAGCGCGAGGAAGCCCTGCATCAGCCGGAAGAAGGCAATGTTGGCCGCGAACATCTTCCGGACGTTCGCCGCGACCGGCGTCGCGACGAGGCTCGCTGAGAGATAACGCGCCTGCAGCAACGAGGCAAGGCGCTCGGGGTCAACCCCTGGTTGGAGCCGCACGAGGGCGGACGTCTCGGCTGCGCTCTTCCCGAACAGGTCGACGACCGACGCCGTCGACGCCACGAACGGGAAGGCGTTCACGCCGTCGCCACTGGTCGGATAGAAGACCATGCCGTTGCGCAGGATTCCGGCGATCGTCCGAGTTGCAGTCCGCCCGGTCACGGGGTTGGTGACGGTGAAGGTGTCACCCGGATCGTAGAAGTGCCCGTTCGGTCCACCCGTTGCGCCGAAGAACGGATCCAGCACGACGTACGACGGGTCTCGTGCAAGCAGCGCCCACACGGCCGCATCATCCTTGAGACTGTCCAACCGGCGGTCGAACCGCATCGCGGTCATCGAGCCGGCCGGGACACCGACGGCCACGGCGCGCAGCGGCGCCGTCGTCCGGTGCCCCGGATCCGTCGTATAGGCCAACGCGCTGGTGAGCGGTGTGATCGCGGCGAGCTGGTTGGCCGACTGGCCGGTCGCGAGCCCGCTCAGCGTCGACGCGGCGACCGCCGGATTCAGGTCGAGCCGTACCCCGTAGCCGGCGGTCGCGTCGGCGACGTTCTGGTCAACGCTCTTGTTGATCATTCCGGAGATCTCGGCGAGCAGAACGAGCACAAGCGTGATCAACGTGTACATGACCAACGTCGCGCCGGTACGGAAGCGCTTCGCGAGCGGGTAGGCGATGGCAAGCCGCGCAGCCAGCCCGTTCTGCGACGGCCGCTGCAGGAAGTGGCGCACCGGCCACAGCAGCACGTCCTGGTTCTGGCTCACCAGCACCACACCGGAGAAGGCGACAAGCGTGCCGCTGACCACGTAGACCGCCATCGATGGCGTGTCGAAGATCTTCGGCCGCGCCACCGGAGCGACGAGTGCCCACACCATCACGAAGCCCGCGGTCCACGTTGCCGCACGACGCGCGTCCATCCGCTGCCGCAACAACGGAACGCAGAAGAACGCAGCCATGGCCGGCAACATGAAGGTCGGCACCGGCGAGGTCGTCACGAGCGCAGGCACGGTGAGAACCGCCGAAACCGCGGCGGCGGCGCAGCCGCTAATCAACATCCAACGGCGGGTGCGGGCGGTCGTCGTCGCGGGCAGGTCGCGGATCGCGCCGATGATGTTGAAGCGACTGATTCGCACGCTGGTGAGCAGGATGGTGACGACTGCAATCGTCAGGCCAAGGGCAAGGCCGTTCACCACGCTGATCGGAGTGACGGCAAAAGCGATCTGCAGGCCGTTTCCGTCCTGCGACCACGTGCTGAAGATCCGCGCCGCGAGCAGCGCGACGCCGTACCCTACGCCGATGCCCAGTGCGACAGCGGGAAGCACGGAGACTGCCGCGTAGGTCGCACCTTCGAGCGTGAGGGCACCCACCAGCCGTGACCGCTTCATCCCGATGGCGCGGAGCATGCCGAGCTGCCCTTTTCGCTCCTCCGCGAGCATCACGAAGATGTTCACCAGCAGCAGCGCTCCGGCGATGATGCTGAAGCTTCCGATCATCAGGAAGAGCGCACCGAGCGCATCACCGGTCGTCTTCGCCGCCGCGAGCACCTCGTGCTTGGGCGTGTCGACCGCGACATGATGCGCGGTCGGGCCGAGAACTGCGTTGATGTCGGCGGTCACCCGGCTCGTGAGGACGTTGCCACTCTCAACCCCGCCACGATTCGAGATGAACGTGACGACGCGGGCACTGCCGTTGCTGAGATCGGTGAGCGTTCCCGGAGCGAGGAAGACGTTGCGGTTCGTGTTGGCCCCGAGCCCAGCTCCGGCAAGCCCCTGCTCAGGCAGCACGCGGTCGATCCGCAGCGTCTGCGCCCGGCCGTAGAGAAGCAGCGTGATCCGGTTCCCCGCCTGTACATGCAGACTGGTCGCAAGCGGCTGGTTGATGATCACGGTGCCGGGCGAAGGGTTTGGTCCCGAGATGCCGGAGCTCCCGCCCGCCTGTCCGAACTCCGCCGCTGCGGCGAAGTCGACGTCCCAGGCGAGCACCCGGGGCTCAGCCACCCTGCCGACAGCCGTGGTCGCGACAGCCGCAGCCTGGTCGACCGTCGCGGTGAGGACACCATCCACATCCGGGTTGCCGTTACGGACCAATGTGCGCAGCCGCGCGGCCGCGTCCGTTCCGGTCGCAGCATCCGTCGAGGTGACCCGCTCGTCGATCGGTCCAAGGGTCCGGTATGCCGTCAGACGGACCGAGTGGTTGAGCGTGTCACCCACGACAAGAGCGCCGATGATGATCGCCGTCCCGAGGACCGACCCGATGATGACGAGCGCGGCTTCCGTCTTACGACGGGCAACCTGGCGCCGAGCCAGCCGGCGTGAGACGGGTTGGCGGATCAGCGTGACTGTCAGCCCGATCGCGATCAGCGCGAGAGCTCCGAGCAGCGGGGCGAGCAGGTTGGGATACATCTAGCTCACCGACTCGAGGGATGTCGCAACCCCCTCTCCGCGACGTAGGTCCACGGAGGTGTTGTGGGAGGCGTCCGTGATGAGCTCGCCATCGCGCATGGTGAGCAGGCGAGGAACCCGCTCTCCGATGCCGGCGTCGTGCGTGACGAGGACGATGGTTTGACCGTCCTCCTTGTTCAGCTCGACGAGCAGGTCCATGATCTGCACCGCCATCGTCGAGTCGAGGTTGCCCGTCGGCTCGTCCGCCCAGACGATCGCCGGCCGGCCGACGAGAGCCCGCGCGATGGTGACCCGCTGCTGTTCGCCGCCGGACATCTCGTTGGGCCGATGGTCCACGCGGTGCCCGAGCCCGACGCGTCGCAGGATCTCGACAGCCCGCTCCCGCGCCTCCGCCGCCGGGTGCCCCGTGAGCAGCAGCGGAAGCTCGACGTTCTCAGCCGCGCTGAAGACCGGAATCAGGTTGAAGGCCTGGAACACGAACCCCATCGCGTGTGCGCGGTGCTCGGTGCGGTCGGCGTCGGACATCGCGAACAGATCGCGGCCCTCCACGAGCACCCGGCCGCCGTCTATGTCATCGAGTCCCGACAGACAGTTGAGCAGCGTCGTCTTCCCTGAGCCGGACGGGCCCATCACCGCGACCATCTCGCCGGACTGAACCGCCAAGTTCAGCGACTTGAGCGCCATCACCTCGACGACGCCGCTGCGGTAGACCTTCTGCACGTTCTCGGCGACCAAAAGCGGATTTCCGTCCATTTCTGTCCCCTCACCGCACGCCAGGGTCGACGGTAGGTACGGCTCAGTTCGATAAAACAGAGGCCTTCGACTCCACCGCCCGGGGTGATGGTCGCGAGCGCCGGCAGCGAGGTCGGCGTGCGACCCGGCGGGCCGCCCGCGATAGAAACGTCGTGACAACCGACTGTCCGGAGGCCGCAGTGACCGCACCCGTTGCTCACCCTGACCGCTTCTTCATCGGCGGCGAATGGGTTGCACCGTCCTCGACGGCGACGATCGACGTCATCGACTCGCACAGCGAGGAGGTCTACTTCTCCGTCGCCGAGGCGCAGGCCGAGGACATGGAGCGCGCCATCTCGGCTGCCCGCAACGCCTTCGACAACGGGCCCTGGCCGTTCCTCAGCCACGGCGAGCGCGCTGAGTACCTCCGCGCCCTGGGCAAGGAGGTGGCGGCACGCGGCGACGCGCTGGGCGACATCTGGCCCCGCGAGTCCGGAATCCTCGCGATCATGGCGAAGTACGCCGCGCCGGCCTTCGCCACGGTCTTCGACTACTACGCCGGCCTTGCCGACACGTTCGCCTGGGAGGAGCGCGCCCAGCCGACCGGCGGCGGCTCGTTCGGCCTGATCGTGCGTGAACCGGTCGGCGTGGTCGGCGCGATCATCCCGTGGAACGCGCCGATCCAGCTCGCGATCTACAAGATGGCCCCGGCGCTGCTCGCGGGCTGCACGGTGATCCTCAAAGCCTCCCCCGAGGCGCCGGGCGCGGCGTACCTCCTGGCCGAGGCAGCCGAAGCCGCGGGCCTGCCGGCGGGCGTCTTCAACGTGCTGACCGCCGACCGCGAAGTGTCCGAACGCCTCGTCACCGACCCGCGCGTCGACAAGATCGCGTTCACCGGATCGACTGCTGCGGGCCGCAGGATCGCCTCGTTGTGTGGCGAGCGCATCGCGCGCTACACCCTCGAGCTGGGCGGCAAGTCGGCAGCGGTCATCCTCGACGACGCCGACCTCGCTGGAGCCGCCGCGGCGATCGCGGGTGCCGAGTGCATGATCTCGGGCCAGGTGTGCTCGTCGCTCACCCGGCTCGTGGTGCCGCGCAACCGCCACGACGAGTTCGTCGACGCGCTGGCCAGCACGTTCTCCAAGGTGGTCGTCGGCGACCCGTTCGCCGATACGACCCAGATGGGGCCGCTGGCGATGGAGCGTCAGCGTGACAAGGTGCTGAGCCTGATCGAGAAGGGCAAGACCGAGGCCAAGCTCGTCACCGGCGGCGGCCGTCCCGCACATCTCGAACGCGGCTACTACGTCGAGCCGACCGTTTTCGCCGGCGTCGACAACTCCGCGACCATTGCGCAGGAGGAGATCTTCGGACCCGTCCTGTCCGTCATTCCGGCGGCCGACGAGGAGGACGCCATCCGGATCGCCAACGACACGATCTACGGCCTGAACGCCTCGGTGTTCACCCCGGACGCGGATCGGGCTCGTGCGGTCGCGGCGCGGCTGCGCTCGGGCACAGTGGGCCACAACGGCTTCCGCACCGACTTCGGGATCGCCTTCGGTGGGTTCAAGCAGTCGGGCATCGGACGTGAGGGCGGAGTTGAGGGCCTGCACCCGTACCTGGAGACGAAGACGGTCATTCTCGACGGCACGCCGAGCGCGTACGGCGACTAGCTGTTCTACCCCGGACGCCGGTGCAGGGGGGACCGCGCCGGAAGGCGAACACAACCGGTGTGAAACGCACCGCTGTCGGAGTGTTCATCGCCGCCGGGCTGCTCGGCGGCATGCTGCCATCCGTCGGGCACGCGGCCGCCGCCGGGCAGGTCGAGAAGCGGGGCTACATCGCGCTCAGGGACGGCACGAAGCTCGAGTACACGGTCGAACTGCCCGCAGCCAACCGCAGGTTCCCGGTCGCGCTCGTGTACGACGGGTACTGCGAAGGCGCCGGCCCGCTGAGCTGCAACGACACCCAGACCTCACCGGCACTGCTCAACGCCGGCTTCGCGGTCCTCGGCGTGAGCATCCGTGGCACCAGCTGCTCGAGCGGCCACTTCGACCCGATGACCGCCCAGGAGTGGAAGGACGGGTACGCCGCCGTGGAGTGGGCGGCCCGACAGCCTTGGTCGACCGGGCACGTCGGCATGTTCGGCGACTCGTTCCCGGGGATCACCCAGCTGGGCGTCGCGGGGTTGCGCCCACCGCACCTCGACGCCGTCGCGCCGTTCCAGGTCACCACCGACATCTATCGCGACGTCGGCTACCCCGGCGGCATCGCCAACGTCGCGTTCGGGGCCTTCTGGCCGCTGGTCGACCAGCCGAACGCGTCGTTTGAAAGCGGTGTCCGGCAGACCGCGACCACGATGGACGGCGGCTGCGCCCAGGCGCAGGCGGTCCACGCGGCCAACCTCGCCGCCTCGCACGACCTGTCGCTGCAGGGGTTGCTGCACCAGTACGACGGCGCGTGGTGGCAGGCGAGGGAGCCTGGCGCCAACGCCGCACGGATCGATATTCCGACCCTCGGGTGCGAGAGCTGGCAGGACGACGAGGTCGGCAGCCGCGGGTCGGCGTACCTGAGCAACCTCGATCCCGCCAAGACCTGGGTCGTCGCCAGCAACGGGTACCACGCGATGTGCGAGCTGTCCGCGCCTCGCATCGTCAGCGAGCTGGTCGCGTTCTTCAACCGGTTCGTCAAAGGCCGGCACAACGGCTTCGAGCACGAGACGCCCCACATCCAGGTGTGGCACGACACCGCGGTCAAGGGCGGGGCAAACACACCGAGCTGGGTCACGGCCTACAAGTCCTTCGCTTCGATCCGGGTGCGCCCGGTCGCGCTCTACTTCCACTCGGACGGTCTGCTGTCCGCGGTACCGCCACGAGGACAGCCAACGCCCAACAGCTACCTCTATCCGGGCTCGTCGCTCGGCAACGAAGACGGCGTCGTGGCCGGCCAGCAGAACAAGCTGTGGAAGGTGCAGGAGCCGCCCGGCTCGTCGGTCTCCTACACAACGCCGACGCTCACCCGCGACGCCGAGTTCTTCGGATCCGGATCGGCGAACCTCTGGGTGAGCTCGACCGCGCCGGACACCGACTTGCAGATCACCCTCACCGAGGTACGGCCGGACGGGCAAGAGGTCTACGTCGCCCGCGGCTGGTTGCGCGCCTCGCACCGGATGCTCGCCCGGAAACGGTCCACCACGCTGGATCCGGTTCACACCGACCAGGCAACGGACGCACGAGACCTCGCTCCGGGCCGGCCGACCTACCTGCGGGTTCAGCTGTGGCCGTTCGACTACGTCTTCCGAAAGGGATCCCGGCTGCGGTTGTGGGTGGATGCCCCGACCGGCTTCACCGGCCTGTGGTCGTTCAACTTCCTCAACGACCCGGCCGTGAACAGCGTGTACGCCGACCCGCAGCACCGTTCGGAGATCGTCTTGGGCAATCTCGTCGGTGGCCGCGCGAAGCGCGGTTACCCGGCCTGCGACACCCTGCTCAACGAGCCATGCCGGAGCAACCAGGGTTCACTTCCGGCGGGGTCCTTGACCATCAGGTGACGCGGCGGCTCACCCATCGGTGTCGTCACGCTCCGCGGTGTCGTCGGCACTTGCGTTCGGACCGGGCGGCGGCGGCTGTGATCGGTCGCCGTACACCGAGTGCCAAAGGATCGCGTCGAGCACACGTTGCGGTACCTGGTCCGGCACCGAGAAGTCGATCCGAGCTGACCGTGCCGCGTCGGGGCTCTTCGCAGTGTTGAGCGCCGATCGGCTTTGCGTCGGGTTGATCACGTCGTACGGCGCGAGGTTCGTCGCGGTGCGGGTGAACACGTCGTACATCGGCGTCGCAAGGCGATCGAAGAGCCCGAGCGGCCGCATCCCGAGGATGAGCTCCATCGACCGGATGACCGACAGGAAGTCGTAGCGGGTGTGCACGACGAGACCGGCGGGCGCGAACGGGCTGATGACAGCCGCGGGGATCCGGTGGGCATCGACGTGGTCCGCGCCGTCCTGCGAGTCGTCCTCGATGACGAAGATCGCGGAGGACTTCCAGATCGAGGAGTGCGAGATCAAGTCCACGATCTGACCGAGCCCGTAGTCGTTGTCCGCGACCATCGCCTGCGGAGTCCGCCGACCCGGCGTCGTCCCGATCGTGTGGTCGTTCGAGACCACGAGGTAGTTGAACGCCGGCACCGTTCCGGTCGCGACCTGGACGTTGAATCGGGTCTGGAAGCAGTCGAAGCGAGACTCCGCGGTGGGCGACGCGCCCGCCGGGGGCGTGCCGTCGTACACGGGCTGCATCGTGACCGCGTCCGTCCCGATGTCGGCGTCGTTCGGGTAGCACTCCCCCGCCGGCGTCGCGCCGAGTCCGACCTTGGTACCCGCACCGAGATCGGAGTGGGCGAACTTCTCGATCGTCTCGGCGGTCATCGCCGTGTCGCGGTCCTTGTCTGGCAACGGAAGCACTCCGGCGATCGCTTCGCCGTAGTTGAAGTAGCTGATGCCCTGCTTCTGTGCCTGGTCGAACAGGAAGCCGGTCGACGGCCAGGTGACGGAGTAGACCCCGAAGTCGTAGGGGCGGCCACGCGCGGCGTAGTTCTGGTACCAGTTCTTCTGGACGTAGTCCGACACCGAACCGGCGCTCGTCCAGAAGTGCCCGTCGATCGAGGCTTCACTGTCGGCGTAGAGGTGGTCGACCAGCGGGAAGCGCTTGACGAGAGCGTGGATGTTCGGCGTCACCGAGGACGGGAACAGCTCCAGCTTCGGGTCGCCGTCACCACGAGCGACGTCTCCGAGCACCTGGTCGTACGTGCGGTTCTCGCGAACGATGTAGAAGACGTGCTTGATCGGGCCGCCCGGGCGCAGCGGAGTCCCAGCCGGCGCGGCTTCGTGGTTGAACGGACGCAACGAGGCCAGCGCGCGCCGCGAGAGCCGATGCAACTTGGCCGTTCCCGGGGCCGCCAGGACGCCGACCGCACCGCTGACGATCGACGGCAGATACCGGAACGTGTTGATCGCGTTGTCGCTGTCGTCAGTGCTCAGCGGGTTCGGTCCGAGCGGGTTGGGACCCACACCCATGTTCTTCGCGGACAGGTAGACGACCTTGTGCTTCGTGGTCGCGACGTCGGTGGGGAACTCCGCGGTCGGGATCCAACCCAGCAGCCGAAGTCCGAGCCTGGAATCGGTGTGCTTGAAGACGGCGAGATCATCCGTGCCCTCTTCCGCGACGTAGAGCCGCGAGCCGCCGGGTGTCATCGACAGCCCGACGGGCGAGACACCCAGGCCCGAACCGTGGTCAACCGACACCGACCCGACCATCGCGAGCCGCTTGGTGTCGACGATCGCGATCTGGTCGGAGTTGGTCACGCTGACATACGCGCGGTTTCGCCGCGGGTCGAGCACGATCGATTCGGGGTGCGACAGGTCGGGACCCACCCGAATCGTCTTGGTCACCGTCGCGGACGCCAGGTTGATCACCGAGATCGTGCCCGCCGCCTCGTTGGACACGAGACCGAACCGGCCGCCGCGAAGGATCGCCGCGCCGTACGGGTAATGGCCGACGGCGACGTACCGAACCGCCCGAGTGCGGGTGTCCACGACCGCGGCATGGTCAGCGAGATTCAGCGGGACGAGCAAGGTGCGCCCGTTCGGTGAGATCGCGAGGCGGTCCGGCCAGGACAGCCGCTGCGTGTTCGTGGGCGGGAAGCTCTCCGGTGGCCCTTCGAGCCCGGGCACATCGATGACGCCCTGCGGGACCGGCGAGCCCGACGGCGGCGGCACGGCGTAGAGGTGTCGCACCTTCGCATGTCCGGTCCGGGCGTTGTATCCGAAAGCCCAGACGACATCTCCCGCCCGCCCCGGCAGGTGCCGGCGCTGCTGGTCCAGGTGGGCGGAGTCGGCGACGCCCGACACGTAGGCGATCGGGCCGTTCGGGTCCATCGCGATGCCCCCGGATGCGCCAGGGATCGGGACGTTCTGTACGACGCGCCCGTCGCGCACCCGGACGATCCGGATGTCGTTGAACCCTCGCCCGGTGTCGACCGCCCAGTAGAACCGCCCATCCGGGGTCAGCGCGCCGCCGGTCGGAAAGTTGCCGACCGGCGTCAGGCGTCCCGCCGGATGCAGCACCCGTCCGTCGGGGAGAACGCCGACCTTCGGTCCGATCACTCCGGTCGATCGGCCGGCGCCGGCCGCCATCGCGGCGCCTGAGCCGATCAGCGCGGCGATTGCCGCGACCCCTGCCGTCAGTCGACGAGCCTGCATGCGTTCATCCCCACCGTTCAGTGCTCTGCCAACGCGGTGCCCCGCCGGCTAGTGGCGCGGCACCATCTCAACTGCCGACGTGAGAGCGGTCACCGTCGCCAACCCGATCGGGCCCGCGGTGTCGAACATCACGGCCGACCCGACCGACACCCCGTCGGCTTCTTGCCGGTCGCGCGCCGCCATCCCCAACATGGTGCCCTGCGGGAGGCGACTCAACAGCAGGGTTACGTCGGAGTTCACGAACTGGAGGCCATCACTTCCCCAGTTGGTCAGCGGGTTCGCGACGTCCGCGACCGCCGCGGCCCGGACGAACGGCGAGGTCGCCTCCCCCTCGACCAGGCGAGCGTCGCAGTCGTACCAGACGTACTTCTCCTGGGTCGGATCCCGCCACGGGTCGAAGGTGCGCGCCGGCTCCGCATCGGGTCCGACGTACGGTCGCGGGCCGAACTCCGGGGTCTCCTCGGGAGCCGGTGGGGGCGGCATCAGGAGCTCGGGACTCCAGACCTTGCCGCTCGGGGCGTCGGACCGCCGGGTGAACACCGCCCGTCCGTGGGCGACGTTGCGCCCTTCCTGGCTGACCGTGACGTCGACCATGCGCAACCGACGACCCTCCCGCAACACGGTGGCATCGACGCTCAGCTCGCCCATCAGAGCCATCCGCACCATGTCAACGGTGAGCCGAGTGCCGACGAAGTCGGCGTCCCCGCACGCCCGCTCAGCGCCGTATCCCACCAAACCGGCGACCACGAGGCCGCTCACCGTGGTCGGCCCCCACGGCCCGACCGCCGAGGGCGTCGGCACGAACGCGTCCCCGGAACGGGTCAGGAAGGTGCGGGTGTCAGTCACCGATCCATCCTGACGGGTGGGCCATTCGGGGTGTGAGTGGACCCTTAGGTGACGCGAGCGTCATAGAACGTGTAAAAGTGATGGGTGACTGAGGCAGAGGTAAACGCCATTCCCGAGGCCAGCCTGGGCGAGCGGCAGGCCACCGACGACATGACGGCCCTACTCGACTTCTCCGCACCGCATCAGCGGTTCAAGAGCCTCACAGAGGGCGGCGGCTTCCTCGTGCCGATGGAAGGCATGGCGATGCAGTTCGATCGCGAGACGATCGAATACGTCCTGCACCACCCTGAGCTGTTCTCCTCGCGGATCGACCTGGGCCTGGGCAACGTCCGGCCACTGATCCCGCTCAACGTCGACCCGCCCCAGCACTCGAACTTCCGCCGGCTGCTCGACCCGCTGTTCTCCCCCAAGAAGATGGCGGCCTACGAGCCGGACATCGCCCGTCGTGCGAACGCCCTCATCGACACCTTCATCGACAAGGGCAGCTGCAACTTCTCCGACGACTTCGCCGACGTCCTCCCGAGCACCATCTTCCTCGACCTCACGGGCCTGCCGCAGGAGCGGCTCGAGGAGTTCCTTCACCTCCGTGACGGCATCCTTCACCCGGAGAAGCTCGACGAGATGGCCGCCTTCGACCCGGAGGCGCGCACCAAGGTCCTCTACGGGACCGGCGAGAAGATCTACGCGCTGTTCACTGAGCTGATCGACGCGCGGCGCAAGCAGCCGGGCGACGACGTCATCTCGCAGTTCCTCGCCGCCGAAGTCGACGGCGCGCGGCTCAGCCACGAAGAGATCCTCGACATCCTGTTCCTCTTCCTCATCGCCGGCCTCGACACCGTCAGCGACACCCTCACCTGCATGTACGCGTTCCTCGCCAACAACCCGGACCACCGCAAGCGGCTGGTCGACGACCCGGACTGCATCGACAACGCGGTCGAGGAGATGCTGCGCTGGGAGGCACCGGTTCCGTTCTCGTCACCACGCTCGGCGACGCAGGACGTGACGCTGCCCAACGGCTGCCCGGTCACCGCCGGGTCCATGGTGCTGTGCGCTTACGGCTCGGCGAACGTCGACCCGACCGAGTACCCCGACGCGCACGAGGTCCGCTTCGACCGGACGAAGAACAAGCACATCACCTTCGGCATGGGGCCACACCGTTGCCTTGGCTCACACCTCGCCCGCCGCGAGCTGAGGGTGGCGCTGCGCGAGTGGCACAACCGCATCCCGGAGTACTGGATCACGCCTGGTCACGAAGAGCTCGTCTATCCCCCGGGACTGCGGCACGTGAAAGACCTGATGCTCACCTGGAAGTAACCGGGATCGGCCGCACCGGCCGTCACGATGAGCTCAGGCCCTCACGATGACCGGAGTGCCGAGCGGGAGCCGGCCGGCCAGCATCGAGATCACCCGGTTGGACACCCGGATGCATCCGTGCGTGACGGAGTGACCGATTGACGACGGGTCGTTGGTGCCGTGCAGGCCGAGCTGGCCCGGGCCGCCGGCGAAGTGCCGCAACACCGGTGAGAAGCCCGATAGTCCGAAGGCGTACGGACCGTATGCACCACGAGGCGTCGGCGCCCGAAGCAGTGCCGTCAGGTAGAACATGCCCCTGGGCGTCGGAGTGGACCTGGCACCGACCGCGACGCGGGTGCGAAACACCGGCCGGCCGGTGTCGAACAGCACGAGCCGATGCTTGGCGAGCGACACCTCGACGCGATAGGTCACCCACATCAGCTTCACCGCGGAGCTCGGAACCCAGCCGGTAGTGCCGTTCGGACGGATCGGAAGCAGCACCTTCAACCAGTCACCGTCACGAGCGATCGGCATCAGCGTGAGTGGCTCCCCGAATCCGGTGGGGTTGGCCAGCCGCACCATCACCCGACCCGCGGGGGTCTGCCGCGCGACGACCCGCCGCTGCAGCGCCTGCGCGACCCAGGTGTAGGCCGGTGTTGCGGGACTCGCTGCTGCCGCCGCCGGAGCCGTGTCGACCGTCGCGTTGGTGAAGGTACAGCCCGCGCCGGCACCTGCAACGGCAAGTACGACCGCGGCTGCGGCGAGAGCCCGGCGTGCCGTGCGCATGCGAGGTGAGGATCAGCCCGTGAAGTTGGCCTTCTGGGTCGTGGCAGCCCGGACGTGCGCTCGCGTGAACTGCCCGCTCGACGTACCGCTGCCTGCCGAGCCGGAGCCGGCGCCGCCCGAGCTGCCGCCGGAGCCGCCGGAGGCAGACGCGCAGGGGTCGCCCGACGGCGAGGCAGTCGAGGAGCCGCTCGGCGTGGTCGACGCGGTCGCCGACGCGCTCGGCGTCGCCGACATTGCCGGAGTCGAGGACGCCGCGTCGGCATCCGCGTCCTCCTCGACTCCATGGCGGGACATCCCGCTCAGGATGCTCAGGCTCCCGGACGAGGCAGTGGCGGTCGGCGACGTCGTCGCCGAGGAGGACGACGGGGCCAGAGCGCTGGTGAGGTCGCACATCACCGTCTGCACCGACGGCAGCCCACCCGAGCTGGACGGGGGGCTCGACGACGGCGTCGGCGGGGTCTGGGCGTTCGGGTCGGGGCCCGATGCGGCGACCGCAACGCTCACTGGCGCCAGCATCACTGCCATCGCCGCGGACAGGCCGATCGTCACCCGCTTCATTCCCGGCCTCCACCCAGATCGCGCAGATTCCCGATCCGATGCGCGTACCCGCGGAGATCACCAGAAAACGAGCTGCATCGACCCGAGCCGCGGGCCGCGGTCGGTGCCGTTGACCGGCTGGTTCGGCACACCGGGGAACAGCCGCTCGGTCGGGCCGGTGGTCTCCCAGCCCTGCAGCTTGGCGAGGAGGTGCGGTGCGAACACCGACGCGTAGAGCAGGTTGCCGATGACGGCGATCCCGGCGATCGACAGCACCGCGGACCGGATTGCTCCGCTCGAGACGCGGGCTGCCCAGGACTCGACGACCGTGCGTCCTTCGGAGTCCGTTCGCCCCAGCAGGTAGGTGAACACCATCATCTGAACGCCCATCGCGAGCGCGTCGTATACCGGGTACTGGTGCTTGCTGCCCTGCCAGAGGGCCAGCCCTGGGATGACCCGCCCGTAGTAGAAGATGCCGAGCCGGGCACCGAGGATCGCGTTGAACAGCAGCGCCCAGACGAAGCCGACGCACAGCCCGACGGTCAGCAGCGTCTGTGGCCGGCGCCAGTCACGGCGGGCGCTCAATCGGCGGCCGAGCCAGGCGCCGATCACCGCCGGCAGCACGAAGTAGGAGATGTAGCCCGGTGGCACGGATGCCGGTAGCCCACCCCACGTCATGTCCAGCGGCCACCAGGACGGCATCCGAGGGATGGCGGGTGCGAACTGCGCGTACATCGCCCAGTCGTACGGCGCCTCGATCCACGAGAACGAGATCGCCGAGAGGCACACCAGCAGGAGCGGGTGCAGCCGCCGACGGCGAAAGCTGAGGGACAGCCCGGCGAGGACGAACCCGATACCGCCGACGTAGGCGAAGCCGATCGCGCCCTTCATGACCAGCGTCAGGTGATCGCTCACCGCCGGTGCTCCCGTTCACGGTCGCGACGGGCTTCAGGATCGAACCGAAGCACCAGCCCGTATACCAGGGCAATCAGCCCGAAGATCGCTCCCAGCATGATGAGGGCCCCCACGAGGCCTCATCTTGCCGGTTGGGATGCGACGAGTCGGGTATCGGTCCCTCATGAGCGACGCCCTGAACAACCTTCGCGAACATGCGCCCTCCATGCCGTCCGCTAGCGGCGTGCGGGACGCGGTTCAGTCACATCTTCCTTCGGTCGACCTGGAGACCGTGCGCAAGAAGGCCAACGGCAAGCGGTCGATGATCGCCATCGCCGTAGCGGCGATAGCGGGTGCAGTCGTACTGCTGAGCTACCTCAAGCGACGAAGCCAGTAACGCCCGGCTCGCTCAGGCGAGCGTCGGGCTCCAACGCCCCACGGCCGCGTCCTTGCGCGGGTTGCCAACGTGCCAGCCACCGCACTGCGGGCAGAAGTGGGCAGCGAGCATGAAGTCCTCGTCGAAGTGCCGGCGCCGCGCCATCGTGTACCAGGCCTGCCGATCTGCTTCGGTGTAGGTCTCGTAGCGCGGCCGGCCCTCACACGTCTGTATCTCAACCGGGGAAGTGGTACTCACATCTGATTGATACCCGGCCCGAAGATCATTACGCCTGATGGTCGACGGGCGGGACCTTCGGCCCTGCGGTTGCGACCAAAGACTGTCGCCGCAGCTCCGGCTCACCCGCCAGAGTGGGCGCATGCCGCACGCGAGCCTCGACTTCCTCGGCGCCGTGGACTCGGTGACGGGCAGCAAGTTCCTGGTTCGTAGCGGCGGGCGCAGCTTGCTGGTCGACTGCGGGCTGTTCCAGGGTCTACGGGAGCTGCGACGGCGCAACTGGGACCCGTTCCCGTTCGCCCCCGGCAGCATCGACGCCGTCGCGATCAGTCACGCGCATCTCGATCACAGCGGGTACCTTCCAGCGCTTGCCCGCGACGGGTTCACCGGTCCGATCCTCGCCACCGAGTACACCGCGCGGCTCGCCGAGATCGTGCTCGAGGACAGCGCCCACCTGCTGATGGAAGACACGGCCTATGCCGCGGGGAAGGGCTACTCGAAGCACTCGACACCGCGGCCTCTCTATACCGACGAAGACGTGGCGAAGGCGGTCCGGCAGTTCCGGCCCGTAGCGTTCACGGCCACGACGCGGATCGCCGACGAGTTCGCCGTGACGCTGCGACCGGCGGGCCACATCCTCGGCTCGTCAACGGTCCACATCGGCCTCGACGGCGGCGGCTCGGTGTTGTTCAGCGGAGACCTCGGACGACAGCACCACCCTCTGCTGAAGCCGCCGGCACCACCACCCGAAGCAGACGTCATCGTCGTCGAGTCGACGTACGGCAACCGAAAGCACGGAGCGGCGCAGGCGGCCGGGGTGCTCGCCGACGCGATCAACCGAACGGTTCGAAGGGGCGGCAGTGTGGTGATCCCCGCGTTCGCCGTGGACCGCACCGAGGTCATTCTCTGCACGTTGAAGGAGCTCCGCGAACGCGGCGAGATCATGGACGTGCCGATCTTCGTCGACAGCCCGATGGCGCTGGATGCCCTCGCGATCTACCGCGATGCGATACGACAGCATGCCCCCGACGTCCGCGACGACCTGGACCCCGACGACGACCCCTTCGACCGGGCGAGCATCACGGAGCTCCGCTCACGGGAGCAGTCGAAGTCGCTCAACGACCCGCAATGGCCATGCGTCATCATCTCGGCCTCCGGCATGGTTTCCGGCGGACGTGTGCTGCATCATCTCGCCGGCTTGCTCCCGCGACCACAGAACACGGTGATCCTGGTCGGCTACCAGGCGATCGGAACCCGGGGCCGGCAGCTCCTCGACGGGGCCCGCGCCATCAAGATCCACGGTGGGTACGTCTCGGTGCGCGCCGAGATCGTCGACGTGCCGATGTTCTCGGTCCACGCCGACGCCGACGAGGTGCTTGCGTGGCTAGGGCAAGCACCGACCGAGCCGACCACCTGCTACGTCGTACATGGCGAGCCGACCGCAGCCGCCGAGCTGCAGCGCCGGATCTGCGACGAGCTCGGCTGGACCGGGGTCGTACCGCGGCTGGGTGAGCGGGTCCGGATCGGCTGAGTGTCCCGGCTCAGCCGGCCACGCTCATGTACGGCCAAATGATCTCTGACACGCCCTGGATGGTCTCGACGCCGTACGAGAAGGTCGTCTCGTGGCTGAGCACGGCGATGAAGTACCGGCGCCCGTCGCCGCTCACGTAGGCGATGCTGTTGACCTGCCAGCCGCCCCCGTGCACCGATGACAGCGGCACCCAGCCGTTCTTGAGGGCCACGCTCACCCCTTCCGGCACGCACGGCGCGATCCCCCAGCACTGGCCTGCGGTCACCGACCGCATCAGGTGCAGCTCGTAGCGGCGGTCGGCTGCCGTGAGCAGCCGCGTGGGGTTCGCAATCAGCCGGAGCAAGACCACCTGATCGTGCGCGGAGGTGCGGGTCAGCCCCCAGGACGTGCTGGCGACGGTCTGCGTGAGACCGGCCTTGGCGTTGAACCGGTCAAGACCCGGCGCGCCACCGATCTGGCGATACAGCACGGAGGCCGCTTCGTTGTCCGACTCTTCGATCATCACCTTGGCCAACCGGCGCTGGTCGGTGGTCAGCGACGCGGTCCGGTGCAGCAGGGCCGCGAGAATGTCCACCTTGACGATGCTCGCGGTGTACCCGCGGCCGGCTTGCCGCCATGACCACTCGCGCCCTCGTACGGCGTCGTAGACCGTCACCGTCACCGAGCCCTGCCTGGTCGCAAGGTAACGGGCCACCGCCTCGTGCAGCGAGGTTCCGGTCGCGGGTGCGGGCGAGGCCGCGCCAAACGCAGCGACCAAGGTCCACGCGATGAGCGCGGCACCAGGTGAGCGCATTGGCGTCCACCTCCCCACGTCCTACTGTCAACCGGCCTCGACCGCTCAACCAGAGCCGAAGGTCGCGCGAAGCAGGGTCTCCCGCGAGCGACCCCGAGGACCTCCGGCCCGCTTCGCGGGGTAATCACCGGCGCTCGGGACCTTGGGCACTGTTGGAAGGCGCCGCACAGGCGCATCGTCCCTCGTGTGAACACATCTGATCGCATCATCGTGGTCGGAGTCGACGGGAGCGCGTCGTCAGAGGCGCTGCTGCGGTGGGCCCGCGACTTCGCGCTTCGCGTCGGGGGGCGGCTACGCGTCGTTCTCGCCTGGCAGCCGCCCGACCTGGCCAGCCTGGTGCCGTTCCGGGTGGAGATGTCGCTGGTCAAGGCGGCCGAGCGCCGGCTCGCCGAACTCGTGGACTCGAACGCAAGCGGCGTGGGCGCCGAATCGTCAGTGGTGGAGGGAAGCCCCGGTCGAGCGCTGCTACTGGCGGCTAAGGACGCTGACTACCTCGTGATCGGCCGCCCCGAAGGGGTCGAACCGAATCGGGCCAGGTCGACCGCTTCGCAGTGTGCCGCGAGCAGCCCCTGCCCGGTGATCATCGTGCCCATCTCGGAGCAGATGACATGACCGGTACGGCAGTCCGGCTCTTCTCCGACCTTCGCGTCACTGACGTAGAGGTGGCAGGCGGAAAGGGAGCCAACCTGGGCGAGCTGACCGCCGCCGGGCTGCCGGTCCCGCCGGGCTTCGTCATCACCGCGCAGGTGTTCCTGGACGCGCTCGACGCAGCCGGAGTGAGGGATGACCTCCGTGAGCTGTGCGCCGCGGTTCGCCCTGACGACCCCCAGGATCTCGCCGCGCGCGCGGAGGAGATGCAGCTGCTGGTTCACAAGGCGAGGGTTCCGGAGTCGCTGCGCGCGGTCATCTTGACCGCCTACCACGATCTCGGTGGTCCCGAGTGCCTCGTCGCCGTGCGGTCCTCGGCGACCGCCGAAGACACGGCGGGCACGTCCTTCGCCGGCATGAACGAGACCTTCACCAACGTCCGCGGCGACGAGGAGCTGGTCTCGCGCATCGTCGACTGCTGGGCGTCCCTCTATGCCGCCCGAGTCGTGACCTATCGCGCCAGCCAGGGAATCACCGACGAGCCGGTTCTCGCCGTCATCGTCCAGCAGATGGTCGACTCGGAACGCTCCGGCGTGATGTTCACCACGGATCCGACCACCGGCGACCCCAGGCACCTCGTCATCGAGGCGGCGTTCGGGCTGGGCGAGGTGGTCGTGTCCGGGCAGGTGGAACCCGACACCTACGTGATCGACAAGACCGGCCCGCGGATCCTCTCAACCAGGGTCGGGACCAAGTCCTTCTCCCTGGTTCGCGGCAAGACTCATGGCAACCAGCGGATCGAGCTGCCGGCCGAGCAGTCCGGCGCTCGCGTTCTCGACGACGCAGAGGTACTCCGGATCGCCGAGCTCGGCCTGCGGATCGCCCAGCACTACGGGGAGCCGCAGGACGTCGAGTGGGCGATCGCGGGCGACCGGTACTGGATCGTCCAGTCGCGTCCGATCACCACACTCGGCGCGACCACCGCTGCCAGTCGTGAGGTGGCAGCCCCAGCCGCGCTGGTCAACGGCCTGCCGGCCGCTCCCGGCCGGGCGAGCGGCCGGGTGCGAATCCTGAGCAGCCCGGCGGACGGCGACCGGCTCGTCGCGGGCGAGGTGCTGGTCGCGCCGATGACCAATCCGGACTGGCTGCCCACGATGCGTCGCGCCGCCGCACTCGTCACCGACGGCGGAGGCATGACCTGCCACGCCGCAGTGGTGGCGAGAGAGCTGCGCGTGCCTTGCATTGTCGGCGCGCGGACCGCAACGACGGTTCTGCGCGACGGCGAGCTCGTCACCGTGGACGGCAGCACGGGCCAGGTGCTCACCGGCGACCAGCCGGCGATCCGCATCACGGAACCGCCACCAGCCGCACCGTCGGGCGGGCCCGAGACCACCGGAACGACGCTTTACGTCAACGTCGCCACGCCCGCGCATGCACTCGAGGTCAGTGGCCAGGCCGTCGACGGTGTAGGCCTGCTGCGAGCCGAGGTGATGCTCACCGATGCGCTCGGCGGGGTGCACCCGAGAAAGCTGATCGCGCGCGGCGAGGGTGAGAGCTTCGTCGCCTCTCTGACCGGGTCACTGCTCGAAATCACTCGCGCGTTCTTCCCCCGTCCGGTGATCTACCGCAGCACTGACTTCCGCACGAACGAGTTCCGCGGCCTGGACGGTGGCGACACCTACGAGCCGGTCGAGAGCAACCCGATGATCGGCTTCCGAGGCTGCTACCGCTACGTGCGCGACCCGGAGATGTTCCGTCTGGAGCTGGCAGCACTCAGCCGAGCCCGGGAGCAGACACCGAACCTGCACCTGATGATTCCCTTCGTCCGCACTCGCTGGGAGCTCGAAGCCTGCCTCGAGCTCATCGATGCCAGCCCACTGGCTTCACATCGAGGAATGCACCGCTGGGTGATGGCGGAGGTGCCTTCGGTCGTCTACCGGATCGCCGACTACGCGGCCATGGGGATCGACGGCGTTTCCATCGGGTCGAACGACCTCACCCAGCTGATGCTCGGCGTCGATCGCGACTCGGAAACCTGCGCCGAGCTGTTCCAGGAGAGCGACGCATCGGTGCTCGCCGCGATCGAGGCGATCATCACGGCCAGCCGTCAAGCCGGCATCACGTCGTCGCTGTGCGGTCAGGCCCCCAGCAACGACCCCAGCTTCGCAGCCCACCTGGTCAGGATGGGAATCACCTCGATCTCGGTGACCCCTGACGCCGTCGACCGCACCCGCCACGCGATCGCGGCCGCCGAACGGCGCCTGCTGCTCGACGCGGCGCGTAGCGCGCAAGTGGCACGTCGATGAGCGGGGACGTGATCCACAAGGCCGTACCTACGGCCGGACTCTTGCTGCCCAACCTGACCGACTACGACGCGGAGTGCGCCGGCTTCAGCTGGGAGCACGCGCGAAGCTGGCTCGACGGGCTCCCGAACGGGCGGCTCAACATCGCCCACGAGGCGGTCGACCGCTGGGGGCACGGCGTGTCCGGTCATATCGAGGCGTTGCGGCTCGTCCACGCCGACGAGACGACCACCAGCTACAGCTACCACCAGCTGTCGGAGCTCACGAGCCGCTTCGCCAACGTCTTGGACTCTCTTGGAGTCGGCAAGGACGCGGTGGTGGCCGGGCTGTTGGGTCGGCGCCTGGAGGGCTACGTCTCGCTGCTCGGAACCCTGAAGTCCGGCCGCGTGTTCACGCCACTGTTCGCGGCGTACGGGCCCGAGCCGGTTCGGCAGCGGCTCGAGATCGCCGGCGCCGAAGTCCTGGTCACGACGCGAGCCGCATACGACCGCAAGGTCGCCGACCTCCGACACGAAATGCCTCATCTGCGCCACGTGCTGCTGGTGGACGACGACAGCAGCCAGCCGGCCGGCAACGTGCTCTCGTGGCACGTGCTGCTCGACGCGGCATCACCGGCGTACATCACCCGCGCCACCGCCCGCGACGACCCTGCGCTGCTGCACTTCACCAGCGGGACGACGGGCACTCCGAAGGGCGCGCTGCACGTCCATGAGGCGGTGGTCGCTCACTACGCGACGGGCCGGTTCGCCCTGGACCTGCATCCGGGCGACATCTACTGGTGCACGGCGGATCCGGGGTGGGTGACCGGCACGTCGTACGGCGCGATAGCACCACTCAGTCACGGCGTCACCGTGATCGTGGACGAGGAGGAGTTCGACCCGCAGCGATGGTGGCGGATCCTCGAGCGACAGCACGTGAACGTCTGGTACACCGCGCCTACCGCGCTGCGGATGCTGATGCGAGGCGCCGACGCCGAAACCCCGCGCCACCTTCCGAACCTGCGCTTCGCAGCGAGCGTCGGCGAGCCGCTCAACCCGGAGATCGTGACCTGGGGCCAGCGGGTGCTCGGCCAGCCGGTGCACGACAACTGGTGGCAGACGGAGACCGGCGGCATCATGATCGCGAACTACGCCGCGTGCGACGTCCGTCCCGGCTCGATGGGGCGTCCACTACCCGGCATCGACGCGGCCGTCGTCGCGCAAGACCCGGACGGCGCGCCGATCATCGCGGACGGCGGTCCGGTCCTGGTGTTCGAGCCGGACCGATCCGGCGTGCTCGCGTTGCGGCGCGGCTGGCCTTCGATGTTCCGCGGCTATCTCCATGAGGAGGAGCGCTACCGCGCTTGCTTCTCCGGCAACTGGTACCTCACCGGCGACATCGTGCGACGAGATGCGGACGGCTGGTACTGGTTCGTCGGCCGAGGTGACGACGTCATCAAGACCGCCGGACACTTGGTGGGTCCGTTCGAAGTCGAGAGCGCTCTCATGGAGCATCCGGCGGTTGGCGAGGCCGGCGTGGTCGGCCGGCCCGACGCCATGGCCGGCGAGATCGTTCGTGCGTTCGTCGTGCTCAAGCCGCCGTATGAGCCAACTGCGGAGCTGCAGCGCGAGCTGATCGGCTTCGCCCGTAAACGGCTAGGCGCCGCAGTCGCCCCCCGCGAGCTCGAGTTCGCCGACGCTTTGCCTCACACGGAGAGCGGGAAGATCGTTCGCCGCGCGCTGAAGGACCTGCCGTGACTGCCACTGATCCCGCGCCCGGCGTCGCCACGACCGATCCGGATGAAGACTCGGCGAGATACCGCCAGATGTTGCTGATCCGCCGCTTCGAGGAGAAGTGCGTCGAGCTGTACAGCGGAGGTCTGATCCGCGGCTTCGTCCACCTCTACATCGGAGAGGAGGCCGTCGCGGTGGGCACGATGCGTGCGCTGCACCCGGATGAGCCAGTCGTGGCGACGTACCGCGAACACGGGCATGCGCTGGCCCGCGGCGTAACCACCAATGCCGTCATGGCGGAGATGTTCGGGAAGGTCGAGGGGTGCAGTCATGGGCGTGGCGGCTCGATGCATCTGTTCGACGTGGCGCACAAGTTCTTCGGCGGCAACGCCATCGTCGGCGGCGGGCTCCCGCTGGCGCTCGGCTTCGCGCTTGCGGACCGAATGCGAGGTACCGAACGAGTGACGGCCTGTTACTTCGGCGACGGCGCCGTCGCCGAGGGCGAGTTCCACGAGTGCATGAACCTGGCCGCGCTGTGGCACCTTCCGGTGCTGTTCCTCTGCGAGAACAACCGATACGCCATGGGCACCTCCGTCGAGCGCGCCGAGTCGGAGACCGACCTCGCGCTCAAGGCCGGTAGCTACGAGATGCCCGCGTGGCCGGTGGACGGAATGGATGTGCGGGCTGTCGAGCACGCCACCGCGCTGGCTGCAGACGCAGTTCGTGGCGGCGGCGGTCCGCACTTCCTGGAGCTGCGGACCTACCGATTCCGTGCTCACTCCCTGTACGACCCGGATCGCTACCGCCAGAAG
>DASZYY010000176.1:0-13230 GCA_035545175.1 Mycobacteriales bacterium
AACAGCATCGCGATGGTCGTCGGGCCGACTCCGCCGATGCGCGGAGTGATGGCGCCGGCGACCGCTTCGCACGACTCGTCCACATCCGGGAGCAGCTTGCGACCCTCGTAACGGACGCCGCCGCCGACCACGGTGGCGCCGGGCGTGATGTGCTCCGGCTGAAGGATTCCGGGTACGCCGGCCGCCGCGATCACGATCTCGGCCTGCCGGGTGTAGTCGGCCCAGTTCGGGACGCCGGTGTGCACGACGGTGACGGCGGCGTTGGCGGTCGGCCGCTTCTGGCTGAGCAGCAGGGCGAGCGGGCGCCCCAGCGTCGTACCGCGTCCGAGGATGCACACGTGCCGGCCGGAGACCGGGATCTCATAGTGCGCGAGGAGCGCCTCGATGCCCGCCGGGGTGCACGGCACCGGGCCCGGCATGCCCAGCGCCAGCCGGCCCATGTTGACCGGGTGCAGCCCGTCGACGTCCTTGTCCGGATCCATCTCGAGCAGCGCGGCGTCGAAGTCGATCTGCGGCGGCGTCGGGTGCTGCATGAGCATCGCCGTGACCTCGGGGGCGGCGTTGAAGTCGCGGATCGCGGCGATCACGTCGGCTTGCGTCGCGTCCTGCGGCAGGTGGATGTGCGGGGAGGTCAGGCCGAGCTCGGCCGCCTTCTCCTGCTTCATCCGGATGTAGCCCGCGCTCGCACCCTCGTCCCCGACGAGGATCGTGCCGAGGCCGGGCGTGTAGCCACCTTCGACGAGCGCCTTGATCCGCGGCGCGAGGTCGGCAAAGACCGCCTCCGCAACGGGTGCGCCAGGCAGCATTCGGGCCGTCATCGGTGATCGCTCCTAGTGGTAGAAGTGCCGGGTGCCGGTGAAGTAGAGCGTCACGCCGGCGGCCTTCGCCGCCGCGATCACTTCCTCGTCGCGCACCGAGCCACCCGGCTCGACGATCGCCTTCACGCCGCCTTCGACGAGGATCTCCAAGCCGTCGGGGAACGGGAAGAACGCGTCGCTGGCCGCGACCGAGCCCTTGGCGCGGTCCCCGGCACGCGACACCGCGAGCCGCGCGGAGTCGACCCGGTTGACCTGGCCCATCCCGACGCCGACCGACGCGCCACCGCTCGCCAGCAGGATCGCGTTGGACTTGACCGACCGGCATGCCCGCCACGCGAATGCGAGGTCCTTCAGCGTCTCGGCGTCGGCCGCCTCACCGCACTGCAGCGTCCACGTCGACGGGTCGTCGCCCGCCGCGTCGACGTGGTCGACGGTCTGCAGCAGCAGCCCGCCGCTGACCGGCCGCATCTCGACGGCGGCCGGAGCCGGGTCCTCCTTGCACTGCAGGACCCGCAGCTTCGCCTTCGTCTTGAACACCTCGAGCGCGTCGTCGTCGTACCCAGGTGCGCAGATCACCTCGGTGAGGACGCCGGCGAGCTGCTCGGCGAGTTCCTTGGTGATCGTGCGGTTGGCCGCGATGACCCCGCCGTAGGCAGACGTGGGGTCGCAGGCGTGCGCCAGCCGGTGCGCCTCGGCGATGTCCTTGCCGATCGCGATGCCGCACGGGTTGGCGTGCTTGATGATCGCGACGCACGGGTCGCTGAAGTCGTACGCCGCGCGGCGCGCCGCGTCGGTGTCGACGTAGTTGTTGTAGGAGAGCTCGGGACCGTGCAGCTGCTTGGCACCGGCGAGACCGCAGTCGGGAGCACCGGTGTACAGCGCCGCGCGCTGGTGCGGGTTCTCGCCGTAGCGAAGAACCGCCGACCGTTCCCAGGTTGCACCGACCCAGGCCGGGAAGCCGGTGCCGTCGTCGGAGGGGGCAAGGACGCTGCCCATCCACGACGCCACGGCCACGTCGTAGGCCGCGGTGTGCTCGAACGCCTTGCCGGCGAGCCGCTGTCGCTGCGCGAGGGTGAAGCCGCCGTCGTTGAGGGCGGCGATGACGGCGCCGTAGGCCGCCGGATCGACGACCACCGCCACCGACGGGTGGTTCTTGGCCGCCGCGCGCACCATCGACGGACCGCCGATGTCGATCTGCTCGACGCACTCGTCCGCCGTCGCGCCGGAAGCGACGGTCGCGGCGAACGGGTAGAGGTTGACGACCACCAGCTCGAACGGAGCCACACCGAGGTCCTCGAGCTGCTGGGCGTGGTCGTCCTTGCGAAGGTCGGCGAGGATCCCGGCGTGCACCTTCGGGTGCAGCGTCTTCACCCGGCCCTCGAGGCACTCGGGGAAGCCGGTGAGCTCCTCCACCGGCGTGACGGGCACGCCCGCGTCGCGCAGCCTCGCCGCGGTCGACCCCGTCGACACGACCTCGACACCCGCCGCGGCGAGCGCCTTTCCGAGCTCGTCGAGCCCGGTCTTGTCGTAGACGCTGACCAGCGCCCGCTTGATGGGCCGCTTGCCGTCCGTCATGCCTCTCCCTCTTCTGGTGTGCGCGCAAGGTTGCGCACCGTGTCGACGAGCATCTGCCGCTCGGCGACCTTGATCCGTTCGTGCAGGGTGGCCTCGTCATCGCCCGGCTCGACCGTCACCGTCACCTGGTCGATGACGGGTCCGGTGTCGACGCCGGCGTCGACGTAGTGCACGGTTGCGCCGGTCTGTGCCACGCCCGCGGCCAGCGCGTCGCGCACCGCCTGCGCGCCGGGAAACGCCGGCAGCAGCGACGGGTGGGTGTTGATCGTCTTCGGGAACGCCGCGAGGAACTCCGGACCCAGGATCTTCATGAAGCCGGCCGAGACGACGAGGTCCGGCTCGTGGACCGCGGTCGCCTTCGTGAGCTCGACGTCCCACTCCTCACGAGTCGCGTAGTCCGACAGCCGCCGGACGAAGGTCGGGATCCCGAGTCGCTCGGCCCGGGTCAGTCCCTCGATGTTGTCCCGGTCTGCGCCGACCGCAACCACCGTCGCGCCGTACGACGGGTCGGCACAGGCGTCCAGGAGTGCGCCGAGGTTGGTGCCCGAGCCGGACACCAGCACCACCAGCCGCGCAACCAAAGAAGGGTCTCCCCGAAAGTATTGGAGGGAAGGTTGTCGAGGATACCGGCAGGCATCGAGGTGCTCTGCAATGCTGACCTCGACGGAGGAGGTCGCCCGATGACGCAGCCGCAGGACCCGAATCAGCCGCCCCCGTACGGCGCTCCGGTGCCACCGCCCCCGCCGCCTCCGCCATACGGCGCCCCGCCGCCGCAGTACGGCGCTCCGCCGCCGCCGTACGGCGCTCCGCCGCCCGGCTACGGTGCTCCCCCGCCGCCGCAGTACGGCGGCCCGCAGTACCCGGGGTACGGCTCGGGCTACGGCATGCCGCCCGGCCAGCGCGTCAACGACCCCGCCCCGATGGGCATGCGGCTGCTCGGCCGGATCATCGACTGGATCGTCGTCGGCGTGGTCACCGCGATCCCGCTGGCGATCTTCAGCATTCACATCTTCACCAAGTCGCTGAACAGCGACGGCACAACGACGGAGAACTTCCACTTCTACGGCGCGGACTACTTCAAGCTCGCGCTCATCGGCCTCCTCATCGGCGGCGCCTATGAGGTCGGGATGATCGCCGGCGCCGGGGCAACCCTCGGCAAGATGGCAGTGGGCGTTCGGGTCGCCGACCTCGCCACCGGGCAGAAGCCGAGCTTCCAGCAGGCGCTGATCCGCTGGGTGATCCCAGCCGCGGGCCAGCTCATCTTCTTCCTCGTCCAGGTCCTCATCTTCCTGTCGCCGTTCTTCGACTCGACGCATCGCAACCGGGGCTGGTACGACTACGCCGCGAAGACGATCGCGGTGCGAACGAGGTAGCCGCGCCCAGTGTCAGGACGCTAGCGGCGCGCGACTCCGGGCAGCGATCGCCACAGCTGCCACCAGGCCTCGGCCACGACGAGGATGAGCGCGCCGCCGGCCACCTCACCACCGACGGTGAGGCCGATCTGCCACGGTGACGGCCCGACGGCCGCCAACCTGCCAGGACCGAATGGCCCGCCGGCCACGGCCGCGAGCAGCGCCGCCGCCGTGCCGATCACCATCGCCGTGGCGAGGACGGCGCGCAGCTGAGCGGCCAGGTCGCTGCCCGCATCCTGGCGGATCCGCCATCCGGCGAGCAGGCCGGCCCCGAGGCCCGAGACGATCGCGAGTACGAAGACCGGCCATGACGCCGACCCCTGGGGCAGCGCCGCCAGGACCGGCAGCGCCGGGGTCGCCCCGACGTGGACCGCGGCCAGGTTGACCGACGTACCCGCACCGACCGCGAAGCCGGGCCCGGCAAGGTAGGCCGACGTGAAGACCATCGCGTTGGGGATGAAGAACAGGCTGAGCGCGGCAATCGCGAACCGGCCGGAGCCGTTGCTGTAGCCGTCGATGCTGTTCCCGACGAGGTCGGCATGGTGGAACAGGGCGGCGATCGTCAGGACCGTCGACGTTCCGAGCAGGACCGCGGCGCCGACCCCGGCGGCGCGCAGCGCATCGCGCAGCGCGATGGGAAGCCGGCCCCAGATCGCCGACCACTGGCCGGCACCGCGCAGCCCGCCGATCGTGGTCGCGACGACGCTGACGATTCCCGCCGTCACGAACGCCGCGCCGGGGGCCGGGTGGATCGTCGACGTCCGCGCGAGGAAGGCGAGCCCGGTCGCGATGCCCGCGTAGGGCAGCGTCACGGCGAGGACCATGGCGGCAACCGCTCCCGGCTCCTGGCTCGTCGCGCCGCGCGCGAGCACAGCGGCAGAGCGCGCCAGCAGCGCGCCGAACAACAACGTCAGCCCGATCGGCGCAACGGCGATCGTGCCGCCCGGCACGGTCATCGGGACGCGGTGCGCATCGAGCCACACCGCGAGCGCGAACCGCATCGCCGAACCCGCACTGGAGGTGCTTCGCGAGTCCGCCGACCAGACGATCAGCGTGACGACGAGCAGGACCGCGACGCCGATCGATGCAGCCCAGACCGCGGCGCTGATGCTGCGCAGCCACAGCGGCGTCGGTCGCTCAACCGTCGCTTTCGAGCGCCGCGGAGTGGCGCGCGGACGGTCAAGGACCTGGGTCACCGACCGATCGTGACAGCCGGTGGCGCCCGCACGCCGCGTTACACGCCGTCAATTAGCGCGGATGTGCCATCCGCTCCAACATAGCCACAGCAATCTTCCACGCGGTCTTCGCCCACAACCCGGATTCGCGCCACGGGTCAGCGCCCGGTGCCGCTCCAGGCTGCTCGCGTGGATTTTCAGCAGCTTCTCGACTCGCAGGATTCCGTCATCACCCGACTGCAAGCGTTGGAGCACCTCTCCGACGGTTCGCTGCAGAACCGCTTGAAGCGTCACTGGCGGATCCTGCTGCCCGGTGTCTACCTCGCAGCGACGGGTACGCCGAGTGCGCGCCAGCGGTTGCGCGCCGCACTTCTCTACGCCGGGCCGCAGTCCCAGCTCGCCGACCAGACCGCGCTCACGGCGTACGGCGTGCGCTACCTGCCGTCGGACTCGGCGACCTACCTACTCATCCCGGCGACGGATCGCAGGGTCAGCCGGGACGGCGTGATCATCCGGCGGACGACGCGCCTCCCGTCACCCCGCCTGGTGCGCGGCTTGCCGTACAGCCCTCCCGCAAGGGCACTTTCTGACTTCACTGCTCGCATTGGCAACGAGAGACTTGCGCTCGCGGTGCTCGCGGACGCAGTCCAGCGACGTATTGCCAACGTCGAGGACGTCGTCGCGGAGCTGTCGCACGTCACCGGCCGAGGTCACGGTGTCGCCGGTCGGATCGCTCAGCGTCTGTCCAGTGGGGCGCGCGCCGCCCCAGAGGCGGACTTCTTGTCGTTGGTTGAACGATCGCAGGTGTTGCCGCCACCTCTGGTCAACGCCTTGCTCGAGCTTCCGAACGGCAGACGTATCAGTCCGGATGCGCTGTTTGCCGACGCCGCACTTGTGCATGAGACGAATGGTCGTTCGGCTCATGCGGCGACCGACGTGTTCGACAGCATGCAAGAGCGCCACGGCGCGATGACTGCGGCTGGATTCACGGTGCTGCACAGTTCGCCGTACCAGTTGCGCACGGAAGCCGGCCGGATCCTCGCGCAGCTCGAAAGCTGCTACCTGCGCGACCGCGGCAAAGGCCTGCCGCCTGGCGTAACGGTCCTGCGCGCTAGCGCGGATGTGCCATTCGCCCACCTATAGCGGGGCGGATGTGCCATCCGCGCTAGCTGAGCACTTCCTTCATGAGCCGCGCAGCCTCGCTCGGGGTCTTGCCCACGCGCACACCCGCGGCCTCGAGGGCGTCCTTCTTGGCTGCGGCGGTGCCCGACGATCCCGAGACGATCGCGCCGGCGTGGCCCATCGTCTTGCCCTCCGGCGCGGTGAAGCCGGCGACATAACCGATGACCGGCTTCGTCACGTTGGCCTTGATGAAGTCCGCCGCGCGCTCTTCGGCGTCGCCGCCGATCTCGCCGATCATGATGATCGCCTCGGTGTCCGGGTCGTCCTGGAACGCCGCGAGGCAGTCGATGTGCGTCGTACCGATGACCGGGTCACCGCCGATGCCCACCGCGGTGGTGAAACCGATGTCGCGCAGCTCGTACATCATCTGGTAGGTCAGCGTCCCGGACTTCGACACCAGCCCGATGCGACCGGGACCACTGATGTCCGCCGGGATGATCCCTGCGTTTGCCTGACCTGGCGAGATGAGACCCGGGCAGTTCGGCCCGATGATCCGCGTCTTCCCGCGCTCCTGCGCGTAGGAGAAGAAGTACGCCGTGTCCTGCACCGGGACACCTTCGGTGATGACGACCAGGAGCGGGATCTCGGCATCAACGGCTTCGAGCGCCGCGTCCTTGGTGAACGCCGGCGGCACGAAGCCGACCGACACGTCAGCGCCCGTCGCTGCCATCGCCTCGGCGACGGTCGCGAAGACAGGGATGCCGTCGACGTCGGTGCCGGCCTTGCGCGCGTTCACGCCGCCGACCACGTTGGTGCCGGACGCGACCATCCGCCGCGTGTGCTTGGTGCCCTCCGAGCCGGTGATGCCCTGGACGATCACCTTGCTGTCCTTGGTCAGCCAGATCGCCACGACTAGGCCGCCTTCCCCGCGAGCTCCGCGGCTCGTCGTGCCGCGCCGTCCATCGTGTCGACCTGCTCCACCAGCGGGTGTGCCGCCTCCGACAAGATTCGCCGTCCCTCTTCCGCGTTGTTGCCGTCGAGCCGTACGACGAGCGGCTTGTTGACCTCCTCGCCGCGGCTCTCGAGCAGGCCGAGCGCCTGCACGATGCCGTTGGCGACCGCATCACACGACGTGATGCCGCCGAAGACGTTGACGAAGACCGAGCGCACGGACGGGTCCGAGAGGATGACGTCGAGGCCGTTCGCCATGACCTCCGCCGACGCGCCGCCGCCGATGTCGAGGAAGTTCGCCGGCCGCACGCCGCCGAACTCCTCGCCCGCGTACGCGACGACGTCCAGGGTCGACATGACGAGGCCCGCGCCGTTGCCGATGATGCCGACCTCGCCGTCGAGCTTCACGTAGTTGAGGTGCAGCTCCTTCGCACGGACCTCGAGCGGGTCCGTCGCGGCGATGTCGCGGTAGGAGTCGTGCACTTCGGCGTGACGGAACGATGCGTTCTCGTCGAGCGTCACCTTGCCGTCGAGGGCGAGCACCTGGTCGTCCGGGGTGCGGACGAGCGGGTTCACCTCGACCAGCGTCGCTTCCTCACCGGTGAAGACGTCCCAGAGCTGGCGGATCACCTTGGCGGCCTTGTCGCGCACGGCCTCGGGGATGTTGCCGGCCGCCGCGATCTCCAGCGCCTTCGCGTCGTCGACACCGGCGACCGGGTCGACCGCGACGCGGGCGAGCGCCTGCGGCTTCTCGACCGCGAGCTGTTCGATCTCCATGCCGCCCTCGGCGGAGCACATCGCGAGATAGGAGCGGTTCGCCCGGTCGAGCAGGAACGAGAAGTAGTACTCCTCGCCGATGTCGGCGGCCTCAGCGATCAGGACGGTCCGGACCGTGTGGCCCTTGATGTCCATCCCGAGGATGTTCTTGGCGTGCGTCTCGGCGTCATCGGCGGTCGGCGCGAACTTCACGCCACCCGCCTTGCCACGGCCGCCGGCCTTCACCTGCGCCTTGACCATCACCGGCAGGCCGAGTTCCTCGGCGGCGGCCCGCGCCGCCTCCGGGGTCGACACGACCTGCTGCTTGGTCACCGGCACGCCGTACTTGCCGAACAGCTCTTTCGCCTGCCACTCGAACAGGTCCACTGCGCCTCGCTCCGCTCTGCCAGAGATACGTCTCAGCGTGGAACGTTACCGGCAGGACTTTCGCCTCCCGCAGGGAACGTCAAGGGAATGGGCAGCAGAGCGGTCGTCGTACCGGCCGCACTACTGGCGCTGAGCGCAGCGATGGCCCCGGCCGCGGCCAGCCGAGGCGGTCACGTCGAGGCCTTCACGAAGCAGACCCTGACCTTCCACGTCACGGTGCCGAACGAAGCGGTCGGCGGCACCGGCACTCAGCAGTGCTCGATCATCGGCGACCTCTACCGGCCGGCCGGCGCGAGCGCCGCACACCCGGTCCCCGCCGTCCTCACGACGAACGGGTTCACCGGCAGCAAGGACGACCAGACCGCGATGGCCGAGGTCCTCGCCGGCCATGGATACGGGGTGCTGTCGTACTCGGGCCTCGGCTTCGGCGGCTCGGGCTGCAAGATCACCCTCGACGACCGCGCGCACGACGGCCGCGCCGGCAGCCAGCTGGTCAGCTACCTCGGGCACCTCGCCTGGATCAAGCACGACGGCCCGGACGACCCGCGGGTGGGGATGATCGGCAACTCCTACGGCGGCGGGATCCAGTACGCCGTCGCCGGGGTCGACCCGCGGGTCGACGCGATCGTGCCGATGATCACGTGGAACAACATGGCGTACTCGATCGCGCCCAACAACACCAACCTCCGGCACGGCGTCACGTACTCGAAGACGGCACCGGGCATCGCGAAAGAGGTCTGGCTGCCGGAGCTGTTCGCCGCGGGCGTGGCCGCCACGGTGCAGCACGGCGACACCGATCCCACGCGGGTCGCCGCCTGCGGCGGCTTCATCCAGATCGTGTGCCCGGCGGTCACCGAGCTGATGCTCAACGAGTACTTCGCGGACAACCTCTACACGTTCGCCGCGCAACGATCCGTCGCGAACCACATCCGCGACATCCGCTGCCCCGTTCTCCTGATGCAAGGTCAGAACGACACGCTGTTCGACCTGCAGGAGGCGGTCGCGACGTACCGCGCGCTGCGCAACCAAGGCACGCCGGTGAAGATGGTGTGGCAGTCGTGGGGCCACAACCTCGAGGTCCCGGTTCGCGGCGAGTGGGTGCAGGGCCACGGCATGCTGCAGACCTACGAAGGTCAGCGGGTCTACGCGTGGTTCAACCACTACCTCAAGGACGAGGACGTCTCGACCGGTCCGCGGTTCAGCTACTACCGCGACTGGGTGCCGTTCAACGGCAAGGGACCCGACACCGTGCAGTACGCCGCGTCCTCGCACTACCCCGTTGGCCAGAAGCTGACGTTCTACACCTCAGGAGGATCAGACCTCGTAGCGAGCCGCGAAGCGGTGAGCGCCGGCTCGACCTCCTACGCGAACCTGCTCGGGCCGACGCCGCTGTCCTACTCCGAGGTCTCCGACGTGCAGCACCAGCGGCCGATCAGCGAGATCCCACCGACCGACGCCCCCGGCAGCTACGCGCACTGGACCAGCGCGCCGCTCGCCCACCCGGTCGACGTCGCAGGTGTGCCGACCGCGACACTGCATGTGAGCGCACCGACGGTTGCGAGCCTCGCGCCGGGCACCGAGCTCGAGCTGTTCGTGAAGCTGTACGACGTCGCCCCGGACGGCACGGTCACGTTGCTGCATCGCCTGGTCTCGCCGGCCCGCGTCCTGGACGCGAGCAAGCCGGTACACGTCGAGCTGCCGGGCATCGTGCACCGCTTCGACACCGGCCACCGCTTCGAGCTGGTCGTGGCGGCAACCGACACCGCCTTCCGCAACTCCAATGTCGTGCAGCCCGTAACAGTCACGACGGACCGCACAGCGCCGGGCGTGCTGAGACTGCCCGTCGTGAGCGACTGAGCGAAGCTCAGGAGCCCAAGCTCAGGGACTAGGCGCCGGCGGTCGCCGGCACGTGGTCGCGGACCCAGTCCACGATCGTGCCGGTGGGGGTGCCCGGCGTGAACACCTCAGCTACGCCGATCTCCTTGAGCGGAGCGATGTCGGCGTCCGGGATGATGCCGCCGCCGAACACGACGATGTCGCGCGCATCCTGCTGCGCGAGCAGCTCGACCACCTTGCGGAACAGCGTCATGTGCGCGCCGGACAGGACCGACAGGCCGATCGCCTGCGCGTCCTCCTGGACTGCGGTGGCAACGATCTGCTCGGGTGTCTGGTGCAGCCCGGTGTAGATGACCTCCATGCCGGCGTCACGCAAGGCCCGAGCGACAACCTTCGCGCCACGGTCGTGCCCGTCAAGACCAGGCTTCGCGACAACTACACGGATCGGCACACGTCCTCCTCCCCGCCGAGCCAGCGAAACAACGGAGCCGGCTGCGCCGGCGCGTTTGCAAGACTACTGCGCGATGAGTGACCACGGACCACGGATCCCGGGGTGGAGCGAGACACTCGCACCGGCGACGCAGGAGCTGGAAAGCTCCGACACCTTGCACTCCTCCGTCGCCGCGCTCGACGGCCACCCGGCGGTGTTCCTGCGCTGGGACTTCGGCCATCACGGCGGAACCTTCGGCGTTCGCGAGGCCGACGTGTTCGAAGCCGCGGTCCGCACCGCCGTCGACCGCTCGCTTCCGCTCGTCACGATCACCCGGTCCGGCGGCACCCGGCTGCCGGAAGGGATGCGCGCGCTCGTCGGCATCCCGCGCGTGGCCCTTGCCCTCGCCGACCTGCACGCAGCCCGACTGCCGCACCTGTCCGTCGCCGACAACCCGACGACCGGCGGGGTCTGGGTCGCCATCGGCACCCAGGCCGATCTCCGGTTCGCGGTCGCCGGCGCGACCGTCGGGTTCTCCGGACCGCGCGTCGTCCCGATGATGACGGGCCGTGAGCTGGTCGCCGGCGCCAACACCGCGGAGGCGGCGTACGACGCCGGGCTGGTCGATGCGACGGGCAGCCACGAGGCGGCCGGCACGTGGCTTGCGACAGCACTGAGAGCGCTGGCCGCCGACGAGCCCGAGCCACTCGAGGCACCAGCTACGCCGAGTCCGCCGCAGACCGACGGCGCCGAGCAGTTCCGCGCGAGCCGCGAGGTCGAGCGGCCGAGCGGTGGCGACCTGATCGACCGGTTGCTGACCGACCGGGTGGAGCTGCGAAGCAGCGATCCGGCGACCCGCGCCGTGCTCGGGCGACTTGCCGGTCGCCGGGTCGTCGCGGTCGCACTCGCGGCGGTTCGCGGCGGAATGCCGGCACCGGCCGGCTTCGCCCTGCTCGGTCGCGCGGCCCGGCTCGCCGGTACCACCGGTGCGGCGCTCGTGACTCTGGTCGACACCCCGGGCGCCGACCCCCACACCGAAAGCGACGGCCTGTCCGCATCGATCGCCGAGGCGATGTCCGCCGTACTCGTCACACCTGCACCAACCGTGTCGCTGCTGCACGGCGAGGGTGGGTCGGGTGGCGCGTTGGCTGCTGCCACGACGGATCTGGTGGCCGTCGGGCCGCACGGCTGGTTCGGCGCGCTCGGCCCGGACGGGGCGGCGGCAGCGATGCGCTCGACGCCGGACGATGCCGCGAGGCTGATGCGCATCACGCCGCATGAGCTCGTCGAGGACGCAGTGGCAGACGCCTACGTCGCATCGGGCGACGAGGCCGGCTGGCTCGTTGCTGCGATCGACCGGCTGCGGAGCCTCCCTACGGAGCAGCGCCTTAACGATCGAAGGACCCGCTGGTCGTCCGCATTGTGAAAAACACCACGACACGTTCAAGGACTTCAGTGTCCGGACGATGAAGCAGGTAACGTCGCCTGGCCGCCGGCTTCGCGCCGTACCGATCCTTCCCCGAGGACGCTGCACCACTTGAGCGCAGGAGGACGACGAGTTGGGTATGAGCCGCGGTGTGCGCACCCTGCTGACCATCGGCGGCGTGACCGGAACCGTCGTCGAGGCTGCGTGGCTCATCGCGCATGTCGCCAGCTACCCGTTCGGTGTGGTCCAGGAGAAGACGCGCGACACCGAGGACCCGTTCACCCTCGATGGCCTGCGGCCGATCCAACGCGGCCTGATGATCAACGACGTCGAGGCGGCGGGCACCCCGATCCTCCTGCTGCACGGCATGGTCGACAACCGGTCGATCTTCACCCTGCTGCGCCGCCAGCTTCGGCGTCGCGGCTTCGGCCGCGTGGCGACCATGAACTACAAGATCTGGACCTCGGACGTCCGAACCGCGGCCAAGCAGCTCGGCGAGACGATCGAGGCGATCTGCGAGCAGACCGGCTACGAGCGGATTCACGTGGTCGGCCACTCGATGGGTGGGCTCATCGCGCGCTACTACGTGCAGCGACTCGGCGGCGATGCGCGGGTCCACACGATCGTCACGCTCGGTACGCCGCACCGCGGCACCCACGCCGCCCGGCTCGTGCCCACCGGGGTGTGCAAGCAGCTGGTTCCCGGTAGCGAGGTGCTCGAGGAGCTCGAAGCGCCGGCCCTGACGTGCCAGACCCGGTTTGTCTGCTTCTGGAGCGACATCGACGCGCTCATCTCCCCGAAGCAGTCCGCGCGGCTGGACCATCCCGACCTGGTCGCCCGCAACATCCTCGTGCGCGGCGTCGGGCACCTTTCGCTGCCCATCCACCGCAGGATCGTGCACGAGATCGCCTCGACGCTCGCGCACCTCAACTCCGACGGCGCCACCGTCACTGCCGGCGTCACCCGCATCGCCGCCCAGGCTCCGCCGCCCAAGCTCCGCGCGAAGCTCCGGCCGACCCGCCGCAACGCAAGCACGGCATAGGGCAAACCACTGCATTAACGTCGGCCGCCGAGGGGATCGGTTGGCTGATGACGATCACTGAGGGCAGGCAGCGCACCCAGCCGGTTGCGCGTGCCGCGGAGCGCCCGACCTGGTGGATCCAGGTCCTCATCATCGTCGGGTTCGCGTGGGCCTACGACGAGGTCCGCTCGCTGCACGGCAACGTCGTCGCGGCCGGGATCCGCCACGGCCGCGCCGTACTCCACGCCGACCGGGTGCTGCACGTGAACTGGTCCGGCCCGATGAACAGCTGGATCGTCCGTCACCCGTGGGCCGCCGACG
>DASZYY010000177.1:0-2133 GCA_035545175.1 Mycobacteriales bacterium
AGGAGTGCCATCATCGACAACATGACCGCGGTTGTCTGGGGAGTGTTCGGTCTCCTCGCCGCAACCCTCGGCATTCTCGCGAGCGCTGTCTTCGCGGCGTTCCATCGGCTTGACGGCCGATTCGACAGCGTGCACGAGGACTTGCGTGAAGTCCGCGGCGACCTCCGCGACCTTCGCAACGCCGTCGTCGACCTCGACCACCGCCTGACCACCGCAGGCGGTTAGCCCCGGCGTCAGCCGAGCGCTTCCTTCGCCCATTGGTCCAGCTGCGGGGCGAGCAGCGGCCAGCGGCGGAACAGCCCCGCGGCGCCGTCGGCCATCCGCTCGTTCCACTCGGTGTCGCCCCACGGCGGCTCGACGAGCTGCGCGTTGGGCAGCAGCTCGGCGACCCGCTCCGACGTCGCCCGGGTGTGGTTGGCGTCGCTCTCGCCGCTGCGGAACACCAACGCCGGTACGGCGATCGCCCGCGCGTCCTTGTTCGGCAGCCCCGGGACCAGCTCGTCGTCGTTCGGGCAGTAGGCGGCCATCCACCGTTCCATCGTCGCGATGAACGTCGCGCGGTCCTGGTCGAGGATGAGCTGCCGGTTGCGCGGGTTGCGTTCGATGACCTCCGACCACTCCGGGAGGTCGGCGACCGCGGCCATGTCCTTGGTCCACGCCGCCGCGAGCGACCCGCCGCAGTAGTGCACGCCGAGCGTCATCAGCCCGTAGACCCCGCCGCTGACGTTGAGCACCGCGACGCCGCCTGTCTTGTCCGGGTGCCCGGCCGCGGCGAGCAGCGACACCCGGGCGCCACCGGAGCCGCCCATGATCACCGCCGGTGTCATGTCGAGCTGCTCGAGCAGCCCGACCAGCACGTCGGCCTGCATCTGCGACTCGTTGTCGCCGGTGAAGCAGACGTCGGAGGCGCCGCAGTTCGGCCGGTCCCAGATCAGCACCTGGTGGCCGCGTTCGGCGAGCGCCTCGGCGAGCTCCCGGATGCCCGCGGAGTCCTTGGAGAACCGTCCGCCCGGCGTGATCGCCCACGGCCGGCCGCCATTACCGACCGAGTCGCCGACGACGTCGTACGCGATCTCCAGGCCGTGCACCGTTGCGGTCGCCATGGGCTGACACTAACGTCAGGTTCGTGTCAGATCTCAGGCAGCAATTCGTCGTCGACGCCGACTCCCACTTCTCCGAGCCGGAGGACTTCTTCACCGCGCTCGCGCCGGCGAAGTACAAGGACCGGGTCCCGCACGTCGAGCTGGTCGACGGCCAGCGGATGTGGGTCTTCGACGGCAACACGATGGGCCGCTACAGCGCCGGTGGCGTGATCGGCGTCGACGGGTCGAAGGAAGAGGCGCAGACCGCGCTGTTCGAGTGGGAGCACGAGAAGATCCATGTCGGCGCCTACGACCCGGAGGTGCGCCTCGGCGTCCTCGACGAGTGCGGCATCGACCACCAGGTGATCTTCCCCAACACCATCGGCCTCGGCGGCCAGGACATCGGTCTCGGCACCGATGAGGTGCTGCGCCATCTGACCATCGAGATCTACAACGACCGGATGGCCGAGATCCAGGCCAACTCCGGCAACCGGCTGCTGCCGATGCCGGTGATGCCGGCGTGGGACATCGGGGCGTGCGTGAAGGAAGCCGAGCGGGTCGCCGCGCTCGGGATGCGCGGCGTCAACATGACCTCGGACCCGCAGGACCTCGGTGCGCCGGATCTCGCCAGCCAGGAGTGGGACCCGTTCTGGGAGGCGTGCGCCGGGTTGCGGCTGCCGGTGCACTTCCACATCGGGGCCTCGGTCACCGGCATGAACTTCTACGGCCAGTACTTCTGGGGCTCGCACCCGGACAACGTGAAGCTCGCGATCGGCGGGTCGCTGCTGTTCATCGGCAACTCCCGGGTGGTCGTCAACACGATCCTGTCCGGCATGTTCGACCGTCACCCCGACCTGAAGCTGGTGTCGGTGGAAAGCGGCATCGGCTGGATCCCGTTCATCCTCGAGACGCTCGACTACGAGATGGCGGAGAACGCGCCGCGTGAGCTGGCCAAGATGAACAAGCCGCCGTCGGAGTACTTCCGCTCCAACATCTACGCGACGTTCTGGTTCGAGAACAACCGCAACAAGCTGCCCGACCTGATCGAGGC
>DASZYY010000178.1:0-7960 GCA_035545175.1 Mycobacteriales bacterium
GCTCGAGCAGGCACTCGTAGCGGGCGAGGGCGTCGCCGTCGGTGCGGCCGACCACGCGCATCACCGACGGCGGGATCTGCGCGTACGCCAGGTAGGGGTCGTCGCGGCGAAGGTCGAGGTCGAGGCCGCTGGCTCGGGCGACGGGGCCGGAGACGCCGTACGCCGCTGCGTCGGCGGGGCTCAGCACCGCGACGCCGCGCGAGGTGGTGCGGAAGCCTTCATCGAGTATCGGGGCGAGGTGATCGCCGGTGATGCCTCGCACGGTGGCGACGGCGGCACGGGCGTCCTCGGCCCAACCGTCGGGCAGATCCGCCTTGAGCCCGCCGACCTGGTTGAACATGAAGTGCATCCGGCCGCCGCTGACTTGCTCCATCACGATCTGTATCGCCTCACGGGCGCGAAACGCCTCGGCGGCCGGCGTACCCGGGTCGAGGCTCGGCTGCGTACCCGCCAGGAACATCAGATGGCTGAGGACGCGGTTGAGCTCGGCGAGGAGGGTGCGGATCCACACCGCGCGCTCCGGTACCTCGATGCCGAGCATTCGCTCGACAGCGAGAACCACACCGAGCTCGCTGCCGAAGGCGGACAGCCAGTCATGCCGGTTGGCCAACACCAGGATCTGCCGGAAGTCACGCGCTTCGAAGAGCTTCTCCGCGCCGCGGTGCATGTAGCCGACCACCGGATCGGCAGTCACGACCCTCTCATCCTCCACCGTCAGCGACAGTCGCAGAACGCCGTGCGCGGCCGGGTGGTGCGAAGCGAGGCTGAGTACGACGTCGGCGGTCTCGAGCGGACCGGTCGAGACGGTCAGCTCCTCGGCGGCCACTTTGATCACGCTAGCGGCACAGGGTCACGAGTGATGCGGCGTCCAGCGGAAGTTGCGGACCGCGAACACGATGCTTGCAACGCCCCAGAGAGCGAGCACCAGCAGATCGCGGCCGTCCCAGATGCCGCCGGTGTTGGTCGGGTCGAAGACCTTGTACATGGACACGATCATCGGCCGCAGCGGCAGGTCTTTCGAGACCTTGGCGAGCCCGCCGCTGATCGGGAAGTACGTCCCTGAGATGAAGACGAGGACGAAGTACGGCAGGTTGACTATCGCTTGGCTCGAGTCGACGTTCGGGATCAGCGACGAGACGGCGATGCCGAGCGCGCAGAACGTCAGCGCGGCCAGCGCGATGGTGACGGCGAGCGGCGCGAGGTGACCGATCGGGAACCACGCGCCGTAGACGCCCACGGCGAGGAGCATGCAGACCGCGGAGAGCAGCGCGGCGACGATCACGGAGCTGCCGATGACGCCACCGAGATAGGCCCACGCGGGCAACGGTGTGCCACGCATCCGCTTGAGGATTCCCGCCTCGCGCTGCCGGACGAGCATCAGCGCGACCGCGAGGAAGCAGGCGCTCATGACGGCGTAGGACAGGATGCTCGGGCTGTAGTACTGCACGAGCTTCACGCCCACTCGATGGCCGTTGTGAACGTAGCTGCCTAGGTCTGACCTGTCGTTCTGCTGACCCGCGGTGCTGAGGAAGATGAAGAACAGCACCATGGGGAAGGCAAAGGTGAAGAAGGCCGCGCTCGGGTTGCGCCAATAGCTCTTCTGCTCGTATCGGATCTGGGTTGCGATGAGGGTCAGCTCGCTCACGGAGTGTTCACCGCCGTCGGGTTCCCGTCGAGGAGGTTGCGCCCGACGAGGGAGAGGTAGATGTCCTCGAGGCTCGGCCGGGTCGCGACCAGTCCCTCGAGCGGCACTCGTTGCTTGATTGACCAGCTGGTCAAGGTGTTCAGCACCTTGACGTCATCGGTCGTCGTGATCTCGCAGAAGCCGTGGTGGTCGAGGGTCGTCGCGATCGGAAGCGACGCCGGGTCGACGCCCTGCGGCAGCCGGAAGCGGATCAACATCGCTGCGGTGTCGCGACCGCCCAGCGAGTCCGGGGCGCCTTCCGCGACAACCTCCCCGGCGCCGATCACCACGATGTTGTCGGCGAGAGCTTGCGCCTCGTCCATGTAGTGCGTGGTCAGCATGATCGTCGTACCCAGCCCGCGCAGATCGTTGACCAAATCCCAGGCTCCGCGGCGAGCTGACGGGTCGAACCCGGTTGTCGGCTCGTCCAGGAACAGCAGCCTCGGGTTGCCGACGATTCCGTAGGCGACATCGAGGCGGCGCTGCTGACCGCCGGACAGCTTGTTGATCCGCGAGTCGGCCTTCTCCCGCAACCCGACAAGGTCGATCACCTCGTCGACCTCGCGTGGCCTCGGGTAGAAGCCCGCGGTTCGCGTCAACGTCTCGCGTACCGTCAGGTAGGGGTCGACTGCGGTTCCCTGGAGCACGATGCCGATCTGTGAGCGCCACTCCAGGTCGGCGTGCTGGGGGTCGTGGCCGAGAACCTCGACCGCGCCGCCGTCGCGCTCCAGGTAACCCTCGAGCACTTCGAGTGTCGTGGTCTTGCCGGCGCCGTTCGGACCGAGCAAGGCGACGCACTCACCTTCGTTCACAGTGAAGGTGACGCCGTTCACGGCGCGGGTGGCGCCGTAGCTCTTCCGAAGATCGTTCACGACGATCGCTGACATTGGTGCTGGCCTCTCCGTTCGTCTGGGTTGACTGGGTCTGTTCGAAGACAGGGCCGACGCTAGCCCTCGTCGTCGACTTCTGGTCGGACCGGTGCGTAGGCGGCGATCTGGTCGTAGCGTCGCAGCCGTGGTCAGCGGTATCGAGGTGCGCGAGTTCGCACTCACGCTTCCTCGCACAACCCTCGGCTACGTCCGCGACAGCGCTCGGTATCGAATCAAGCAGATCGTCTACGCCGGCGTCTCCCGTGATGAGGAGCTGATGGGGTTCGCCTTTCCCAAGGCGGAGCGCGAGGGTCTCGTCGAGGGTGAGCCGGACAAGTTCCTCATGCCGAAATCGTCAGACCTTCGGTACAACTGGGTGGTGGTCCGGCTGGCAGCGATCGACGTCGCTGAGATGCGCGAGCTGGTGCTGGACGCCTGGACCATGTGCGTGCCGAAGTCCCTCAACCGCGACTTCCGGCTCACGAACGGCTGGCCACTAGGCGACCAGGATGTCTAGCTCCACGTCTACCGGATGCAGGAGCCAGGTGAAGCTGCCAAGGCTGTAGGGGTTCATCAGCTCCGCTGCCTCTGAGGCGCGCGCCAGCGCGGCGAGGTACGCGTCGCCGTCACCGTGGTACTCGGGCGGCGTCGCGTCGACCCCAAGACGGCGCAGCGCCTCTCGCTGCGAGAGCAGCGTGTCGCCGGGTCCTTCCAACGACTCGAACAGCACGTGAGCGGTCAGGTCCATCGTGGCGTCAGGGGTGGGCAGTCGCCGGTGACCGTCTCGGTAGCCGGTGAGCGTCCCCTCGAGGAGCCGCGACGGATCGGCGGCGTAGTCGACGGCCACGACCAGCCCCGCCGCGACACCGGCGGTGATGTCACGCCACATCTCGTCGCGGCGCGTGCCGACCTCGGCTCGTTCGCCGGGTTCGGTGATCGGCCACCACTTCTCGACCCACGCGAGGTCGGCCGCATCGGCTGGGTCGCCGATTCGCTCGAAGCCGTCCTCGTCGACCTCCACGACGCACGGACCCTGAGCCGTCTGTTCGAGGACGTTCACCGGTGCGACGTCGAGCAGCTCGACAGCAAGGACAAGTCCGTGCACCCCTTGCGGGAACTGCCGCTGCCAATCGATTCGTCGCGACAGCCCGGGCGGGCGTGGCGCGACGTCGACCCCGACGAGCGACCACCGCCCCGGCGCGCTGACTGCCAGCTCGGCGAGCAGCTCGCCGCCGCCCGCGCCGACGTCGACAACCGTGAAGTCGGCACGCTCGCCCAGGGCCGCGTCGACCTGCGCGGCGAGGCTTGCGATCGCCGCCGCCCAGGTAGGGCCGGTGTGTGCGGAGGTACGAAAGTGCTGCGCCGGCGTCCCCGGGGTCAGGTAGAAGCCGGGATCCCCGTAGAGGGACTCGGCCATCGCCTGCCGCCAAGTGCGCCACTTTCCGCCCACACACGAAAGGTACGGCGGTGCGTCGTAGGCTCTTCACGTCCGGTACCTGAAAGGACTGGAACGACAGCCATGAGCACACCTGCGGATCGGCCTGCCCGGCTGACGGTGGGCGTCATCAGCGCCGGCCGGGTCGGCGCTGTGCTGGGTGCCGCGCTGTCGCGCGCCGGTCACCGAGTCGCGTCGGTGGCGGCGGTTTCCGATGCCAGCCGCCGCCGAGCGGTGCAGCTGCTCCCCGGGGTGCGGGTCCGGCCGCCGGACGAGGTGGCCGCCGAGGCGGATCTGCTGCTGCTCGCGGTACCCGACGACGCCCTTGCCGCATTGGCTTCCGGACTTGCCGCGGCGGGAGCGCTGCGCCGCGGAACGATGGTTGCTCACACCAGTGGCGCCCACGGCGTCGGCGTGCTGGCTCCGCTCGTGGCGGTCGGGGCGTTGCCGCTTGCGCTCCATCCGGTCATGACCTTCACCGGCACCGACGTCGACTTGCAGCGGCTCGACGGTGCGGCCTGGGGCGTGACCAGCGACGAGGTGTTGCGCCCTGTCGCCGAGACGCTCGTGATCGAGATGGGCGGCGAACCGTCGTTCATCGCCGAGGAGCTGCGCCCGCTGTACCACGCCGGGCTGGCCTTCGCTGCCAACCATCTCGTGACCCTCGTGACCCAGGCGTCCGAGCTGTTGGCAACGTCCGGCGTCGAACAACCGCAACGGATGCTGGGCCCGCTGCTCGGCGCTGCCCTGGACAACGCGTTGCGTAACGGCGACCGTGCGCTGACCGGCCCGGTCGCCCGGGGCGACTCGGGCACGGTCGGCAAGCATCTGCAGACGCTGGCCGAGCACGCTCCGCAGGCCCTCGACGCCTACATCGCAATGAGCCGGCTCACTGCGACGCGCGCGCTTGCCAGCGGAATGCTCGACGTCGAACAAGCCACCGCGCTTCTCGACGTTCTCGCCACCAAGGGGACGATGTGAGGACGGCGCACACGCGTGCGGACCTGGCGGTGGCGCGGAACGCGTTGACCGGTCGTGTCGCGGTCGTCATGACGATGGGCGCACTGCACGACGGACACGCCCGGCTCATGGAGGTCGCGCGCGATCACGGTGACCACGTCATCGTCACGATCTTCATCAATCCGAGGCAGTTCGGTGCCGGCGAGGACCTAGACCGCTACCCGCGCACTCTCGACGCTGACCTGCAGGTGTGTGCCGCCCACGGCGTCGACGTCGTGTTCGCGCCCGCAGTCGACGAGGTGTATCCGCCGGACGAGCAGGTGCCGGTCGTCCTCGCCGGAGCCTTGGGTGAGCGGCTCGAAGGCGCACACCGCCCGGGTCACTTCGACGGCGTCGTCACGGTGGTGTCTCGGCTGCTCGACCTCACCCGCCCTGACGTCGCGATCTTCGGGGAGAAGGACGCCCAGCAGCTTGCGGTGATCCGGCAGATGGTCGCGGCGCAGCAGCGCGGCGTCGAGATCGTCGGCGTACCCACCGTCCGGGAGCGCGACGGACTCGCGATGTCGAGCCGCAACCGCTACCTCAGCCCGGCCGAGCGGGAGACGGCGTTGGCCATCCCGCGCGCGCTCGAGCTCGCCTCCCAGTACGCGGCCGAGGGGGCCGAAGCGGCGCTCAACGCCGCCCGGACCGAGCTTGCAAGGTCCCCGGAAGTGCTCGTGGACTACGTCGCGCTGGTCGATTCCGAGACCTGGGACGCGCCGGACAACAGAACGCGATTCGGAAAGATTTTGGTGGCCGCCCGTGTCGGATCGACTCGTTTGATTGACAATAGAGACGTACGCCTCGGCACCCCAAGTGGGCTGAAGGACTGAAGGAGACCTTTCGCGATGTTTCGCACCATGCTGAAGAGCAAGCTGCACCGCGCCACGGTGACGCAGGCCGACCTGAACTACGTGGGCTCGGTGACGATCGACGAAGACCTGATGGACGCCGCCGATCTGCTGCCGGGTGAGCAGGTGGCGATCGTCGACATCAACAACGGCTCGCGCCTCGAGACCTACGTGATCGCCGGCCCGCGCGGCAGCGGCGTGATCGGCATCAACGGTGCCGCGGCTCGGCTGGTCCACGAGGGCGACCTCGTGATCATCATCAGCTACTGCACGGTGACCGACGCCGAAGCGCGCGAGCTGAAGCCGCGCGTGGTGTTCGTCGACGCCGACAACCACATCACCGGTACCGGCAGTGACCCGGCCGAGGTGCTCGCCGGCATGGACCTGGTGCGAGGCGACACCGTCCGGTTCGACACAGTCGCCGGCTGGCGCTGATCGCTCGGTCGAGTCGGAGCACGGGGTGGCGGACGATCGGGTGTTGCTGGCGATTGACGTCGGCAACACGAACACGGTGATCGGCTGCTTCCACGGCGAGTCGCTCATCGAGTCCTGGCGCATCAAGACCGACACCCGCGCGACCGCGGACGAGCTCGCGCTGTTGCTTCGCGGGCTGCTCGCGGACTCGCCCGCGCCGGATGGGATCGCGTCGTGCTCCACGGTGCCCGCGGTCCTTCACGAGCTCCGCAGCGTCTTCGCGCGCTACTACGGCAAGGTGCCTGCGGTCATCGTCGAGCCGGGCGTGAAGACCGGCGTGCCGCTGCTGTATGACAACCCGCGCGAGGTCGGTGCCGACCGGATCGTGAACTCGCTGGCGGCCTACCACCTGTACGGCGGCCCGGCGGTCGTCGTGGACTTCGGTACCTCCACGAACTTCGACGTGATCAGCGACAAGGGTGAGTTCCTCGGCGGAGCGCTCGCGCCTGGCATCGAGATCTCGATCGACGCGCTCGCGGCTCGCGGTGCGCGCCTGTTCAAGGTGGAGCTGGCCCGGCCGCGGTCGGTGATCGGCAAGAGCACCGTCGAGGCGCTGCAGTCGGGCATGGTGTACGGCTTTGCCGGGCAGATCGATGGCCTGGTGCGGCGGATCAGCGAGGAGATCGACGCAGATCCCGTCGTGATCGCGACGGGTGGCCTCGCGCCGCTCGTCATCGACGAGTGCGAGACCGTCACCGAGCACGAGCCGGACCTGACCCTGATCGGCCTGCGGCTCGTCTTCGACCGCAACTGCAGCTAACCCAATTCGCGCGCCTCGATAACCTCCATTCGTCATGGCTGAGCAAGAAGGGTTGTCCGAGCAGGAGCGGATCCGACGCGACAAGCTCGAGCGGCTGCAAGCCAGCGGCGTGGAGGGCTACCCGGTCTCGGTTCCCCGCACCATCACCAACGCGGCACTTCGCGCCGCCCACCCGGACCTGGCTGCGGACACCGCAACCGGCGAGCAGGTCAGCGTCGCCGGCCGCGTCGTACTTCGGCGGGACGGCGGCAAGCTCTGTTTCGCCACCTTGCGTGACGGCACCGACGACCTGCAGGTGATGCTGTCACTGGACCGGGTCGGTGAAGCGCGGCTCGAGGCGTGGAAGCGCGACGTCGATCTCGGCGACCACGTGAGCGTCACCGGCGAGGTGATCTCGAGCAAGCGCGGCGAGCTGTCCGTTCTTGCGGACTCGTGGGTGATGGCGAGCAAGGCGCTGCGCCCGTTGCCCGAGAAGTGGAAGGGCCTGGTCGACGAGGAGGAGCGAGTCCGGCGCCGCTACGTCGACCTTGCGATGAGCTGGGACGCCCGCCGCATCGTCGAGGCCCGCGCGATCGTGCTGCGGTCACTTCGCTCGACGCTCGACGAGCGCGGGTACGTCGAGGTCGAGACGCCGATGCTCCAGCAGCTGCATGGTGGGGCGTCAGCGCGACCCTTCGCGACGCACCTCAACGCGTTCGACCTTCCGATGTCGTTGCGGATCGCCCTGGAGCTCTGGCTCAAGCGGTTGGTCGTCGGTGGCATCGAGCGGGTGTACGAGATCGGCCGGACCTTCCGCAACGAGGGTGTGGACACGACGCACAGCCCGGAGTTCACGATGCTCGAGGCGTACGAGTCCTACGGCGACTACGACACGATGGCCGAGCTGAC
>DASZYY010000179.1:0-35614 GCA_035545175.1 Mycobacteriales bacterium
GCGAGGGCGGGTGTGGAGGGGCCGCCCGCCATCGGGCCGCCCACGATCGGCAACCGGATGCCGAGCGCCCGGGTTGCTGCCGTCTCCCGCCACTGCACATGTCCGAAGTAGCACACAAAGTGAGGCGGGCGCAGAATGGCGATATGAGTGAGCCCGCTGAGTCAGCCGCCACAACTGCCCGCCGTTCCCCGGCCGACGTCGTCAGTGCGTTCCTCAACGCGCTGGCCGACGGGGACGCCGAGACGGCTGCCGAGCTCGTTGCCGACGACCTGGTCTACGAGAACGTGTCCCTGCCGACGATCCGCGGCAAGCAGCGGTTCATCAAGGGCCTGCACGACTTCAACCGCCGCGGCATCACCTTCGCGGTCCGGATTCACCGGATCACCGAGAACGGCACGAGCGTGATGACGGAGCGGACCGATGGCCTGGGCTATCGCCGCTTCTACCAGCAGTTCTGGGTCTGCGGGGTGTTCGAGGTGCACGACGGCGAGATCACGCTGTGGCGCGACTACTTCGACTGGCGGGACATCATCGGGTCGGGTTTGCGTGGACTCGTCGCGACCGTCGTCCCGAGTCTTCGCGCGAGCATGCCGGAGAGCTAGGACTCGTCGTGCTACCGACCTCGGACCTGCTCGACCGGATCCGCGCCGCCGTCATCGGCGACGACACGTTGATGGATGGTCCGTACGGGCCGCGTCGCGTCACGTACGCCGACTACACGGCGAGCGGGCGGTCGCTCACCTTCATCGAGGACTTCATCCGGGAAGCCGTCCTCCCGACCTACGCGAACACGCACACCGAGTCCAGCGGTACCGGCCGGCAGACCACGCAGCTGCGCGAAGAGGCGCGGCGCACGATCCGCGACGCCATCGGCGGCGACGACGACACCCTCGTCATCTTCACCGGCTTCGGGGCCACCGGCGCGATCGACAAGGTCGTGCGCATCCTGGGGCTGCGGATCCCGTCGCAGCTCGACGACACCTATTCATTGTCGGCGGCGATCCCGGCCGCGGAACGGCCGGTGGTGTTCGTCGGTCCCTACGAGCACCACTCCAACGAGCTGCCGTGGCGCGAGACGATCGCCGACGTCGTCGAGATACCCGCTGACAACGACGGCCACATCGATCTCGATGTGCTGGCGGCCCGGCTGGCGGAGTACGCCGACCGGCCGCTGCGGATCGGGTCGTTCTCCGCCGCCTCCAACGTCACCGGCATCGTCACCGACACCGCCGCGGTCGCCCGCCTGCTGCACCGGCACGGCGCACTGTCGTTCTGGGACTACGCCGCGGCCGCGCCGTACGTCGACATCAAGATGTCCCCGGCAGACGATCCCGGCGCCCGCCTCGACGCGGTGTTCCTCTCGCCGCACAAGCTGATCGGTGGTCCCGGGACGCCCGGTGTCCTGGCGATCCGCCGCGAGCTCGTCACCAACCGGGTGCCGACGGTGCCCGGCGGCGGCACCGTCGCCTACGTGAACCCGCTCGAGCACGTCTACCTCGAGGACCCGGTCGCGAGAGAAGAGGGCGGAACACCGGACATCATCGGAGCGATCCGCGCCGGTCTCGTGTTCGCGCTCAAGCAGGCGGTCGGAGTCGAGCAGATCAAGGCGATCGAGGAGGCCCTGCTCGAGCGCGCCGTGACGGCATGGGAAGCCGAGCCCACCATCGAGATCCTCGGCAACCTCGATGCCGAGCGGCTGTCGATCGTCTCCTTCGTCGTGCGCCGTCCGGGCGGTCGCTACCTGCATCACAACTTCGTCGTTGCGCTGCTCAATGACCTGTTCGGGATCCAGGCGCGAGGCGGCTGCTCGTGCGCGGGCCCGTACGGCCACCGGCTGCTCGGTATCGACCTCGACCGCTCGCATGCGTTCCAGCACGAGATCGCTGCCGGGTGCGAAGGGATCAAGCCCGGGTGGGTCCGGGTGAGCTTCGCCTACTTCATCGATGAGACCGTCGCCGACTACCTGATCGACGCGGTGCGGTTCGTCGCGCGGGAGGGCGACCGGTTCCTGCCCGACTACCGCTTCGACCCGAGGTCGGGGCTCTGGCGCCATCGCGAGATGAAGCGGGAGTCCCCGATGCACCTCGCCGACATCTCCTACCAGGGAACGCCGAGTGAGGGATACGGGCAGCACGTTGCCCGGGCTGACGTGTCGATGCTGTCCGAGTACCTCGCCGCGGCGGAGATGATGGCGGCCGAGCGTGAGCATCCGGCCCAGGAGACCGCTCCCACCGGCTTGGACCCGGATGCGGAGGCGCTGCGCTGGTTCGACCTTCCCGCCGTCTGCCTCCGTTGATCATCTCGGGCTAATCACCCAGAGCCCCGCCAAAAAGGACCAAAGGCCCTATGGGGGCATATCGGTTCGTGTCAACGTCCAAGGCGGTGGCGACGTTGAACAGGAGATGTTGCCCAGATGAAGGACTGACGATGTCTCGAGTGCAGAAGCTCACCACCCGACGTGGTCTGGTCGCGTTGACCGCAAGCGCCCTTTCCTTCGGCGCGTGGACCGCGGTAGTGGCCACCCCCGCCGCAGCCAAGGCCGGACCGGCCCTGTGCTTCGGTCGCCACGCCACGATCGTCGGAACTGCGAAGGACGATGACCTGCGTGGCACGCCGGGAAATGACGTCATCGTCGCCTTCGGGGGCAACGACACGATCAACAGCGGCAAGGGCAACGACCTGATCTGTGACGGCGACGGCAACGACGTCATCAAGGCGGGACCGGGCGACGACCGCGTCGACTCCGGCGGCGGCGACGACTCGATCATCGGCGGTCGCGGCACCGACACCATCAACGGCGGTGCCGGCAATGACCGCATCGTCGGCAACCTCGGTGACGACGTGATCAACGGCGGCAGCGGCGCCGACCGGATCAACGGCGGCAGCGGCGCCGACCGGATCAACGGCGGCGCTGACAGTGACGGCATCAACGGTGGTGCCGGCAACGACGTCATCGACGGCGGCGACGGTAACGACGGCGTCGACGGCGGAACCGGACGGGACCAGGTGTCCGGTGGCGCCGGTGACGACAACGTCTCGGGTGGCACCGACGACGACGTCGTGCACGGCGGGGACGGTAACGACGGCGTGCGAGGCAATGCCGGGAACGACAAGCTGTACGGCGATGCCGGCAACGACGACATCCAGGGCAACGACGGCTGCGCCTGCCTCCCGCACAACCTGCGTGGCAACGACTACGTGAACGGCGGCCCGGGCAGCGATGCGGTGGACCTCTGGCGGCAGTCCCGTGTGGGTTCCGGAATCACGGTCGATCTTCCGCAAGGCAAGGCGACCGGTGACGGTACGACGACCCTGGTGAGCATCGAGTCGGCCAACGTCACCAGCGACAACGACAACACTCTGATCGGCGACGCCGCCGACAACACCTTCGACTCCGAGTCCGGCACCAACCACGTGACCGGCGGCGCCGGAAACGACACCTTTCTCTCGGGCAGCAGCAACGACGGCACCGACGACTTCGCCGGTGGCGACGGCTCGGACACGATCGACTTCAGCCGGGCGTACGCGTCCAACGGAGTCTCCGTCGACCTCCGGCTGGGCATCGCGCACTCCAACCGGGAGGTGTCCCTGAGCTCGGTAGAGAACGTCACCGGCTCCACCGGCCCGGACAACATCACGGGTGATGACGGAGCGAACGTTCTCCGTGGCAGCTACGGCGACGACGTCATCTACGGCGGCGCGGGTGACGACAAGATCTACGGCGGCGACGGCAACGACTCGCTCGCTCCGGGCGACGGCGACGACTTCGTCGACGGTGCGGACCCGCTCTACCCGAACTCCAACCCGCTGTACCAGACGGACAAGGTGTTCTACAGCGACTCCGCCAACCCGGTGCACATCGACCTGGCGGCCGGGACCGCGACCGGTGACGGCAACGACACCTTCGTGAACATGGACAACGCCTCGGGCTCCTTGCACGACGACACGATCGTCGGTGACGACAACGCCAACGAGCTCGCCGGCAGCGGTGGCGACGACACGATCGACGGCGCCGGTGGAGACGACACCCTGATCGGCGGTGACGGTGACGACCACATCGACGGTGGCCCAGGCGTCGACATGCTCACCTTCCGCACTTCGCCGTCCCCGGTGACGGTCGACCTCGGTGCCGGCACGGCGACCGGTCAAGGCAGCGACACCCTGGCCAACATCGAGAACGTCACCGGCTCGGTCTTCGACGACACGCTGACCGGTGATGACGGCCCGAACGAGATCCACGGTGGGTACGGCGACGACACCCTCGACGGCGCCGGCGGTAACGACGCCATCGCCGACGTGAGCGGGGACGACACCATCAGTGGTGGCGACGGGAACGATCAGATCTGGGGCGAGGTCGGCGACGACGTCATCTCCGGCGGCCCCGGCAACGACCGGTTCTACGACGACGCGACCGGCACCGACTCCTTCGACGGCGGGACCGGCTCGGACACGATCAGCTACGCCAAGGCCGGTGTCGGGATCAAGGCCGACCTGGTGGCCGGAACGATCAAGGGCGCGGCCACCGATACGGCGACCGGGGTCGAGAACATCGTCGCCACCAACTACGCGGACATCGTCCGCGGCGACGACGCGAACAACGTCTTCCTCGGTGGAACCGGTCGCGACCAGCTCTTCGGTGGCGGCGGGGACGACGTGCTGCAAGGCGGCGCGAACGCTGACATCCTCGACGGCGGCGACGGGTCGGACACGGTCGACTTCACCGACTCCTACCGTGCCGTGAAGGTGGACCTGAACGCAGGGTTCGCCAACTACGACGGCGGCGACCGCCTGACGAACGTCGAGAACATCACCGGGTCGCAGTTCGCCGACGTCCTGACCGGGAATGCCGGACCGAACGTGATCGCCGGTGGTGACGGTGACGACACCATCTTCGGTGGCGCCGGCAATGACACTCTCGACGGCCAGGGCGGCAACGACATCGTCGACGGTGGCGATGGCACCGACACCTGTCTCGGCGAGCACGTCGGCAACTGCGAGGCGTGATCACCCAAAGGTGAAGTCGTAAGCCTTCACTCCCGGCTCGAAGCTCAGTCGCAGCACTCCGTCCTGCGGCTGAGCTGTCGAGAGGATGGTGTAGAGCGTCGGCACGCTCGAGACGTGCTGGCTCGGTAGCGGTTTGCCGTTGAAGGTTGCGGTTACGGTGCCGCTGCCGGCCATGACGAGGTAGACGTCCGAGGCGTTGATGTTGATCTGCAGCCCGGCGCCCGGCCCCGCCAGGATCTCCTGCGGCCCGACGGTCCACGCGCCGCCGTACGTCACGTGCCCGGCCGGGAGCGATCTCGCATAGGTATAGGTGCGTTCCTGGTTGCGCGCGATCGGGGTGCCGCTGTATCGCTCCAGCCGCTCGTAGCCCAGATAGGTCTCCGGCGTGGCGGCTCGCATCGGCGTACGGTCCGGGACCGAGGTCGGTGGCGGAAGGTGGTGAACTCCCTTCGCGGTGAGCAGCGCCCGGATGGTTGCCTCCGTGAGGCCGTACTCACCCTCGCCGATGGAGCCGTAACGCACGTTGCCGTTCGCGTCGATGAGGTACTCGGCCGGCCACGAGTCGTTGCCCCAGGCGTTCCACGTGCCGTACGCGTTGTCCATGGCGACCGGGTAGCGAACCTTGAGCCGCGAGACGGCCGCGGCGACGTTGCTCGCCACGTGCTCGAAGTCGAACTCCGGGGTGTGGACGCCGATCACCTCGAAGCCGTCGGAGTGGTAGCGGGAGTACCAGCGCTCGACGTGGGGCAGGCTGCGCAAGCAGTTGATGCAGGAGTAGGTCCAGAAGTCGACGAGCACCACCTTCCCCCGCAGCTGCGACAGTCGTAGCGCGGATCCACCGGGGGTGTTGAGCCAGCGGGTGATCCGCGCGAAGTCCGGTGCCGGGCCGTAGTCGGGCAGGTCGGCCGCCGCTACCGTCGGGACCTGGTCGGCCATGGGCACGAAGCTGGGGCTCGCCGACGGCATGGGCTCGTGCAACGCGTTCTGCAGTCGCTTGGCGCGCGCCGACTCGTGTGGGTTGCCGATCTGGTCGAGGTCCGCCCGGATCGAGGTGCTGTCGGTCAGGTGCCGCTCGATGGAGGCGGTGTACGACGGGAGCGAGGTCTGCAAGGTCGTTGCGGCGCCGAAGGTGATGGCGATCGCGCTCGCGAGCAGCATGACGCCACCGACCTGGCGGACCCGGACCGCGTGGGCGCGCAGCCAGGCCACCGCCGAGGTGAGCCGCTCGGTGAGCAGGATGAGGACGAGGATCGGCGCCGCGATCCCCACTGAGTACGCCGCCGTCAGCGCGATCGCGTCGAACCCGAATGTCCCGTGCTGGGCGCCCACCGCGCTGATCGCCGAGAAGATCGGTCCGGCGCACGGCAAGTAGAGCAACCCCAGCGACGCACCCAGCACCAGGCCCCGCGCTGAGCTGTCGGGTGCGCGGCCGAGACCGAGCCGAGCAAACGGTCGCTCGATGAGCTCACCCGCCCGTGGCACCAGGAACCCGATGGCAAGGAGGTAGAGGACGACCAGCGCGAGGTCGTAGCGCAGCCCGAGCGGAAGCCCGAGTGCGGTCAGTATGCGGATGCTGAGCAGAGCCGACAGCCCGAAGGCCAGGGCAAGGCCGGTCGCGATGGCGAGCGCGCGGCGCCGCCCGCCCGCCGTGATTCCCGACGCCACCACGGCGGGCAGCACCGGCAGGATGCACGGCGTCACGATCGTGAGCAGCCCGGCCAGGAAGCCGATCAGCAGCAGCAACGGGTTCATCGCGTCCCAACGTATGTCTCACGAGTCTCTGGCGCTCAATACCTCGGGCGCGCACCGCTCGTTGTCTAGTTACGATCAGGCGACATCCGAAGGAGGGCGACGGCTGATGAGCCGCAGTCGCCGGGCAGCCGCGCTCGGCGTCTTTCTCGTTCTAGGCGTCGTGACCGCCACGGCGCCGGCGACCGCTGGCGCGCGCCACGACCCCCTTCTCACTCCGACCGTCTCGGCGAACCAGCCCACCGGCTCCTCGGCCGTGGAGTCGGCGAACGCCCCGAAGTGGGGGTCGGGTGACTTCGCCGGCTTCTCCGCCGTGGCTGACAAGGACTTCGGAGTCTGGCGCGGCCGCCCGATCAGCAGCGCGACCGACTTCCAGACCAACGCCTCGTGGCGTGCGTTCGACAGCACGCAGCGGGTGATCAAGGACTGGCAGGGTCAGAACACCGGCATTCTGCTCTCGATCGCCGTACCGCTCTGGGCCGGTTACGGCGACCACCTCGCGGCGGCCGCGAGCGGCTACTACGACCAGCACTTCGTCACCATGGCGCGCAAGCTCGTCGCCGCCGGGCTGGGTCACTCCGTGCTTCGGCTCGGGTGGGAGTTCAACGGCGGCTGGTTCCGCTGGGGCGTCACCGCTCACGGCAAGCCGTACCAGTACGACACCCGGGCGCGCGAGTTCGCCGCTGCGTGGCGGCACATCGTGACAGCGATCCGCGGGGTCAAGGGCGGCGACTTCACCTTCGACTGGTGCCTGTCAGCCGGCCCGCACTTCCGTCACCTGAAGCTCGCCTACCCCGGCAACTCCTACGTCGACTACATCGGTATGGACGTCTACGACTGGAACCGGCCGGGCGTCGCCAACACCCCGAAGGCGAGATGGCACGCCATCCTCCACCAGGGCACCGGCCTGAGCTGGCTGGCCAAGTTCGCGAAGGCTCATCGCAAGCTGATCTCGATCCCGGAGTGGGCCCTGGTCCACGACCAGGTGCAGAAGAAGCACTCCGGCGGCGACGACCGGTCGTTCGTCCGTCACATGCACCGGTGGTTCGCGACGCACAACCTCGGCTACGAGAACTACTTCAACTACTCCGATGGCTGGATGTCGTTCCAGATGAACGGGTCCAACCAGCAGTTCCCCGGCGCCGGCAAGCTCTACCGCTCGCTGTGGGCGCGGGTCGACGGCGTCAGCCGCCTCCGCTGACCGCCCTCCGCTAGCGGCCCTCGTGGATGGGTCGGCGCCGGTGACCCTTGACCTGGTGCGGCCGCGACACGTGGTCGGGGACCGGCGTGACGGTTCCCTGGTCGACGACCCCGAGACCCCAGTTCGGCGGCAGCACGCACTCGCCACCGAGCACCTCGACCTGCTCCGCGGTCGGCACCGGCAGCCCGGGTACGTCGGGGTGCGGCTTGCGGCCGAAGCTGAACGCCTTGGTCATGTCGCCGACCGTCTTGCGTCGCCACTTCGACAGGTTGGGAACGTCCACCCCGAACCTGGTCTCGATCAGCTTCAGCTGTGAGGTGTGGTCGAGCACGTCGCCGCAGACGAAGCCGCCGCGGCTGTACGGCGACAGCACGAGTCCGGGGACCCGGAACCCCAGGCCGACCGGGCCGCGCACGTGCTCGGCGTCGGCCGGCAGCTTGTCCATCGTGAGGAACTCACCCGCAGTGCCGTGCGGCGCCGTCGGCGGCGCGACGTGGTCGAAGAAGCCACCGTTCTCGTCGTAGCTGATGATGATCGCCGTCTTCTCCCAGACCGCGGGATTCGCGACGACGGTCTGCAGCAGCTCGGCGACGAAGATCTCGCCCAGCAGTGGCGGCGTCGACGGGTGGTCGCACGCCGGCAGCGTGGGAAACACCCACGACACCGCGGGAAGGGTGCCGGCGGCGACGTCGGCGGCGAAGTTCGCCGGGTAGCTGATCAGGCCCTGCGCGTTGCTCGCGAGGTAGCTGCCTTCCTCGAGGAAGCTCTTGAAGTACAGCAACGGGTTGAGCAGCGTCAGCGAGCTCGCGTCCTGGTAGACCTTCCAAGACACCCCTGCCGCGGAGAGGTTCTCCGGCATCGTGCGCCAGGAGTACTTGCCGAACTGCGACTCCCGGTTGCTCACCAGAGTGGTGAGACATGGTCCGCCGTGCTTGCCCTCCGGGTCGAGGGTTCCGGACAGCCACATCACCCGGTTGGGGTCGGTGGGGCCGAGCACGGATGCGAAGTAGCGGTCGCAGAGGGTGAACGCGTCAGCGAGTGAGTGGTACAGCGGGATGTCGTGGCGCTTGTAGTAGCCCATGCTGATCGGGCCGATCTTCGGTCCGTCGGCCTTGAGATGAGCGGGCAGCCAGCGGTTCATGCGGCCGCCGTTCCACGCATCGTGCATCGGGCCCCAGTTGTGGGTGATGTCGTCGACGCACTCGGCGTAGCTCGCCAGGTCCTTCGTGTTCAGGTGGAACGGGAACAGGTGCCCGGCCGGGTCCGGACCGTGTCCCGCCCGGTAGCCCCGTTGCTTGAACACGCCGGGGATCGCGTGCGGATCGTCGAAGCCGCGTACGCCGGGATACGTGCCGAAGTAATGGTCGAACGAGCGGTTCTCCATCATCACGAAGACGAGGTGCTCGATGTCCGACAGCGGCGCGTCCTTCGTCGGCTCGGCGGCGTAGGCGTCCTCGACGATCTTGCCGAGTCGTCCGGACCCGAACCCTCGGGACATCGCCGCAACCGCTCCGGCGGTTGCTCCCGCGAGGACCTGGCGGCGTGTGGGACCGGCGTACCTGGGGGAGGTCATGTCGAGAGTGTGACCTAGCCGAGCACCTTCGCGTCGGTGCGGAGCCAGTCGAGGATCTGCGTCGACGTCCAGTCCGGCGCTTCGAGCATCGGCACGTGGCCGACGTCCTCTGCCACTTCCAGCCGCCACGACGGGAACTTCTTCGCGGCTTGCTTCGCCGCCGCGACCGGCACCAGGCGGTCGCGCTCGCCGTGGAGGAGGAGCACCGGCTGCTGGACCGAGGCCATCGCCCGGCGAAGCTGGGGCGCCCGGCTGATGCGCTGCACCACGGAACGTCCGGCGCGCACGATGTCGGAGGTGGGGAACTCCCGGTTGTCGCGCCGGTCGACGGTGCGTACGCCGGCCTCGATCACCGCCTGCGGCACGCGGTCGACGTCGACGGTGCACATGCTCAGGCCCTGCCGGATGACCTCCGCAGGGCCCTGCCTCGCCCGACGCCGAGTGAGGGCAGCCTCGCCGACGATCGGCAGCGCCATGATGGCGAACTGGGCGGCAACGCGGGCGTCGACCGGACTGACCAGCGGGCGCGGGAGCGCCGGGTCCACCAGGACGGTGCCTCGCACATGGTCGGGCGCTGCGCTGGCCTCGAGGATCGAGATCAAACCGCCCATCGAGTTGCCGACGAGAACCACCGGCTCGCCGGCGACCTCCCGGATGAACCGGTCGAGCAGGCGGCGGTTGGCGCCGACGGTGGTTCGGCGTCCGGCTGCCGGGCTGAGCCCGTGTCCGGCAAGGTCGACCGCCATCACTCGAACCTCGGCGGTCAACAGCGGCGCGAGGGCGAGCCAGTTCCATGCGGCGCCGCCGAGGCCGTGAACGGCTAGCAGCAGCGGCGCGCCGGAAGGGCCGCCGAAGTCCAGGTAGTGGGTCGGGCCGTCGAGGTCGGCAGTCCGGGATTCGGCCGATTCCAGCGCACTCACCCCTCAACGATGCCCCATGCGGCGTACCGGCGGGCGCATCACCTGTTGTTCATCTAGCGATCATTTGCAGTTCCCCTCGCGTGCGCCACCCGTCGCAAAGGGTGCGGTGTTGTGGAGCGGGTGAAGTCCCCGCGGTACCTCTTCGTGCTCGGCGTTGGCGAGGGCGCGGCGGCTCACCCGGTATGGCCGGACCTGCACCAGCCGTTCGAAGGGGAGGTCGACGTTGACGGCTCCTGGTTCGCGTGGCGCCTCACCGGGGCGAACCATCGCGAGCTCGGCCGCAGCTGCGTCGTCTATCCGGACCTGGCGGCCGCCCGGCGGGCGGCGGAGACCCTCCGCAACCGAGTCCACGAGGCCGAGATGACCGTGCTGACCGTCCCGCGCACGGGGACCTGGGGCTGGCGGCTGCGACTCGACGGCAAGCCGGTGGCAACCTCCAGCCGCGGCTACGCGAGACACCGAGAGTGCACGTACAACGCCAGCACCTTCGTCGCGGCCGCCGCCATTGCCGATCTGTCTGACGCCGACCCGCCACCCGTATGGCAGCTGGTCGAGTCCCGTTTCCCTGACGCAGCGCTGTGACTGAGCAGTACGCAATGGCCGATACCCCGGAGCAAGGAGAGCTCGTGACCATCGCCCCAAGCCCTCCGGTCATGACGCCGCCGACCGTCGCGGAGCAGGCCGGAACGGAGCCCGTCCGTGTCGACATGACGGCGGTGCCCTTGCCTGCACCAGCACCCGCAGGCGCACCCACGCCGGAAGCCACCGCCGTCCGGGGTGCTCGCCTCGACGCCCACCAGGTGTCGGCCTGGTTTGGCACCAACAAGGTGCTCGAGCGGGTCTCGCTCGCGATGCTGCCGGGAACCGTGACCGCGTTGATCGGGCCGTCGGGATGCGGCAAGTCCACGTTCCTCCGGATTCTCAACCGGATGCACGAGTCGGTGCCGATCGCCAAGCTCTCGGGTGAGGTTCGGCTCAACGGCGAGGACATCTACGCACCGTCGGCGCGGATCACTGAGACCCGGCGGCGGGTCGGCATGGTCTTCCAGAAGCCGAACCCGTTCCCCGCGATGAGCATCGCCGACAACGTCACCGCCGGCCTGAAGCTCACCGGAAAGAAGATCGCCCGATCGGAGCGCGACGACCTGATCGAGGACTGTCTGCAGCGCGGCGGCCTGTGGGCCGAGGTCAAGGACCGGCTCAACGAGCCGGGCGGCGCGCTGTCCGGCGGGCAGCAGCAGCGGCTTTGCATCGCGCGGTCGCTTGCGGTGAGCCCCGACGTCCTGCTGATGGACGAGCCCTGCTCGGCCCTCGACCCGACGTCCACCCGGCGGATCGAAGAGACGATCGCGGCGCTGCGTGAGCAGGTGACGATCGTGATCGTCACCCACAACATGCAGCAGGCCGCTCGCGTCTCCCAGCAGTGCGCCTTCTTCCTCGCCGAGCAGGGGACGCCGGGGGCGATCGTCGAGGCGGGAACGACCGAGGACATCTTCGAGCGTCCAAAGGACGCGCGAACCTCCGACTACGTCAACGGCCGGTTCGGGTGACGACGGCACTCCTCGACCCACCGGCCGCAGGAGCGCCGCAGGAACCCCGCAAGATCTCGCGCAAGCCCGTTGGCGGCGACGCGGTCTTCGTCAACACCTTCCGCGCAATCGGCGCGTCGGTCCTCGTCGTCACCGGGGGGATCGGTGTCTTTCTGGCCTATCAAGGCTGGCCGACCCTGCATCACTACGGGCTCAGCTTCTTCACCACCCAGGCCTGGAACCCGGACACGGACACGCTCGGCATCGCCGCAGTGCTGGTCGGGACGTTCGAGGTCGCTCTGGTTGCGATGGCGATCTCGTTCCCGCTCGCCGTTACCACGGCGCTCTACATCACCGAGTACGCGCCGTCGCGGTTGCGATCGACGTTGGTTGCTGCCGTTGACTTGATGGCAGCCGTCCCGTCGATCGTGTACGGCCTCTGGGGCTTCTTCCTCATCGAGCCTCATGCGTCGCACTTCGCGGTCTTCCTGCAGCGCACCTTCGGCTGGTTTCCGCCGTTCCACGTTGACGCCGATCCGAATGCCGCTGTCCCAGACATCAGCCGCTACACGGCCAGCGCATTCATCGCCGGCGTTGTCGTCTCGATGATGGTCATCCCGATGGCGTGTGCCGTCATGCGGCAGGTCTTCTCGCTCACTCCGGAAAGCGAGAAGGAGGGCGCGCTTGCTCTCGGCTCCACCAAATGGGGCATGATCCGCGCGGTCGTCCTCCCGTTCGGCAAGGGCGGAATCATCGGCGGCACGATGCTCGCCCTGGGTCGGGCCCTCGGTGAGACCGTCGCGGTCCTGCTGATCGTCAGCCCCGAGTTCATCATCAAGGGCCGCTTCCTGGAGATCGGCAGCGACACCGTATCCGCGCTGATTGCGAGCCAGTTCGGTGAGGCGACGGGCATCCAGCTCTCGGCGTTGCTGACCGCCGGCTTCGTCCTCTTCGTGATCACGCTGCTGGTCAACACGCTCGCCGCGATCGTCGTCAGCCGCAGCCGGTCCGGGGCGGAGACCGCATGAGCACCCTCGTGCAGCCGGCAATGGGTTTAGAGATCCCGCTGCCGACATTCGCCGCAGACGACGATCTCCACGCGATGCCGCGGTCTGACCTTGGCAAGCTTCCGGCGGACGAGCGGTTTCTCACCTGGGGAGCACGCTTCGCTGCCCTTGGACTTGCATGGGTGGCTGTCGAGCGACTCTTGCCGGTGCACGGCCTGGCGTGGTTCATCTTCGTGGCCGCGCTCGCCAACCTGGCGATTCTCGCAGTGGGTACTGCGGTTCGGGGAAGCAACGTCGAGATCGCTGACCGGGTCGCGCAGTGGGTCGTCTCGACCGGCACGGTGATCGTCCTGGTCGCGCTGGCCTCGGTGATCCTCTTCGTGTTCAAGCGCGGCTGGACCGCGGTTCATCACGCCAACTTCCTGTTCGACGACATGACCGGGGTCGGGGCACAAGATCCGCTACACAAGGGCGGCATCGTCCACGCGATCCTGGGTTCGCTGATCGAGCTCGGGATCGCATCCGCGATCGCACTGCCGCTCGGCGTCGGGACCGCGGTCTTCATGAACGAGATCGGTGGCAAGTTCTCCCGCGTCGTCCGGACAGTCGTCGAGGCGATGACTGCGCTCCCCGACATCCTCGCCGGTTTGTTCATCTACACGGTCTGGATCATTGCCCTCGGGTTTCCCCGTTCCGGGCTCGCGGCTGGGCTCGCGATCACCGTCATGATGTTGCCGATCATTGCGCGGGCGTCGGATGTCGTGCTCCGCGTCGTACCGGGCACGCTTCGAGAGGCCTCGTTCGCGCTCGGCGCGAGCCGGTGGGCGACCGTCTGGCGAGTGGTGTTGCCGACCGCTCGAGCCGGCCTGGCGACGGCGCTGATCCTCGCGATCGCGCGTGGTGTCGGTGAGACGGCTCCGGTCCTGATCACCTCCGGCAATGCCTCGTTCATCCACCTCGACCCGACGTCGGGCGTCATGAACTCCCTGCCGTTGTTCATCTTCACGTCAGCGCGCGGCGGCATCGCGATACAGGTCCAGCGCGCGTTCGGCGCTGCGGCCGTCTTGCTTCTGCTCGTCCTTGTGCTGTTCATCACCGCGCGCCTGCTCGCGCGACCCGCTACCGGCAAGACGTCGCTGTTCCGGCGCATCCGCCGGCTGGTCCAGCGTCGTAGGCCCTTGTCTCGCGAGGAATCAGAGTGATCCCCAGCCTGGCCCGTCTCCGCCGCAACACGTTGCGCATCAGCGTCGTGCTCGCACTGCTCTGCTTCGCCGCCTATCGCGGTATGGGCACAGCGAAGGCCGAGTACGCCGAGATCGAAGGCTCCGGTTCGACGTGGGCCTACACGATCATCCAGCAATGGATCGCGGACGTATCGGCGACCGGCATGCAGATCACGTTCAACAACAATGGCTCCTCCCAAGGTCGTAAGGACTTTGCGAACTACGTCACGGACTTCGCTGACTCGGACATCCCCTATCAAGGGACGGACCCGGTCACACATCAGACCGACGCGAGCAGCCGGTCCTACGCGTATCTACCCGTTGTGGCAGGTGGCACCGCGCTCACGTACCAGCTCCGGGTCGGCGGGAAGCTTGTCGACAACCTTCGCCTGTCGGGCGAGACCATCGCGAAGATCTTCACGAACAAGATCACGAACTGGGACGACCCGCAGATCGCGAAGGAGAACGGCGGCCGCACCTTCCCGTCGCTGCCGATCACACCGGTCGTGCGGTCGGACGGCTCCGGCGCGACCGCACAGTTCACGTTGTGGATGGCCAAGCAGTACCCGTCCATCTGGGGGCCATACAACGGCGGCAACGCCGGCCTGACGTCGATCTACCCGCGCTCGGGCCGACAGATCGCGGCAGCCGGCGACGACGGGATCATGAACACCGTCGACTCGGCCGCCGGCAACGGCGACATCGGGTACGCGGAGTACTCCTACCCGCTCAACGCGCACTACCCCGTGGCGTATGTCGAGAACCCGGACGGGTACTTCGTCCAACCGACGCAGTACAACGTCGCCGTCGCGCTGACCAAGGCAAGAATCAACGGCTGCAAGACCAATGGCACGTGCAGCCCAACGGGTCTGTCGCCGAACACCTACCTGACGCAGAACCTGGATGAGGTCTACACCTACAAGGACCCTCGCTCGTACCCGATCTCGTCGTACTCCTACATGATCATCCCGACGAGCTCGAAGGATCAGCGGATGACTGCCGCCAAGCGGCAGACGCTGGCGGACTTCCTGAGCTACTCCCTGTGCACGGGCCAGTCCAAGGCCGGACCGTACGGATACTCACCGCTTCCGCTGAACCTGGTGAAGGCGTCCTTCACCCAGATCGAGAAGCTCGGGCCCCAGGCCGACCCTTCGCCGGTCAAGGGCGTGAACATCAAGAACCCCTCCGCCAACCTCGCGAGCTGTGACAACCCGACCTTCGTGAAGGGCAACCTGGCGGCGAACCACCTGGCGCAGGTGGCACCGTTGCCGGAGGCCTGCCAGAAGGCCACGGCCACGCCTTGCGGCCTTGGGGCGGTTGCGCCGGGCACCACCGCCAAGCCTGGCTCGACGTCCGCCACCACTCCCTCGTCGGGCAGCAACAAAGGTGGGGGAACTCCTCCCGACGGTGGCGGAGCCCAGGTAACCGATCCGGGCACCGGGGCAGTTGACCCCGGAACCGGCGTGTCGACGTCGGCCACCACGGACATCTCCGGGGCGACGCCGACGGCGGTCGAGCTCGCGGCCCAGCGTGACGGCAACAACAGGCTCTTCGGGGTGGTCGCGGTCGTGGAGCTGGTGGCAATCGTCCTGCTGCCCGGCGTCTACATCGCCTGGTTACGTCGCAGGAAGGGCGCGGCATGAGGCGCCGGGCGCCCGTCACGGTGGTCGCGACGCTTGCGGTTGCGCTGTCGATCGGCGTGCTCGGCGTGCCGCCGACCGTGGCCACCGCGACTCCGTCCCACCACGCGAAGCACCATCACCACAACTATCGCCACCACGCCGACAAGTACGCGGGCCGGGCGTCGCTCGCAGACTGCACGGAGAAGTACGGCGTGACCTCGTCGCGCAGCGACTCGTGGTCGGCCACCGAGCCGCTGACGCGGAAGTTCGGCGACGGCACGCCCGATGCCACGAACTGCATCCACCTTCAGGTGAACAAGCACACCAACCTGCAAGACCACGAACGGATCAAGGTCACTTGGTCAGGCGCACACCCGACGGCGGGCCGGGCGATCAACCCGTACGGCGAGACAGGGCTGGAGCAGGAGTATCCGGTCCTTCTTATGGAGTGTCGGGGTGTCGACCCGAAGAACGACGCAGGGACCGCCGCGCGTCAAACGGTCTCTCCGGACACCTGCTGGACCAACACGTACTTCGAACGCACGTCCTCGGCCGACCCGGGCCAGGGCATCTGGCAGCAGGAAGCCGACGCGACCGATGCGGACAAGGCGCATCTGTCCGGAATCGATCCGGCCAACATCCCGGAAGACTGCAACGTCAGCGACACGTTCGACTACCACATCACCCCGTTCTTGGCGAAGAACGGGACGTTGTACGGCGGGTGCTCGTCGCAGTCGATGCCGCCCGAGGCGACAGTCGACTCCGTCAGCATTCCGAACGAGGCTGCTGCATTCACGAACCTGCAGGGCGACGGCCTGTTCGAGTTCGATCCTCGAACCAACCTCGACAATGCCTCGCTCGGCTGCTCTTTCTCTGTGCCATGCACCCTCGAGGTCATCCCGATCGACGGCGTCAACTGTGCCGATCCCGACCCGGACGCCACATGCAACGCAACCGGTCAGCTACCAGCTGGCCAGGTCAACCCTGGCTCGGCCCCCCAGGACGCCGTCGCACCCGCGTTCTGGTGGTCGGCGTCGAACTGGGAACGCCGAATACCGGTGCCGCTGACGTTCGCGCCGCCGCCGAGCGTGTGCCAGAGCGCTTCGGCCGGCAAGCCTGTCCCGTTCTACGGATCCGAGCTGCTCAGCCAAGCGGCCCTGCAGTGGACGCCGGCGTACTGCCAGAACAAGAAGCGGTTCAACTGGCAGGACAACATCATGCCGGACCAGGCCGCCAACGCCCTGTTGGGCAACGGTCAGGCCGCCGCCGCGGAGGTTTCGACGCGGCAGGAGAACGACGATCGCGTCGGTTACGCCCCGACGGCGGTCACCGGCTGGGGCATCGGGTTCGACATCGACAAGCCCGGAAACGCCGGACAGCAGTTGTCGATCAACCTCAATGCGCGGTTGATCGCCAAGCTGCTGACCGAGTCCTACCCGGGTTCGGTCGCGGTCCAGCAGTCGCACCCGGGCTTCTCCCACAATCCTTTGTCGCTCAACCTCGATCCCGAGTTCATCAAGCTCAATCCCGGGCTCGACACTGCGCACTGGAGCGAGGCCGCCGGGGCGCTGATGAGCCTGTCGACGAGCTCGGGCGTCATCACCCAGCTCACGTCGTACATCGCGGCCGACCCGCAGGCGATGGCCTTCATTCACGGCAAGCCGAGTCCTGGGGGCATGCGGGTGAACCCCTTCTACAAGGACGTCAAGCTGCCGGTGAGTACCTGGCCGCTGCTGGACACCTGGGTCAACAAGACGACCAACAACCCTTGCCTGCACGCTGCGCCGACGGCGTATATGCCGCTGACCGCGAGCCCGGTGAGCAGCCTGCGGCTCATCGCGACCGCGCTGCTCTACAGCTGGCCGATGGTCGCCACCGGCTGCACCGGGAACGGCACCCCGACCTCGCCGTTCCAGTTGGCTAGGTCCGCGCCGCAAGGCCTGGGAAACCGGTTCATCCTCGGGCTTGTCACGCTCGGTGATGCCAAGCGTTACGACCTCACCGTGGCCAAGCTCCAGGCATCGCCGAACCACTTCGTTGCGGCTGGTGACGCCGGGATGCGCGCGGCGCTGAAGCTCGCCGAGCCGGGCCCGAAGCTGAAGCCGTTCCGGCTGCCGCAGCGCGCCATTCGCAAGAGCAAGACCGCCTATCCCGGGACGACGATCGTCTACACGGCGGCAAAGACCTCCGGGCTGTCCAAGTCGGTCGCGGCGGACGTATCGCAGTTCATCAAGATCTCGGCGACCGAAGGTCAGGTGCGGGGGCGCGCCAACGGCCAGCTGGCTGAGGGCTACCTGCCCATCAGCAAGTCCGGCGTGACCGCGCGGCTCTACCAGCAGGCGCTCCAGGTCGCGACCGCCGTCGCGAAGCAACAACCTCCTCCGGCTCCCTCGGCTCCGGCCGGCACGGGTGGCTCGGCTGGAACGTCGGGACCGCCGGCGGGACCGACTGTCCCGCTGCCGTCGAATGGCGCGAGCACCCCGGGCGCCGTGCCGACTCCGCAGGTCGCCGGCGACGGCTCGACGTCGAGTGAGCCGCGGACCCGGACGGCGGCGTTGAGCTCGCCCGTCGGCGGCTCGCTGCTTCCGGCGCTGCTGCTCCTCGGACTCGTTGCGGGCCTGGCGGCGGGCGGCAGCCGGTTCTGGCTGCGCCTAAAAGGCCTGAAGTGAGCGTGGTGAGCACGGAGCCTGCCGCTGACGAGCACAGCGCCGACGAGGCCGAGCCAGCCGATCCGGTCGTGCCGGAGGCGCCCGGCACGACCGCGGCTGCATCGCAGCCGATCACGCCAGGTGGACTCGCCGAGAAGCTGTCGATTGCTTCGTCCGCGTGCGCGGTGATCGCGCTGGTCTGCGCATGGATGCTGCTCCAGTTCCTGGTTCTCGGCGGGCTTGCGCACGCTCGCAGCCAGCACATCCTGTACACCAAGTTCCGGGCCGAGCTCGCCCAGGCGACTGCACCGACCGGCGCGCTGGACTACAACGGCAAGCCGCTCAAGCCCGGTGCTCCGGTCGCCCTTCTCACGATCCCATCACTGCATCTGCAGCAGGTTGTCGTGGACGGCACCGCCTCCGGAGACCTGACGGCAGGACCGGGACATCTCCGCAGCACTCCGCTGCCCGGCCAAGCCGGCTGGTCGTGGGTGATGGGCCGCGGCAGTACCTACGGAGCGCCGTTCCGCAAGTTCGCGGACTTGAAGCCAGGAGACCCGATCACGGTTCTCACCGGCGAGGGCAAGGTTGCCTACAAGGTGCTCGACGTACGGCGAGCTGGCGATCCGGTTCCTCAGGTTCCAACCGGCACCGGCGGCGGCATGCTGACGCTGGTTACCGCCAAGGGGAATGGCTTTCTGGCGTTCTTGCGTGCGTCAACTCCCGTTTACGTAGATGCGGTTACGTACAAGGCGCAACCCGACGGCCCAGTCGTCGGCGTTGTGCCTTCATCCGAATTGATGATGGCGCGCGACACGAGCTCGTTGCCAATGCTGACGCTGCTGCTTGCGGTGCTTGGGGGTGTGGTCTTGGCGATCAGCGTCGCGCGCCGAGAGTTCCGGGCGGTCTTGGTCTGGTTGGTATCGACGCCGGTCGTGATCGCCCTTGCCTGGGCGGTAACCGATCAGGTCACCCGCCTTCTGCCCAACTTGATGTGACGACACATCAAGAAGACGTGAACAAACAAACCTATGGGGAGCATTTGATGTCCGTTCGCAAGAACAGCGTCAAGCTGGGCGTGGCCGTCGCGGCCACGTGCGGTTTGGCGATCACCGCAGCGGCGCCGGCGGGCGCGCTCGATGGGGGTCCGACGACCTCGCCGAAACTTGGGACCGACATCATCGCCGTCGGCTCCGACACCACCCAATGGGTCATGGACAAGCTCGTGGCCGACTACAACACCGCGGTGACGACCGGTCCGAGGATGATCAACTATGACGCCTGCGTCGGTGCCACCGATCCCGCGCACGCGACCGGCTTGGGTTCCAACCCGGACGGTTCCGGCTTCCCCTGCGGCGCCGACAACACCGGTACCAAGGCTGGGGTGCCGCGCCCCGCGACCGACATGGACCCGGCTGCACCGGGCGGCGCGATCATTCCGAACGGCTCGGGTAACGGTCGAGCCCTCCTGAGAACTGCCACAGACCCGCTGTTCAAGGACGTGGCGTTCGCTCGCTCGTCAGCCGCGGCCGGCACCGCCGACATCGCGGCCGGCTTGCTTCCGATCCCGTTCGCGGTCGACAAGATTGTCCCGGCTGTCAGCCCAGCCGGTCCCGCGCCGGCATCGCTGACAGGCCAGCAGATTCTCAGGATCTTCAACGGCACCTACACCAACTGGAACCAGGTGGGCGGCGCGAACGCTCCGATCCATCCCTACCTCCCCAAGACCGGCTCGGGGACGCAGCAGATCTCCTTCGTGTTCTTGGCGGCGCTCGACGGCGTTACCGAGGCGCCGGGATCGGACAATGACCCAACCTCGCACAGTGCGGCCTTCCAGACCTGGCAGGGCCCGGGCGTCACGATCACCGATGCGAACTGGAAGACCGGAAGCACCAACGTCGAGGAGCACGACCCGTCGATCATCCAGGCCGATCCCAACGCTATTGAGCTCTTCTCCTACGCCAGAGCTCAGATGGCCAACTCGAAGAATCAACTCCTCCGGATCGAGGGCGGCTGGTCGGAGGACCGCGAGCAGTACAACGTCGTGCGCGGCAAGGCCATCTCTGGCGCTGCGACCACCCCGTTCTTGTACGGTAGCGACAACAACGTGCTCGAGAGCATCTTCTCGAACACCGGCTGGATCTGCACCAACGCCACTGCGCAGGCCGATATCGCCGCCTTGGGTGACTGGCCGTTGAACTCGAAGGTGTGCGGCGTCGCGAACACCAACACGCTCGACACCATCAACCCGTTCGCGAGTACCGGTGTCGGCGAGGGTCCGTCTACCACCACCTCCGCGTACTACAGCGGTGGAAAGGTCCACGTCACCGTCGATGCGTCGGATGGCAGCGTGCCTACCGGCTCCGTGCAGGTGGTCATCGCTCCCCCGGCCGTCGCCGGCGCGCCGGGTTCAAAGGCTTCCTTCGTTGCCAACAAGGCGCTCGCGAACGGTGAGGCATCGGTGTCGGTGCCGTCCACGCTCGCGGGGAGCCGGATCGTCGACGTTGCGTTCCTGCCCACCAACTTCGGTGCGCAGAACTCTGCGGGCGGCCACACGGCGGCCGGTTCGTCGTACACGGAGTTCAGCCACACCTTCACCGCGGCTAAGCCGAAGGTGTCCGCCACGGCGACCAAGGTCGGCAAGAAGTACGTCGTGAAGATCAAGACCAACCAGACCGGCAAGGCGAAGGTGAAGGTGAACGGTCACACGTTCTCCTCGTCCATCTCCGCCGGCAAGGCGACGGTCAACGTGCCGCTCCGCAAGCTGGCGAGCGGTAAGAACAAGGCGGTCGTCTCCGTGAAGGGCGCCAGCACCAAGGTCACCCTCAAGAAGTGACCTGAGTCCGACCGGCCTGGGGGTGTCGCCCGTAACGGGTGACACCCCCACGTCGTTGGTCCGGTAGATCGGAAGTGGAAAAGCTACACCTGATACAGAAGTGATAGTTGGGCGCACAATTCCGGACGAACCACAAGACGTCGCTTGTGGTGTCTTGAGGTTCATCGGTAGCGTGCTCACGACCGCAACGTGACTTGCCGGCTGCCAGCCGGCGGTGTTGTGGTGACCGCCGAGTCATCGCAAGGCAACTTGCAACGAGCCGGGGACCCGTTGTTTTTCGGGGTCCCCGCGGAAACGTGAAGCGAAGCGAAGCGTTTTCGTGGGGTTTACCTCATGGGGTTAATCGGCGCAAGCGGACTGAAGACCGCGAGCGCTGTAGGGCAACACTTCCGTGCCCGCACCCGACAGCTAACTCGGTAGGCGGTTGACGGAAGAAAGGGTTCCCTCCCTTGGCGAGTTCTACCCGCCATCTCGTACGTCTTGGTGCGATCGCCGCTGCCACCTCTTCGTTGCTGACCGGCGTGGTCGCCGCGAGCCAGCCGGCTTCCGCGCGCAGCCTCAAGCAGCAGATCGCCGCCGCGCACCAGCAGCTGCGCGACCTCGACAACCAGGCCGAGGCGGCGAGCGAGCAGTACAACGCGGCGCGGATCAAGCTCGCCGCCGCCCAGCAGGCCGCGTCGAAGGCGGACGCCTCGCTGTCGGCCGCGCGTACCAAGCTCGACGACCTGCAGGCCTCGGTCACCAAGTTCGTCGTCGCGGCGTACCGCGGCGAGAGCAGCGGTGCGGACTCGCTCGTCGGCCTGATCAGTGACGGCGACGCCAACACCTACGTCTCGCAGATCTCCTCGATGCAGGCCGTGTCGACCACCGAGGCGCGGACCCTCGCCAACGTCGCGGCGGCGAAGCGCATCGAGGAGGCCGCTCAGTCCACCGCGTCGGCGGCGCTGGCCCAGCAGAAGACCGCCACCGCCGCGATGGAAGCCTCGCGCAACCGGATCCTCGCGGCGGCCGCCAAGGAGAAGAAGCTCCTCACCGACCTCGAGGCGCGGGAATCCGCCCTCATCGCCGCCGCCAAGCAGCGCGCCGCCCGCCTCGCCGCTGAGCGCGAGCGGGCACGGCTCCGCGCCGCACTGGATGCCACCACGAACGCGGCGAACGCGATCGGCGGCCCGGTGCGTTCCGTCGCCGCTCCGGTGGTGTCCGGCTCCGGCGGCGCCGCGGTCGCGGTCCAGTGGGCCTACCGCGAGCTCGGCAAGCCCTACCAGTGGGCGGCGGCCGGACCGAACTCCTTCGACTGCTCCGGTCTCACCCAGTACGTGTGGGGCAAGGCGGGCGTGTACCTCGGTCACTACACCGGCGACCAGTGGAACGAAGGCCCGCACGTCTCGCGCGACCAGCTGCAGCCGGGCGACCTGGTGTTCTTCGCCTACAACTCCTCGCCGTCGTCGATCCACCACGTCGGGATCTACGTCGGCGGCGGCATGATGATCGACGCGCCGTACACGGGCGCGAACGTCCGCAAGGAGCCCGCGTTCCGGTCCGACTACATCGGCGCCGTACGTCCCTGAAGCTGAACCTGTCGTTCGAGCTCGGTGAAGCCGAGCGACCGGTACAGCTCGATCGCGTGGTACGCCGGGTCGGCGACGATGATCACCTGCTTCGTCGCCAGGTGGTCGCGGGCGTGACCCGCCGCGGCCTGTAGCAGGCGCCGGGCGTGGCCCCGGCGCCGGTGCTCGGGATGGGTCTCGACGTCCTGGTAGCGGGCGATGCCGGCACGGTCGCTCACGATGCCGAGCGCGCCAGCCAGCGTGTCGCCGTCGAAGGAGCCGAACCACGCGCCGCCACCGAACTGGGCGAGCTCTCGGGCCTCGACCAGACGCTGCGCCCGGAACTTCGCCTCGCCATCGTCGGCAGCCGGGCCCTGCCACGCCTCACGCAGGCATGCGAGCTGGGCCCAGTCGGTGTCCGTCGCGAGCTGCCGGACGCCCGGTGTCGCGACGCCGTTGCTCAGGCTGAACGCGTTGCCCATCATGACCGCGCTGGTGCTCACTTCGAGGCCCAGCGCGCCGACCTCCGCAGCGTCGCCCGGGTTGGCGTCCATGCCGTCGACGCCGACCGCGAGGTGCTGGGCGCGGGGAAAGGAGTGCTGGCAGGTTTCCCGGATCCACCCCGCATCGCCGGCCCGCAGCGGCCGGCCCAGCAGGACGAAGTTCCCCCAGTAGAAGTTCGGGATGTGCGGCGTACGAACGATCAGGTGATCGTTGCGCTCCTCGATGATCGACCCGGCGAGCCGGCGCACCATGAGATCGGTGCGAAAGCCGAGCGACGTGATCTTCACCGGCATGAACCTAACGTCGGCATCGCTCAGGATTTGATAAGCAACCCTCCCGTAGGGTTGATCGTTGTGACTGCCGTGACCTCGACACCTGGCGTTCGCCGGCTGCCCGTCCTCGGTGTGATCGCCGCGCTCGCACTCACCGCCGCCTGCGGCGGCGGCAGCTCACCCAAGGGCGCGGGCAAGCCGAACCCGACGACCACCAAGTCCACCGCCGGTAAGCCCGGTCCGCACTACGTGTCGAAGGGCAACCGCACCTTGCAGGTGAAGCAGGTCGCGCAGATCGGCACGCCGGGCAAGGGCGTCGCGATGCTGATGAAGATCGGCAAGCCGAGGGTCTCGCGCACGCATCTCTCGCCGTCGTACGGCGACAACCCGATTCACGGCTACTTCGTGAACTTCCCGGTCAAGATCTACAACGACGGCGTCAAGCCCGTGCTGATCGACCGGCTGAACTTCTGGGTGGACACCCCCGGCCTGGGCAAGGTCAACACCAACGAGGGCGCCTCGCCGTACTCGGGCGCGAAGACCCAGCTCGACACGACCGAGCTCGCGAGCGGCCAGGGTGTCAGCAACTTCCTGACGTTCGACGTGTCCACGCCGCACGGCAAGTTCGTCTACGGCCCGCACAACAAGCTCACGGTTGCCTGGCGCTTCTAGGAGTCTTGGGTGGACGAGGCAGTCGCGGAAGAAGTCGTCGAACGACTTCGCTCACAGCACCGGATCATCGCTGCGGTGAATCGTCGGGTGGGCGTCTACAACGTCGGCCTGCGGGTCGTGCTGACCGACGGCCGCGAGGCGATCTGGGACAACGACAGCGCGGCGGGCCTCGAAGCGATGGTGCTTCGCAACGGCGTCCTGGTCGGCTTCGTCCCGCAGATCCCCGACAGTGACGATCTCGATGCCGAGGCGATCACCGCGATCATTGCGGGAACCGACTACGACGCGCCGCCTCCGCCGTCCAAGCCGGCCAACCCTACTGGCGCAACGGCGAAGCCGCCGCCTCCCAAGTCGCGCTGGCGCCTGCGGCGTTAGGCCGCGGTTGCGGTGCGGCTTTCGACGAGTACCTTCAGCTGCTGCAGGGTTGCCTCGATCGACTGCTGGTTGTGGTCCGCGACACCGATCCGGTCATAGACCGCGGCCGCGGGTGACTGGGTGTAGTCGAAGCTCTCGGTGACCTGGGTGCCGCCATCGACCGGAGTGAGCTCGTAGCGCCACAGATGGCGCATCGGGTGCCGCCACGTGATGCGACGGTCCTCCTCGAACTCGACGACGCGGCTGCGGATCAGGTACGGCGCACCCCACCGCATCCGCATCGCGAACCGGGCTCCGAGGTAGAGCCGAGGCGGTCCGGCGATGCGGCCCTTGACGGTGCCGGAACCGTCGAAGAGCGAGTGCTGCGCCGGGTCGGCGAGAACGTCGAAAACCGTTGCAGGGTCAGCGTTGATCACGATCTGGGCAGATCGACATCGGCTCATACGCCCAGATTATTGGGTCCTCGTGAACTGCCGGTCGGCGTCCCACTTGGTGAAGCCGTGCCGCTCGTAGAGCGCGATCGCGCCGCGGTTCTCGGCCTCCACGTAGAGCAGGACGGTCGTGAGCCCGCAGTCGCGGAGATGTTGCAGACCGCGCAGCAGGAGTGCTTCGCCGAGACCTTTGCCTTGCATCGAGGGATCGACGCCTATGACGTAGACCTCACCGAGGTCGCCGCCGGGCTTCTCATGGCGCTTGGTCCAGTGGAAGCCCACGATCTTGTCGCCCGCAACAGCCAGGAAGAAGCCGGCCGGGTCGAACCATGCCTCGTCCTCGCGCGCCCGAAGGTCGGCGAGGGTCCAGCTCGCCTGTTCCGGATGGCCGGCAAACGCCGCGTTGTTGACGGCGAGCCAGGCGTCCTCGTCGAGATCGAGATGGAAGGTGCGCACCGTCACGCCGTCGGGCCATTTCGGGTCCGCGATGCTCGAGGCCCCGAGCGGGCACCGCATCTGCAGCAACGTGCGGGTTGCGGTGAACCCCAGGTCGGGGAGCAGATCGTTGAGCGGAGCCTTGTCCCCGCGGGTCCAGATCCGCAGCGATCGGCCGGCGGCCCGGGTGACGGATTGGAGCAGCTCTGTGAGGTGTCCGCCGTCACCGACCAGCAGCTCGGCGACCGGGTCGTCGCCCGTGTCGAGGTGCGCGTAGCCGATGAGCCCGGCGTCGGTGGTCTGCAGGAAGTGCCGGCCGGCTCCGTCGCCGCCCTTGATGATGCTCACGACATGGTCGGACAGCGGGCTCGTGCCCGACGTCGCCGCGACCGCGTTGCGCAGCTCGAGCACGTCGTACACCTGTCGAGCCGACAGGTCGTCGTGCTCGGTGACGGTCACGCCGCCGACCCTACTGACAGCGGCGCGGTTTCAGCTCGTCGAAAGCTGATCGGGCTCCAGCTCGTCGAAGGCATCGGAGTCGTCGTCGCCGGGTAGGGCCGCCAGCGGTTGCGCGACGAACTTGTACCCGACGTTGCGGACGGTGCCGATCATCGCCTCGCGCTCGGGGCCGAGCTTGGCGCGCAGCCGGCGGACATGGACGTCGACGGTGCGAGTGCCGCCGAAGTAGTCGTAGCCCCACACCTCTTGCAGCAGCTGGGCGCGCGTGAAGACCCGGCCCGGGTGCTGAGCGAGGAATTTGAGCAGCTCGAACTCCTTGAACGTGAGGTCGAGCGGGCGGTTGCCGAGCCGTGCCTGGTACGTCGTCTCGTCGATCGACAGGTCGCCGGAACGGATCTCTTCACTGGTGCCGGTGTCCCGCGCCGTCTCCGCGCGGCCGAGCGCGAGCCGCAGCCGCGCTTCGACCTCAGCCGGACCGGCAGAGTCGAGGATCACGTCGTCGATGCCCCAGTCGGCCGCGACCGCGACCAGCCCGCCTTCGGTCACCACGGCGAGGACCGGCGCGGAGGTGCCGGTTGTCTCGAGCAGCCGGCAGGTGGCGCGAGCCGAGGACATCTCACGCCGGGCGTCGACGAGGATCACGTCGCAGGGCGGTGCGTCGAGCAACGGCGCCGCATCGAGCGGCATGACCCGCACGACGTGCCCGAGCAGACCCAGACTCGGCAGCACCTGCGCTGAGCCGTCCGAGGCGACGGGCGTCAGCAGCAGCAAGCTCGCCATGGTGTGTCCTCCCGATCGCATCAAAGACCGTGGGGGAGGCGGCGCTGCCCTGACCCGATTGGTCGAGGATAGCGGAGTGCCGCATTCCCCGACCGCGCAGACCGTTGCGTTGCGAGCGGCTGACGGGGTACCGATCGCTGCCGTCCATCTGGCCGGACCGGACCCGTCGCGACCGTTGGCGGTCGTCGTCGGTCACGGCTTCACGCAGTCGACGACCAAGCCCGGCACGCGGGCGGTTCTCGAAGCACTCGCCCGACACGCGGGCGTGATCGGCATCGACTTCCGCGGTCACGGCGAGTCCGGCGGTCACTCGACCGTCGGAGATGAAGAGGTGCTGGACGTCGATGCAGCCGTCGCGCACGCGCGCGCTCTCGGGTACCGCGACGTGGTGACCTGCGGGTGGTCGATGGGCGGCAGCATCGTGCTGCGTCACGCCGCGCTGCACGGCGGGGTCGAGGGAGTCGTCAGCGTGTCCGCCGTCTCGCGGTGGTTCTACAAGGACACCAAGCCCATGCGGCGGGTGCACTGGACGATCCAGACCAGGTTGGGGCGGCTGATAGCGCGCCGCGCGTTCCGGACCCGGATCACCGACAAGGGCTGGCCGGCGGACGCGTTGCCCGAGGCTCCGGTCGACGTGGTCGCCCGGATCTCTCCGATCCCGCTGCTGATCGTCCACGGCGACCAGGACCACTACTTCCCGGTCGAGCACCCCAACGCGTTGTACGACGCGGCGCGCGAACCGAAGGAGCTGTGGCTGGTGGCGGGCTTCGCCCACGCCGAGACCGGTGCCGGCCCCGAGCTGCTCGAGCGGATCGGCCGCCACCTGCCCGACCTCGTGGCGCGCGGTCGGCGTACCGGCCCGCACGGCGCCTGACCAGAGAGACTGTCGGACATGTTGCGACGACTGCTGATCGCCGTGCTCATCCTGATCGTCGCGGTGATGGTCGTATTCGATCGCATCGGCGCGCACGTCGCCGGGCATGTCCTCGCGGGCAAGCTGCAGTCCGACGAGCACCTCCCGCATCGACCGTCCGTGTCGATCGGCGGGATCCCGTTCCTCACCCAGGCCGTCGGGGGTGACTACCACGACGTCAGCGTCACCGCGCACGACTTCAGGACGCCGTCGGGCGTGCAGGTCACCACCCTCAAGGCCCACCTGCACAGTGCGCACATCCCGCTGTCGAAGGTGCTGCACGGCTCGGTGTCCACCGTGCCGGTGGACCGGGTCGACGGCACGGCGTTCCTGTCCTTCGGCAACGTCACGCAGTACCTCTCGGCGCAGGGCGTGGGCAGCGTCACGCTGAGCCGGTCCTCGGCGCACGCGATCGACCTGACCGGACGGATTCCGCTCGGCGGGCGGCTGCGCTTGGTGCACGCCGTCGTGCTGGTCGGCGTCAGCCACTCGGTCGTTACGTTGCGGGGTGCCTCGAGCACGCGCCCGATCGCACTGTCGATCCCGTTGCAGGGTTTGCCGTTCCGGATCAACATCACCTCGGTGACGGTGGGCGCGAACGGCATCACCGCCGCGGGCACCGCCCACCACGTCAGGCTCGGAAGTTGAGCGTCAGCGACTACTTGTTCGGCTCGCTCGCGCTGTCGATCGGTCTGCTGCCATGGCTGCCCGCCGCCCGGCGACTTGTCCGGCGGCTGGCCCCCGACTGGCAAGGCGCGGAGGGCGTCCTCGCTTCGTCGCTCGTGGCTGTGACCGGCGTCATCGTCGTCGCGGAGCTGCTCGGTCTCGCCGGCGGACTTCGCAGGTGGCCGTTCGCGGTCGTGAGCGCGGCGGTCGCGGGCGTCGTCGCCCTGAACGGCAGCGCGCCGCCGAGCCGGCGGACCCGCGAGCGGTCGCTGCGGCTGCCCGCGTCGCGTGGCGCGCGCGTCATGCTCGGCTGCGTCGTCATCTGCGTGGCAGCAACGACTGCGTCGGTGATCGGTCGAGACGCAGCGGTGCTGCACACGGGTCCGCTCGACACCGACAGCGTTCACTACCACCTGACCCAGGCAGCGCTGATGGTCCGCACCCATAGCGACGTGCATCAGCACCATCTCGCATCGTCCGACGGCACCGTCTACTACCCGTACGACGCAGAGCTGCTCGACGCCGTCGCGATGCTCGGCCCGCGCCCGGACATCGCGGTCTACGGTCTCAACCTGCTGTTCGGCTGGCTGGCCCTGCTCGCCTGCTGGGTGATCGGCGCGAGATGGTCTGCGGGTGCTCCCGCGCTCGCCGCGGGCGCCGCGGTCATCGCGCTGCCGATCGTCTCGCAGGCCAGCACCGGCCCCGGGCTCAACGACCTGCCGGCGATGGCGTTCGTCGTGGCAGCAGTCGCTTGCCTTGCCGTCGCGGGCGTGCCCCGGGGCGAGCGCCCGCTCCGCCGCTGGACCGGGGAGCTGTGCCTCGCGGGCCTCGCGCTCGGGCTCGCGGCGGGCACCAAGCTCAATGCGCTGCCGATGGCGGCGTTGATTGCGGTCGCGGTCGTCGTACTCACCTCCGGTGACCGGCGACGAGTCGCGCTCGCGCTGTTCGCGCCGGCGTTCCTCGCGGGTGGCTTCTGGTACGTGCGTGACTGGGTGATCGTCGGCTCGCCGGTGCCCGACACCAACCTGACGGTCGCCGGTCACGGCTTCCATGTCGTGCCCTACCCGCAGGTGAAGCCCTACGCCTTCACCGTCGCGCACTACCTGGGCAATGGGTCTGTGATCCGGCACTGGTTCGCGCCGGGGCTGCGAACGGTGTGGACCGATCTGTGGCCGGTGATGGCACTGCTCTTCGTAACGGGGGTGGTCATCGCGGTGGTGGCGGAGTCGGGTCTTCGGCGGATGCTGGGGCTCGCGGTCGCGCTCGGCTTCGCCGTCTACCTGGTGACCCCGACGACGGCGATGGGCAGCGACGGCGCACCGCTGCTGTTCGCGACCAACACGCGCTACGTGCTGCCCGAGCTGCTGGTTGCCGTAGTGATTCTGGCCTCGGCGTCGGCGCTGCGCCGGTTCGGGCTAGCGCTGACCGTCTTCTTCACCGCGCTGATGATCGGGTTGCTCTCCTTCGAAGACCTTCCGCAGCAGGTCAGCTACGCCGAAGGCGTTGCCGGTGCGCTCGTCCTGCTCGGCGTCGTTGCGTGGTTCGCGGTGACGCGGGCTGCGGCCCGCCGCGGGATGCGGATCGTGATGGCGTCGGCTCTGGTGGTCGCGGCGATCGCGGGCGGCGCCGCGGTGCAGCGCAGCTACCTGCGGCATCGATACGTGGGCGGCAGCGACCTGGCGAAGCTGTTCGCGTTCATGGGCAGCCACGAGGATCAGCGCATCGGGGTGGTCGGCCACGGTCTGGAGTACGGCATGCTCGGCCCGCGCTTCGCGAACTCGGTGAACTACGTCGGCGTCACGGCGCCCAGCCAGGCATTCGACCTGCCGATGAGCTGTCCGGCGCTCATCGAGACCTTGCAGCGTCTGACGGACGACTACGTCGTGGTCGAGCCGCTCGTCGTCGAGCACACCGATCGCGTCAACGCCTGGCTCGCCGCGATACCCGGCGTGCGCGAGGTGTTCGCCAACACGGCCGGCACCGTCTACCGGGTGCCGCGGGAGATCCCCGACGACGGTTGTGGATCTTCGGTGAGGATCGGAAGCGGCGGGTAGGTCGGCTCGGGGCTGCCGGTCGATGAGTCCGTCGGTGAGGGACTCGGGCAGGTCGTGTTGACCGCCGCGGCGGGCGCGGTGTCCTCCGGCGTCGGGGTGGGGGAGTCGGTCGGGTAGAGCAGCGATGACGTGGTGTCGGTCGGCGTCGGGGTTGCCGTCGCCGTGTCCGTCGGGGTCGGGCTCGCGCAGGTCGGAGTGTGGTGCTTGCCGCCGGTAGCCGTGGCGCCCGGCTGGCTCCCGCCGACCTGGGCACCGGGTGACTTCGGGTGGTGATGCGGCTTCTTGGAGTGGTGGTGGGTGGGCGACGGGCTGAGCGGTACGACCGGCCTTCCGTTGTTGTTGTTCGTCGACGCCGTGAGGCCGACCGCCGTACCGGCGATGAGGACCCCGGCGCAGGCGCTGCCGACGGCGTAGGCGAGGCGTCGCTGTTGCCGCAGCCGGTGGCCGCGCTGGAGCACACCGGGCAGCAGGTCGTTGCTGAACGCCGGCGGGGTCGGGTCGTCGAGGCCGTCGAACATGTTGCCGGGTCCGAGCTCGCTCATCGCGCCAGCGCCTCTCGCAGCGCCGACAGACCGCGGCTGGAGTGGGTCTTCACCGAGCCGACCGAGCAGCCCATCACGTCGGCGGTCTGTGCCTCGGAGAGGTCACCGAGGTAGCGCAGGATGACGCTCTCGCGCTGCCGCCTGGGCAGCTTGGACAGCGCGGCGTACAAGTCGATGCGGTCGTCGCTGGACGGACCGGTGTGGTTGCTCTGCTCGGCCGCGGCCCGCTCGTTGCGCTTGATCGCGCGGGCCCGCGAGCGAAGCAGGTCGAGCGCGAGGTTGCTGGCGACCCGCACGCACCATGGCTCGGCGTGGTCACGGATCGAGGACCAGCGGCTGTAGGCACGAGCGCAGGCTTCCTGCGCCACGTCCTCAGCCTCGGAACGGTCACCGAGGAGCCGGTACGCGACGCGATAGGCGTCGCGGATCAGCACAGGGAACACCTCCTCGAAGGTCGGAGCGGTGGCGACCGTCGCCGCCGCCTCCTCGAAGGTCACGAACGCCTCCGTCCCCTGATCAACGTGCCGACCGCTCTCCAGGTTGACAGTTGACAGTCAATCCCACCTGATTTGCCGGATTACCCCTGAAAAGGGGGGTTGGGATTGATCAGTCCTCGACGGCGAAGCCGGCGCCCACCTCGGCCATCGCGACCTCGCCGGCTCCTGCGATTCCCTGCCCGACGGTCTCGCGGTGTGCCCGGTCGACGGTGTCGGCGCCGCGCAGCGCGGAGCAGATCGCACCGAGGAAGCTGACGCCGGCTGCCATGAGGAACGCAAGATGCAGGCCGTGCCCGAACGGGCCGGTGATCAGGTGCGGGAAGAAGCCGCGGCCGGTCAGGTACCGGTAGTGCGCGGCGCTGACGTGAGCGGCGGCGGGTGAGCCGATGAGCTGCTGGATCGGGTTGTAGCCGAGGAACGCCGCGAACAGAGTGCCGATCGGCGGCAGCTGGGCGATCGAGTGCGCCTGGGCGGCCGGCATGCCTTGCGCCGCCAGCCCGTGCGCCAGCGTGTGCGGCAGCCGGGCGGCGAGACCGAGCGTGATGACGGTGAAGAAGACCCCGATCGACAGCACCTGCGCGCTGTTCTGGAACGTGTTGAGCATTCCCGCGCCGGCGCCGCGCTGGTCGGCGGGCAGCGAGTTCATGACGCTGGCGATGTTCGGGGCGAAGAACAGCCCGAGGGACAGCCCCATGACGAGGAGGAGCAGCGCGAACCAGAGATAGGTGAAGTTCATCGGCACCAGGTCGAAGAGCAGGAAGCAGATGCCGGACAGCGCCATGCCCGCGGTCGCGAACGGCCGGGCGCCGAAGCGGTCGGTGAGCCGCCCCGACATCGGTCCGGCGATGAGGAAGCCGACGGTGAGCGGAATCATGTAGATGCCGGCCCACAACGGCGTCTTCTCGAACGAGTAGCCGTGTTGCGGCAACCAGATTCCTTGCAGCCAGATGATCAGGATGAACATCAGGCCACCGCGTGACAGCCCGGCCAGCAGGCCGGTGATGTTGCCCATCGTGAAGGTCCGGCTGCGGAACAGGTGCAAGCGGAACATCGGGTCCGCGACCCGGGTCTCGACCGCGACGAACACGCCGAGGATGGCGAGTCCGCCGAACCCGCAGCCGAGAACGAACGGCTTCGTCCAACCCATGGTGTGCCCGCCGTACGGCTGCAGCCCGTAGACGATCGCGAGCAGCACGCCGACGAGACCCGCGGCGAACAGGATGTTGCCGAGCCAGTCGATCTTCGCCGGGGTGCGGACGCCGTTGTCGCGCAGCTTGAGGTAGGACCACAGCGTCCCGAACAGTCCGAGCGGGACGGAGACGATGAAGACCAGACGCCATGAGACCGGGGCGAGCAGGCCGCCGAGGATCAGGCCGAGGAACGATCCGCTGATCGCGGCGACGCCGTTGATCGACAGCGCGAGGCCGCGCTCGTTCTCCGCGAACGCATCGGTGACGATGGCGGAGGAGTTGGCCAGGATGCATGCGCCACCGAGACCCTGACCGAGCCGCATCAGGACGATCCACAGCGCGCCGTGCGTCCCGTGCATCCAGGTGACCGATAGCAGGATCGAGAAGCCGGTGAAGATCGCGAATCCCAGATTGAACATCTTCACGCGGCCGTAGATGTCGCCGATCCGGCCCAGGCTCACGACCAGCACGCTGGTCATGAGCAGGAAGCCCATCAGGATCCAGAGGAAGTACGGCGTGTTGCCGGGGGCCAGCGGGTTGAGGTGGATGCCACGGAAGATGTCCGGCAGCGCGATCATCAAGATCGAGCTGTTGATCGTCGCCATCAGGATGCCGAGCGTCGTGTTCGACAGTGCGATCCACTTGTACGCGACGCGGGGCACTCGGGTGGAGGTGGGCACAGGGTTCCTCACCGCAGATATTTAGCCTACGAAAGTATTATCGCACAGTAGGCTGCTCCTCGTGGCAGTCACGAGCACACCGCGGGTAAGTCCCGTGTTGTGGAGCCGGCGCGCGGTCGACCTGTGCCGCGTGGCCACCTGCCTGTGTCTCGCGTGACCTCGTAGTCACCGCCCAGAGTCCTTGTCGTCCCTCTCAATGGGCCGACTTCCCCGTTCTGCACTTTGAAGTGTGTTCAAGAAGGAGATAGGTACATGGCTCGCAACGACGTGCTCGTCGACGCGGACTGGGTCGAGGCGCATCTCGACGACCCAAAGGTTGTTCTCGTCGAGGTCGACGAAGACACCGCGGCGTACGACAAGAACCACATCCGCAACGCCGTGCGGATCGACTGGAAGCGTGACCTGCAGGACCCGGTCATCCGGGACTTCGTCAGCAAGGAGAAGTTCGAGGCGCTGCTGTCCGAGCGCGGCATCTCCAACGACGACACGGTCGTGCTGTACGGCGGCAACAACAACTGGTTCGCGTCGTACGCGTACTGGTACTTCAAGATCTACGGCCACGACGACGTCAAGCTCATGGACGGCGGCCGCAAGAAGTGGGAGCTCGACAGCCGCGAGCTCGTCGCCGAGGTGCCGAACCGGCCCGCGACGACGTACAAGGCGAAGGACGCCAACAACGACATCCGGGCCTTCCGCGATGAGGTTGTCGCATCGATCGGCGTGAAGAACCTGATCGACGTCCGCTCGCCGGACGAGTTCTCGGGCAAGCTGCTCGCGCCGGCGCACCTGCCGCAGGAGCAGTCGCAGCGTGCCGGTCACGTTGCGGGCGCGGTGAACATCCCGTGGAGCAAGGCGGCCAACGAGGACGGCACGTTCCGTTCGGACGAGGAGCTCAAGGCGCTCTACGCCGAGGAGGGCGTCGACTTCGGCAAGGACACCATCGCCTACTGCCGTATCGGTGAGCGCAGTGCGCACACCTGGTTCGTCTTCCACGAGCTGTTCGACCTCGCGAACGTCAAGAACTACGACGGTTCGTGGACCGAGTACGGCTCGCTCGTCGGTGTGCCGATCGAGAAGGACGTCTGAGCATGTGCGGAGCTCCTGACCAGGCAACGATCAGCCGCGAGGGCATTCCGTCAGGTGAGACGGTGGTCCAGGGCCTCGTCTACAACGGCGACGCGCCCGTGGCCGGCGGCTACGTCCGGCTGCTCGACGGCAGCGGCGAGTTCACCGCTGAGGTCGTTACCTCGGCGACCGGGCAGTTCCGGTTCTTCGCTCGTCCCGGCTCGTGGACCGTCCGGGTAATTCCGGGTGGCGGCCACTCCGGTGGCGAGGCGAAGGTGGACGTCGCGCAGGGCGAGATCAGCGAAGTGCGGATCTCGGTCTAGCCATCTGAAATCGCTGAGTTGGCCGCCCGCCCGGTACGCCGGAGCGGGCGGCCTTCTCTTTTCCGTCAGAATGTTGGCGTGACCGACGACCGGGTAGCTCCCGCGGCGAGCCCGGTGGCCGTACTGGTCGCCGAGTCGCAGGACCACTCGGCGGCGCGGCCGTCGCTGATCGCGTCGCTCATCCGGTTCGCGGTGACCGGGTTCGCCAGCCTCGGCACCGACTTCGCCATCCTGTACGCGCTGTACAAGGGGGCCGGGATCTCGCTGTCGCTGGCGACGATCGTCGGGCTGGCGGGGGCGGTGGTCGTGAACTACACGCTGAACCGCAACTGGACCTTCCAGGCACGTGCGAGTCATGGCGGAACGTTGCCGCGGTATGCGTTGCTGGTGGGAGTGAACGTCGTCACGACGGTCGTCATCGTCGACGGGCTGACCCACGCCGGGCTGTACTTCCTCTGGAGCAAGGTCGTCGCGGTCGCGGTGAACGCGACGATCAACTTCACCTCATCCCGCTACTGGATCTTCAAGCACTAGCGGGGTGCGCTGGGCCTCGCGCTTCGCGCTGCGGCCACTAAAGACAAGAGCGCTAATACCAGGGGGATGGCTTGGTGTCCTCTTGCGTTGCGCTGCCCGCTTCCGCTTGCGCTTCGGCGCCATCCTTGGGCCTTGCGCTTCGCGCTGCGGCCGTCAAAGACAAGATCGCTAAGACCAGGAGCCAAGCTTCCGCTGGGGTTGCGTCGCGCCGGCCCGTCACCCCCGTTGGCGTGGTCGCATGTGACATCGGTGTTGTGACACCTCGCTCGCATGTGACATGCGTGTCGTGAATTGCAGCACCTATGTCACATGCGGGTCGTAATTCGCGACACCTATGTCACATGCGATCACCGCAAGGCAACG
>DASZYY010000180.1:0-11430 GCA_035545175.1 Mycobacteriales bacterium
GGCCTGCCAGTCGAGGGCGTCGTTCTTGTCCTGCCACGGCACGTGCCAGACCGCCACGCCAGGCATCGACACGGTCGGGTATCCCGCTGCGGCGGCTCGCAGGCCGTACTCCGCGTCGTCCCACTTGATGAACACCGGCAGCGCCAGACCGACCTGGTGGATCACCTCGGTGGGGATCAGGCACATCCACCAGCCGTTGTAGTCGACGTCGAAGCGGCGATGCAGCCACGGGGTGTGGCGCAGTGACCGTCGGCCGAAATCATGCCCCGACCTGGTTCGCGGCGCGGCTCCCCACCACCAGCGATACCTCTCGACCGTCTCGGCGTACGCGTGCAGGACGCTGCGGTCATAAAGGCTGAACATGTGGCCGCCGACGAGCGCCGGGCGCCGGCATAGGTCGGCAAAGGTCAACGCGCGAAGGATGCTCTCCGGCTCCGTCACGACGTCGTCGTCGAGCAGCAGGGCGTAGTCACTGGTCCCGTTGTTCGCGGTCTCGTCCATCACGCGGGAGAAGCCGCCCGAGCCGCCCAGGTTGGGCTGCAGCACGAGCTGGAGCCGGTCACCGAGCCCCTTCGTCGCATCGGCAAAGTCGGGATGATCGCCGACGTGGTCGCTGCCCTGGTCGATGACGTAGACCCGGTCGACCCGTTCGAGCAGCTCCGGCGCCGATGCCAGAACTCTCAAGCCGTCGACGCAGAAGTCTGTCCGGTTGTACGTCGTGATCCCGATCGACACTCGGCCGTCGGCCATCCGATCGGTTCGCGCAGCCCACTCCGCCGAGTGCAGCGTGACGTCGGCGGCACCGGCCACGATGTCGAACCAGTACCACCCGCCGTCGACGAACGACTCGAGCGGAAGCGTGACCGCGAGGTCGCCGGTCTCGTCGATCGCGAATGACTCGACCGGGTGGCCGTGCCCCCTCGCGTTGGAGCGGTAAACGACGACGGTGCACTCGCCGCTAACGTGCACCCGCAGCACGACGTGGTCCAGCACGCTCCAGCGCTTCCAGTACGACGCGGGGAAAGCGTTGAAGTACGTCGCGAACGACGCCCGCGATCCGGCGGTGACGACCGCTGAGCGCCGTTTCGCCAGATCGCCCATCGTCTGCGCACCACCGATGCAGCGGACGACATCCTGCGGCTGCGCCGCGACGGCGTTGACCGCAGCCTTCTCGCTGCGCTGTTTCTTCGCCTCGTCGTCCTCGTCGTCGAGCAGCACGAGGGCGGCGCCGCGATCCAGGTCCGTCTCGACGTAGAGCGGTAGAACGTCGAGCACCCCGTCCGGCGGGAAGACGACCCGCTGCAGGACCCGGAGGTCGTCAGTCATCGTCGCCCGCGGTGAGCGCCGCGCCGGCAAGGAAGTGCGGCCGCAGCTTGTTGTCGACCATCGACAGCGCGGCGCCGATGGCCATGTGCATGTCGAGGTACTTGTACGAGCCGAGCCGGCCGCCGAACAAGACCCGCGGCTCGCGCTTGGCCATGTCGCGGTACTTCAGCACCCGCTCGCGGTCCTCGACCGTGCTGATCGGGTAATAGGGCTCGTCGGTCGCGGTGGCAACGCGGGAGAACTCGCGCATGATGACCGTTCGGTCAGCCGGGTAGTGGTCGCGTTCCGGGTGCAGGTGGCGGAACTCGTGGATCCGCGTGAAGGGCACGGACTCGTCGGCGTAGTTCACGACCGACGTTCCCTGAAAGTCTCCCGTGTCGCAGACCTCGACCTCGAGGTCGAGCGTGCGCCACCCCAGCGACCCTTCGACATGGTTGAAGTAGGCGTCGAGCGGCCCGGTATAGACGATCGGCACTGCGCCGATCGCGTCGCCGCGCACGTCCTGGAAGTCCGACCGCAGGTCGATGCTGATGTTCGGATGGTCGGCCATCCGTTCGAGCCACGCCGTATAGCCCTCGACCGGCAGGCCTTCGTAGGTGTCGCTGAAGTAGCGGTTGTCGAAGGTGTACCGCACCGGTAGCCGCGTGATGATCTCTTCGGGCAGCTCACGCGGCTCGGTCTGCCACTGCTTCGCGGTGTAGCCGCGGATGAACGCCTCGTAGAGCGGCCGGCCGATCAGCGAGATCGCCTTCTCTTCGAGGTTGCCGGCATTCCCACGGACCTCCCCCGCCTGCTCGGCAACGAGCGCGCGCGCCTCGGTCGGCGTCATGGCCCGCTCGAAGTACTGGCAGATCGTGGCCAGGTTGATGGGCAGGGGGTAGATCCGGCGGTTGTGCCGAGTCCAGACGTGGTGGCGGTAGCCGGTGAAGGCCGTGAACCGGTTCGCGTAGTCCCACACCCGCCGATTCGACGTGTGGAACAGGTGCGAGCCGTAGCGATGGATCTCGATCCCGGTGCTCGGCTCGATCTCGCTGTAGGCGTTGCCGCCCAGGTGGTCGCGTCGCTCGATGACGCGCACCTTGAGGCCGAGCTCGGTGGCGCAACGCTCGGCGACGGTCAGTCCGAAGAACCCCGAGCCGACTACAAGCAGATCAGTCACTACACGAGTCCGAACGCGGGCTCGCCGTTCGCGTACCGCACGGGCTCGCGAACCGGCTCGAAACGAGTCGCCACGAGACTGGAGTAGAGGTTGCGGCGCAGTCGCCACGGAACCAGCCGGTAGCCACCACGAACCGCGAGATTGCGGGCGTACTCCGGTCCGGACGTCAGGCCGGCGCGACGCATCTCGCGCTGCAGGGCGAGCTCGGCCCGCAGCATCCCGGCGCCTCCACGCCGCTGGTAGGCACCGCTTCCGACGCGGTAGTAGACCAGCGGCTCGGCGACGTTGACCGGTTCGGCGCCATCAGCAAGCATCCGGGCGAACAGCCAGTAGTCCTCCATGCGCCTCAACCCGCCGTAGCCGCCGGCCGCCTGCACCGCCTGCCGCCGGTAGACGACCGTCGGGTGGTTGAACGGATCGTGCAAGCGCGCATACTCGCGAATCACGTCGGCTTCGACGGGCGGCACTCGACGTCCCACGATCTGATCGGTGTCATCGGTGAACTCGAGCAGACCAGCCCCGACGATGTCCGCGGTCTCGATCAGCGGAAGCTGAACCTGGAACCGCCACGGCATGGACACGTCGTCGGCGTCCATCCGTGCCACGACGTCGAAGTCGCTTGCCTCCAGCCCGAGGTCGAGCGCCGGTCCGAGACCGAGGTTCGCCTGGAGCGGTACGTAGGTAACCGGCACAGGTGAGGTGTCGCGCAGGCGCGCGATGCAGTTCGCGAGCTCGATGTCGACCGGTCCGTCCTGCACCAGGACGACCTGGTCCGGCGGCAGGAACTGGTCGTGGACCGAGCTTCGGAAGGCCCGCTCGAAATGCTCGGCGCGGTCGCCGCCGAACACCGGCAGCAAGAGCGCGAACGGCTCGTGCACTGTTGCCCGTCTCCGATCCGGTTGGCGATCTGTCAGCGCCCGTCCCCGTGCCGACATGAGCAGGCTTCCCGACGTAAGTGCGCGACCGGAGGCCAGTTGGCGTACGGCGAGCGATCACTTGGTGAACCTCGGGTGCGGCCGGATTTCGGCCACCCAATCCGGGCTACTTTTCGATCGTGGGGAGCCGGCCGGTGGTGTACCTGCACATCGGCGAACCCAAGACCGGAAGCACCCACCTGCAACAGGTGATGTGGCGGAACCGGGCGGCACTCGCCCGTGCCGGCGTCATGTTGCCCGGCCCCAGACCGCTCGCGCACTGGCGCGCGACCCAGGACCTGCGTGAGGTCGAGCAGCTGCCGAACGACCCGATCGGGCCACACGCCGGCGCCTGGGAGCGGCTGGTGCGGCAGGCACTTCGCGCCCCGCGGGTGGCCGTCATCTCTCACGAGCTGCTGTCGGCGGCGAGTGCAGCTCAGGCACGCCGGGCGGTTGAGTCGTTCGGCGAGGCGGAGGTTCACGTCGTCCTGTGCGTTCGAGACTTCGCGACATTGCTGCCCGCCGAGTGGCAGGAGAGCGTGAAGCACCGGAGCACGCGCTCGTGGACCGACTGGCTGCGCGACGTCATCGATGACGAGTCCCCTGCGGCCGACCGGCGGCAGTGGTGGTTCTGGCGCGTGCACGACTCACTCGAGATCCTGCGCATCTGGTCTGCCGGGCTGCCGTCGGCACGAGTGCACGTCGTAACGGTGCCACCGCGCGGCAGCGCCCCCGACGTGTTGTGGCACCGCTTCGCCAAGGTCATCGGCGCCGACCACGAAGACGTCGACCTGACGCGCGCGCCGGTGAACGCCTCGCTGGGGCTGACCGAGGCGGAGTTCCTGCGCCGACTCAATCTGGAGCTGCCCGAGGAGCTGCCGGACTGGCTCTACATGCGCATGGTGAAAGACGTGGTGGCCAACACCGCGCTGGCTGCGCGGTCGAAGGCAGAGCGTCTGGAGCTTCCGAGAGAGCGCTTCGAGTGGGCGCGTCGCGAGTCGGAGCGGGTGGCGGCAGGCCTTCGGCTCTCCGGCTTCGACATCGTCGGCGACCTCGACGACCTGGTACCCGACGAACCGCTCGGCTCCCGCAGCCCCGTGGACGTCGGGGACGACGAGCTGCTCGTGCCGTCGCTGACGGCGACCACCGCGCTGCTCACGGCGGTCGCCGCGACGCAGGGCGTCTCGCTGGAGCCGGCGGCATCGGCGGACTCGCTCGGCTCGAAGACACCGTCCAGGCTGAAGCGGGCCGTGATCGCCATGAGCCTGCGCTCGCAGACGGTGCATCGGGTACGCCGCGGGTACTGGCATGCGACGAACGCCGTGCGGCGCACCCGCAGGATCACGACGGATCGCTCGGCATGACCAGGACCCGGGTCTACCTGCACATCGGCGAACCGAAGTGCGGGACCACGTTCCTGCAGGACGTGCTCTGGCGGAACCGCGCAGAGCTCGCACGCTACGGCGTGACGTTGCCCGGTACCGATGGTGCAGACCACTACCGGGCGGCACAGGACCTGCGAGACCTGCCGCAGGATGCGGACGATCCGGGGATCACCTGGCACGGCGCCTGGACCGCACTCGCGAGGCAGGCGCGCGGCGCCGGTGGGGTCGCGGTCATCACGCACGAACTACTGATCGGTGCCGATCTGAGACAGGCGCGGCGAGCCGTCGAGTGCCTCGCACCCGCCGAGGTTCACGTCATCGTGACGTCGCGTGACCTGGCCTCTCTACTGCCGGCGGAGTGGCAGGAGACGGTCAAGCATCGAAACGCTCGCACCTGGCAGGAGTGGCTCGGCGACATCATCGACACCCCGCCGCGGCGCCGACGACCGCGGGCGAAGTGGTTCTGGACCGCGCACGACACCGTCGCGGTGCTACGCCGGTGGAGCGAGGTCGTACCCCGCGAACGGGTCCATCTCGTGACGGTTCCCCGTACCGGGGCCCCGCCCGACCTGCTGTGGCGACGCTTCGCGTCAGTGCTGGGCATCGCCGACGCGCCGGTCGACTTCGGCCGCGTGCGAGCAAACGCCTCCCTAGGGTTGTCCGAGGTGGAGCTGCTTCGGCGACTCAACGCGCGGCTCTCGGAGCTGCCGCAGTGGTTCTACGCACGCAACGTCAAGAACACCCTCGCGCACACCGTGCTCGCCGGGCGCTCCGGCGCCGGACGCGTCGCGGTCCCCGCGGAGCGGCACGCGTGGGTTCGGGAACAGTCGGCGCGACGGGTTCAGCAGCTCGGCGCACTCGGTGTGGACATCGTCGGCGATCTCGGCGAGCTGGACGCGCCGGATGTCATCGCCACGGAAGGCGATCCATCAGCGGCAAGCGACGCCGACCTGCTCGACGCGGCCCTCGACGTACTTGCGCACACGATCGAACGGCGGTACGAGCACGCGAGGAAGCCGCCGCGGATGCTGTCGCGCTCACCGGTCGTCGCCCGATGGGGTCCGACCGTGAAGCGCATCGGGTACGTCGCGCGGCGGCGGCTCGGATAGTGGCCGCGGACGTCGTCGTGGTCGTCGTCACCTACGACCGCCTGGCTCTCCTCCTTCGCTGCCTCGACGCGATCGAAGGACAGACCATCCGTGTCAATCGGGTTGTGGTCGTGGACAACGCGGGCAGCGACACGACGAGGGCAGCCATCATGCAGCGTCATCCGAGGGTCGAGATCCATGCGCTGAGCGACAACCTCGGCGGCGCCGGTGGTTTCGCGTACGGGGTGGCGACAGTTCGATCGCAGGCCGGCCAGATCTGGCTGATGGACGACGACGCAGCGCCGCGCCCGGACGCGCTCGCTCGGCTGCTGACGGCACGTGACCGCTATCCGGGCGAGCCGGTGCTGGTCGCTAGTCGGGTGGTCGATCACGGCGGTCGACCCATCCGGATGAACGTTCCGCGCCGCCGACCGTTCGCGTCGAAGGTCGCACGGAGAGCGGCGGGTGTCGCCGGCTGCGTCCCGATCCGGTCGGCATCGTTCGTCTCGGTGCTGATCGATGGCGACGCCTGTCGCAGGCACGACCTGCCGCTGGCCGGCTACTTCATCTGGAACGACGACTTCGAGTACACCTCGCGGTTGCTACGTGACGCGGTGGGGCTTTGGTGTCCGGCCAGTGTCGTCGAGCACGCGACGGTCACCGGCGGGGACCCCGGCCCTCGGTTCCGCTACGAGGTTCGCAACAAGGTGTGGCTGCTCCTGTACAGCGGCGCACTGGCTCCGGTCGAGAAGCTGCTGTACGGCGGAGCGACGCTGCGGCGGTGGATCGCGGTAATCGCGCGGTCGAACCGGCGCACGCTCCTGCTCCGCTGTCTCTTCGGAGGCCTCGGGGAGGGGCTGCTCCACCGTCCGAGACCGACCACTGACGTGCTCAGTCGGATCTCGGCCTGCTCAGGGCTGCGAGGTCTCGATGTAGGCCACGGTGGTGAGGTCGAGGCCGAGCTGAGTGCCGGCTTGGAACAGCCACAGCATGTTCCCGACGACACCGGGAACGTTCGCTGCTAACGCGGTCGGCAGATCCACGCCCGTGTTGGCGTGCGCGGCAGCGGGTGCGGCCGCCGCGGGCGTGACAGGCGCCAACGGGAGCACTACTCGGGCACCGGCAACGACCAGCGCGACGCCGGCGAGACAGGCGCCACCGGCACGCGACAACCGCATCATCTCCGGGTTGGTCCGTCGCGCTGCGCCGATCAGCGCGACCGACAGGGAGGGGCGGGCACGGCGCACCGTGCGAGTTCGCAATGAGCGGTACACCGCCAGGAACGTGCCCGTCACTGCGACGGCACTCAGGCCGGCGAGAGCTTGGATCGCGCTCCACCAGTTGTGGCTGTTGCCGGTCACCGTGGAGCCGATCGCCTGCACGGCCCATCGCGACGCGGCCAGGTCACGAAGCGCGCCGAGGCCTGGCACGTGGACCGATGGCGACAGCCCGGAGAGCACGAACTCGACCACGACGATCATGGGCAGCAGCGCGAGCGCCTTGTCCGCACTGCCGACGACGGCGGAGACGAACATCGCGAGCGTGACGGCGCACAGTCCGGCGAGCGACATCGCGACGATGAGCTCGACCGTGCCGGACCCGATCACCGCACCGGACGACGGCACCCGCTGTCGCTGCACCGAGATCGCGGTGACGGCGGCCGCCTGGAAGACGACCAGCGGGCCGAGCACGGAAAGCTTCGACGCGACGTACGCCGCGGCAGACAGTCCGGCGCGACGCTCCCGGACCAGGATCTTGCGCTCCTTCACGATCTCGCGGATCGCGTTCGACATGCCGAGCCAGGTGATGCAGGTGGTCAGCAGCACCGCCATTCCGGTTGCGGACAGCGGCGTGACCTGACCGAGCGCGTCGTGCGGACGCTGCAGACCGCCCGTCGTGACGAAGGCGAGCAGCAGCCCACCGAGAACCACTGCCTGTATCGCGAACAGGGCGCTGCGGCGGCGGTCGGCGAAGGTCACCCGCGCGTAGCGGCGGGTGAGCGTGACGAGCTGCCTGCGCATCGACGCCCGCACCACCCGCGTGCGCGGGCGCCCGGGCATCGGGCGCACCGGCTCCGGCGGCTTCGGGATGAACAGCGTCTCCGGTGCATCGAGCAGCGTGAACAGCTCAGCCGGCGACGACGTTCCGAAGTAGGAGTGCAGGTTGGCGGTCGACCCGAAGTAGGCGAGGCCACCGCCGGTCGCGAGCACCGCAACCTGGTCGCAGTCCGCGATGACCTGCTGGCTGTGGGTGACGATGAGCACGCACTGCCCGAGATCGGCGAGCCGCCGCAGCGTCGCCATCACGGTGGCTTCGTATCCGGGGTCGAGGCTGGAAGTCGGCTCGTCGAGGATCAGCACCTCGGGCCGGCTCAGCAGCTCGACCGCGATGCTGACCCGCTTGCGCTGGCCCACGGACAGCGACTGGACCCGCGTCGCAACCTGTGGTCGCACCCGGATCTCATCGATGAGCGCGTCGACCCGCGCTCGCCGCTCCTCGGCGCCGACCCCGGGAAGCCGGAGCTCGGCCGCGTAGTCGAGGGTCTGCCGGACGGTGAGCTCACCGTGCAAGGTGTCGTGCTGGGCGACGTACCCGATGCCGCGGCGCGCGGACTCCAACCGGGAGACGTCCACGCCGCCGACCACGATCGCACCCGAGGTCAACGGGATGGCGCCGGCGATCGCCGCCGCGAGGCTCGTCTTTCCGGCGCCGGTCGGGCCGGCGATTGCCGTCATGCTGCCCGAGCTGACCGCGAAGGAGACGCCATCGAGCAGCCGAGCTCCACCAGGCGCATCGACGACCAGGCCGTCGACGACGAGGGTGGTCCTGGTGACGCGACTGACAGGAACGCTGAACCGGATGTCTGCAGTCATCCGGGTTCAGCTGACCTTGGACTTGTAGCCCGGGCAGTAGAGCGCAACCGCGGTCTTGACGACGTAGTCAGCGGCACCAGCGCTGACCGTCGTGAACGGCAGCTGCTTGACCTTCGCGAGGATGACCGACTTCACGTGCGCGAACGTCTCGTTCTGGTCGAACGCGGAGCAGACCTCGTCACCGAACTGCCCGACCTGTGCGCTGGTCGGCGTGAAGGGCGTGTGGACGTAGCTGCGCAGGCCGGCGATCGCGCTGGACACGGCCGACGCGGACGGCGTCGTACGCGGTGCGAGCTTGGGCTTGGTCGTCGTCGCGTGGTGGTGATGGCGCTTCTTGTGGTGATGGCGCTGCTTGTGGTGATGGGCAACGGCGTGCTTGATGTTGGCGGCCTCGGCCGAGGTCGTGCCCGCGTCGGCCGGCTGCGCGCTGAAGCCGGACACGTACGTGCTGGCCGGGTTCGACGCCGGCCGGCTCGACGCCGCGCCGGAGCCCGTCGACGTCGCGACATGCGCCGAGTGCGCGGCATGCCGCACGTGGCGCGCCGCATGGTGCGCCACCGCGATGTGCGCCGGAAGGCGCAGGAAGTGAGCGGCCGACGGCGCCGCCACCGAGACGGTTGCCGGCGAGCTGGTTCCGGAGACCTGCGGGACGGCGCCGATCGCGACCGCGACCGCGACGCCGAAGGTCAGACAGGTTCCGGTCGCGATCGCCGTGCGCGAATGATGCGTGGTCACGTTGAATCTCCCGAGATGTCGATGTTTGCCCGACACCAGCCCGCTGTGCGGAGAAAGTTCGGCGCCTATCTCAGGATTCGGCAAACCACCCTGCCGCGAACATGGCGAACCGGGGGGATTTCGGTCTAGTCACTGTGGTGGGGTCGAAGCCACCCGCCTTGTCCGGGATCGAGCGGATTTGGACAGCGGACGGCGCGCCCCACGCTCAGGAGGGACGCGCCGCTCGCGCGGAAATGACTACCAGGTTGCCGAGCTCGCGCCGCCGACGATCGACAGCTCGCGGGGCACCTCGCCGGGTGAGCCGATGAACACCTTGCCGTCGGAGTCGGTCAGCAAAATGTCTCCGGACCCGTCCACCGCCAGCGAGGTCGGGCTGCCGTTGACCGGAACCGTGTACTCGACGTTGGGCTGGCCGGCGTTGCAGCTGAGCACCTGCATCGAGGAGCCGGTCTGGCCGGCGAACCACAGCGTGCCGTCCGGAGCCGTTGCCAGAGCGCCTGTCAGCTGGGTTGCCGGGTCGTACTGGCTGCACGCGTTGGCGGTCGGCGTCGGGTTGTCCCCGCTGGTCGAGTCGTATCGCGCCAGGTAGCCCTGCATACCGGTCCGCACGAAGGCGTCTACGTGGACTCCGTCGGCCTCCCACACCGGGTCGCCCTCGATGACTGGCGGCTCGCTGGCGAACGGGATGGCGATCCCGGGCCGGTGCGGGATTCCGGGCACGACCAGCTTGCCCTTCCCCGCGTCGCTCCCGCAGCCGCTCTCGAAGTACACGACCCGCCCGCTCGCGCCGACGTCGAATCCGGTGATGCCGAAGCCGGCGTCCGCGTTGGCGACGGTGGTGGAGTTCCCGCCGTCAGCCGCCATCGAGTACAGCGATGACGGGCACTTCGTGGTGCCGGCGGTGTAGTAGAGGCTGCCGGCGACCTCGTGCACCTCGGCGACGGTGCCGTGCGACTCCGAGCCGGTGACCGGTCCTTGCGGCGTCCCGTCCGCGGCGAACCGCTCGATCACCCCACCCTGCACGCCGTAGAAGCCGCCGCTCGTCGTACCTGTCGTGGCCTGGTCGAAGCCGACCTTCTCCGCGGCGATCTGCGCGACCCCGCCGTCAGCGGCGGACAACGTCATCGCCACGACGACGCCCGCAGTGCTCGGCGGGTTCGCGTAGGACAACGTCGCCGACCATTGCTGGGTGCCGTTGCCGAACCCATCCGTGGACGCGCTCGAGATGAGCGTCGGCGTGGTCGCGTCACGAAGCTCGACCTTCGCCACCTCGTCGACGCCGAAACCGGGACCGGTGACGGTGAGCGGCGAGGAGACGGTCGACCCGGCCGTCGGCGTGGAGATCGTGAGCAGGTTGTGCGGGTCCGACGCGCCCGTGACGATCCAGGCCTTGTCGAACTTGACCAGATGTACGACGACCACGGGCTGCAAGCCACCCTCGCTGGCGTTGCGGCCGAGCGTCACGTCGGCAGTGGTCGCGGTGACCTGCTTGTCGATGACCTGGTCGACGTTCTTCGCCTTCAGGTAGTAGGGCACCCACGAGGTGGCGACACCTTCGGGATCGGAGATCCACGGCGAGTGGCCGCCGGAGACGAAGCCCTGCTGCCAGTCCGCCTCGTCCTTCGCGTTGGTGAACGGGAAGATCCCCTGCGCCGGGAAGCCCTCGGCCGGCGCCGGCGTCGACGTACCGGTTTGGTCGCCGACCCTCACCTGGGCGTTGTTGTTGTTGTGGCGGGCGATCGCGACTCCGCCGACCGCCACGGCGGCAACGACGATCACCGAGCCGAGGACGAGCACCGGGCGTAGCCAACGTTGCCGGCCGGTTCGCGCGCCAACGCGCTGCTGGATTCGCATCAGGCCATCTCCCCCTGGTTGCACGGTGTCCGCGGTCGCGCGGAGCGCGTCACGCAGCTGCTGTTCGATCACCGGGTCGCGGTCGTCGCTCATCGG
>DASZYY010000181.1:0-3160 GCA_035545175.1 Mycobacteriales bacterium
TACGGCACGTCGTTCCACGACTGCTGCGCGATCGGCAGCGTCTCCTCGACCAGGTCGTACCAAGGGTCGATCGAGGAGCGGGTGACATCCTTCGGCCAGATCCGATGGCCCGCGCTGTCATGGCGATCGAACACGAAGGTCGGCGCCCGCAGCGCGCCGGCGAAGTAGATGACGCTCGAACCGCCGACGCAGTTCCCGGCGACGACGCTGACGCCGTTGGCGGTGATGTAGTCGACGATCCGCGTGTAGGTGTCGATCCGCAGGTCGTGGGTGAAGTCGTTGGTCTCGAGCCATGGGCCGCGCTCGAGGATCGTCACCTTGGCGCCGCCGGCCGCCAGCCGGTACGCCGGGATCGCACCCCCGGGGCCGGAGCCGATGACCAGCACATCGGTCTTCTCGGTGACGGGGCTCATCGCGGGTGGCCGGTCTTCGTGGTGTGCGGGTGCGACTCGGCGAGCTTGCGCCGGTAGGAGAACTTCGGGAAGCGCCACAGTCCGTCGCGATCCGGTTTGGGGAAGCCGATCGCCTTCAGCCCTGGGTGCCCTTGCCGCACGGCTTCGGCGGTGTCGAGGTAGCCGGCCGTGTGGTAGGCGAGGAAGACCAGGCCGGCGAGGGCGAACCAGAACAGCTGCTCCTCGCCGCCGCCGACGTTGAGCAAGCCGTCGAGCATTCCTTTGCGGTCCTTGTAGCCGAAGCCGACGAACGGCGGCACGGTCGGGTCGGGCACGATCCCGTGCTCGGCGGCGTACGCGACCGCCTCGGCGTTGACGGCCGCCGCGAAGGCCGGCAGTGCTGCGCCGACTCCGGTTCCACGGAACCGGATGAACTCGATCGCGCCGGCCTGAACCGCGCCGGCGCCGTGCGAGACGCCGGCGATCGCGACATCGCCGTCGAACCGCTTCGCGCCGGGGATCAGGGTGTCGGCCACAGCCTCGATCGTGAGCGTCTCCGGATCGCTGGTCGTGCCGAGCAACCCGACCGGATCGGTGCCGACGGCGCCGAGCGGGCTGGGCGGATCGGGCGGCGTCGCCGCGTTGGCCACCGCCGGCATGCCGGCCAACCCGATCCCGGCGAGCCACAGCAGCTCGCGGCGGTTGAGGTCCACGCTCAGCAGCCGATGCCGCTCGGGAAGGTCATTCCTGCGCCGAAGCCGCCGCGTGGACCCGCGCCGTACTTGCGGATCGCTGCCGCGAGCGGCGGGCTCACCGTCGCGATGGCCGCGGCGGCTTGGGTCGGCCCGACCGGGGCACCGGCAATCCGGAAGTGACGAAGAATCGCCGCGCCGGCGCCGGTGCGCAGGTCCCACCAGTAGCTGCCGTCCCACTCGACGAGCTTGCCGAAGCCGCGATCGAGCCGGATCTTCCAGTGGTCGCGCTGCCAGTACTGGCACTTGCCCGCAACGGCGAACCTCGCCGGCTCGGCGAGAGTGAACCGCACGGCCCCGCCGTTGTCCGCGGTGATGTCCCGCTTGTTGTAGACGACGCAGAGCGTGCTGCTGAAGCCGGCCATGTGGTTGAGGCTCGGCGCCTTTCCGTTGCCGTAGCGGTGCACCGTCGGGCAGTGGAACGTCGGGTGCCGGTACGGCGCGAAGCCGGGCGCGCCGGCGTGCGCCGGGAGCGCGACCGCGAGGCCGGCGACGGCGGTGACGGTGACGGCGGCGCGGCGCAGCCAGTTACGCATGGGCACAGTCTCTCAACGAGCGAGGGCCCCCGCTTGTTTCGCGGTGAGGTGACCCGCGGCGTACAAGCCGCGAAGCCCGTCTTCGATGGTCCCCGCGACTTCTCGGTAGTGGACGTCGAGCTCTTGATGGACCGCGGAGTCGTCGCTGTCCTTGGGCCGGGTGAGCAGCTCCATCGCCTCGGCGGTGAACACGGTGCTGAACGGGACGACCCGCCGGATCGCGTCGAGCAGGCTACCGAGCACGCGGTAGACGGCAGCCGGGGTCGGCATCGACGGAATCCGCCGGCCGGTCGCCTGCCGGAACATCCGCAGGATGTCGGGCAGCATCACGAGCTGACCGGCCGCCATGTAGCGGCGTGGACCCCGACCCGGCGTCAGCGTGGCGGTGAGCACCGCGGCGAGGTCGCGTGCGTCGATGACGTTGATGCCGCCGTCGGTCAGCGAGAGAAAGCCGAGCCGCAGGATCGAGGCGAAGCCCTCGGCGGCGTCGCCGCACAGCTCGCCGACCCGAGGTCCCACCACGCCACCCGGATAGACGATTACGACGGGCGCCCCGGAGGCCTGGCGGTCTCGCGCGAGCTCGTCGGCGAGTGCCTTCGACCGCGTGTAGGGGTTTGCCGCGTCGACGACGGGCGGGAGATCGACGGTCAGGAGATCGACGTGGGGTGTGAACAACGCCGCGATGCTCGACACGTGGACGACGGGATCGCAGCCGGCGGCGATCGCGGCGTCGAGAACGGTTCGGGTGCCGTCGACATTCGTGTGCAGGGCTTGCTCTGCATGCTTTCGGTCGAGGGCTGCGACGACGGCAGCGGCATGAATGACCGCGTCCGTTCCGGCGACGGCGCGACCGACCGCGTCGGCGTCGACCATGTCGCCTTGGACGACCTCGAGGCGGGTGGTGTCGACGCCCAGCTCGCCGAGCGTCGTTGCGATCCGCTCCGGGCGGCGCGCCAACAAGCGCACGTCATGGCCGGCGGTGACCAGAGCCGCAACGGTGTGCGCGCCGACGAAGCCGGTCCCTCCAGTGACGAGGACCTTCATCGGGGCGTCCGCACGGCGCGGAGTCTAGGGGTTCGCAAACTGCTGCCGTCCCTCCCAGAGGCGGTCTCTCAGGACGCGGCGAAGGAGCTTTCCGGTCTGGTCGCGGGGAATCTCGTCGACGACATGCACTGCTCGCGGCCGCTTGTACGGCGCGAGCCGTTCAGCCGCGGCGGCATCGATGGCGGTGCGGACCGTTTGCGCATCAGCGTCCTCTGCGAGCGAGACGAACAGAGCCAGCACCTCGCCGCGTTCGTCGTCGGGAGCACCGACGGCCGCAAGGTCGACGACTCCGGGCACGTCGCTGAGGGCCTGGTCGACCTCAGCCGGATACACGTTGACACCGGCGGAGACCACGACCTCAGCCGCGCGACCGCATAGATAAAGGAACCCCTCGGCGTCGAGCCGGCCGATGTCACCGACGGTGAACGAGTCGCCG
>DASZYY010000182.1:0-1904 GCA_035545175.1 Mycobacteriales bacterium
GAGTCCAATGCGGCTGATCACGTCGCGCAGCTCGGCTTCGGTCGGCGCGTTTTCGAGGTAGTAGCGAAGGTTGTAGGCGAGCCCCGCTTCCTCGACCGCTTCCTTCGCGATCCGGCACTTCGAGCACCTCGGGTTGTACCAAATCTCCACGGGCCTAGCGTATGAGTGTGATTCGGCGAACGCTTCGCCTGCTCGCTGTCACCGCCCTGGTAGTGCCGGCCGCCGGTGCCTGCGCCACCACACCGTCCGGGAGCGTCGGCAGCAACCTCTCGGTGCAACGCGCCGTCGCACACGACCCATCAGCCGCCTTCGCCGCGACCGGGCGGCAGCAGCCGTGCGGCTGGGAACAGCACACGACGTACCGCCACGTGATCTGGATCTGGATGGAGAACCGCTCCTACCGCCAGATCCTCGGCAACAACGGCGGCGCGACGCATCTCGCGTCGTACGCGAAGGCCTGCGGCACGGCGACCGACTACGACGCAGTCCGTCACCCCTCGCTTCCCAACTACGTCGCGGCGACGTCGGGCTCGACGCACGGCATCACGAGCGACTGCGACCCCGGCTCGTGCCCCGTCGCGGGAACGTCGCTGTTCGGTCAGCTCGACGCCGCCGGCAAGGCGGGCTGGGTGGCATACGCGGAGAACATGAAGCAGCCCTGCGACACCCGCTCCTACGGCAAGTACGCCGCCCGCCACAACCCAGCCGTCTACTACACGGCGCTGCACGCCTCGTGCCGGGCGCACGACTTGCCGATGGGCGCCACCGGCGGCCGGTTCGCCCGCCACCTCGCCGCCGGGCATCTGCCCGGCTTCACCTTCATCGCCCCCAACCTCTGCGACGACGGTCACGACTGCTCCACCAAGACGGCCGACTCGTGGCTCGGCTACTGGCTGAAGCAGATCACGACGTCGCCCCTCTACCGGGCGGGCAAGACGGTCGTGTTCGTGACGTGGGACGAGAACGACTACTCCGCGCCGAGCAACCAGGTCGCCACGGTCGTGATCGGACCGACCGTCGTGGCGGGAACCCGCTCGCACCGGCACTTCACGCACTACTCGCTGCTCGGCACGACCGAAGACCTGCTCGGCGTCGCGCGGCTCCGCAACGCGCGGACGGCGGCAAGCCTGGGCGCGACGTTCAACCTCTGAGGTAGGTCAGCTCCAGGGCAGCGTCGCGCAGGTGTCGACCGGCTTGTTGCCGGCGAAGCGATCGGTGAAGAAGCGAATCGCTCCAGGCGCTCCGGTCGCCACCTCGGAAAGGTGCTCGCCGGCCGGCGACTGCACGTGTTGCACGACGACGCCCGCGTCGCAGAACCGGTGCAGCAACCGCAGCGCCGGCTTGATCGGAGCGAGCTCGTCGGCCTCCGCGTGGTAGTCGTAGATCGGCGCAGTCGGCGTACCGCGAATCCCCAGCGGGCTGTTGTGCCAGAGCATTCGCGCCACCGGCTTCGCGTCCAGCGCGTGCGGTCGCGACTCGATCTGCTCGATCGACAGGAACGGGTAGCGCGAGACCGCCTCGTCGATGCAGTCGTGCGCGGTCGCCCTGACGTCGCGGCGGCCGGTCGCGTTGAGGTACTGCAACAGGTGCAGGTTCGGGTAGCCGCGCAGGAACCCGTTGATGCCCATCGGGATCGCCCCGCCGGCGACACTGCCACTGAAGTCGTCGATCGAGGCGCGCACGCTGCCGACCAGGCCGCCCAGCGCGATCGCCCGCAGCTTGATGTCGGGTGCATACCGCGGCTGGTACTCGGTCGCGACGACGCTCGCGAACGAGCCACCCGAGTAGCCCCAGATCCCGACCGCAGCGCGGCGCGACACGTGCGCCGGCGTGAAGCTGCGCACCGCGCGGATGCTGTCGAGCACACCGTGGGCCTCGGTGCCGGCGACGAGGAACGTCGAGCG